>DAOMXG010000037.1:0-16290 GCA_035436995.1 Beijerinckiaceae bacterium
GCTTCGGGATCTCCTGCTCGCCCGCGCAGGCCTTGCGGAGGCGCGGCTGAGCATTCCCGCGACGGTTTTCGCGACGGGCCACGATCTTGCCGTCGCCGTGCGCACGGGTGAGATTGATTGTGGGCTGGCCACGCGAGCGGCGGCGGCGGCGAACGGGCTCGGCTTCGTGCCGCTGGCGACCGAGCATTTCGATCTCGTGATGCGCAGGCGCACCTACTTCGAGCCCGGTCCGCAGAAGGTGTTCGCCGCAATGAGGAGCCCGGAATTCCAGGCGCGGGCAGCGCTGTTCCAAGGCTATGATCTGGCGGACGCTGGCGCGATCCGTTTCAATGGCTGAGCCATGGCCGCCATCCCGATTTTCGCGCTGCTCCAACCGATACTCTCGACGGTACAGCCGACGCCTCCAGCGTCGTCCCGCCCGCAGCGGCGCTTGGGCGTGTGCTCGCCGAATCGGTGATTTCTCCCTACCCGGTTCCAGCCCGTTCGATCGCCCTTGCCGATGGCTATGCCGTGAAGCACTGAACGGCCTGTCGACTGCAGCGTTGCTGGTTCAGCCCCGCTCCATGGCTCAATCCGTTTTCATGCACAGGTCAGATTCGATCAGCTACGACAGCCCAGCGGTGCAGTATCAGGCTCCAAAGCGGTATCCTGGGGGCCGGGCTGAACCCAGCATCAGCGACTGGATCCTCCATCTGGAGCCCGCCAAGGTGCGCAGATCGCGCGGATACTTCGCCATCGCTCAGGTTCAGCCGATCATCCGTGAAGCTGGACGTCTCAGTATCGGCCACAGTCCTTGAATCCCCCCGAGCCAATGATCCAGTGCTGTTCAGGTTGAACGTGACTTGGACCGGCGCACGAGATTGAACCGCAGACGGAGGATCGCGAGAGGCGGCGAAACAAAAAAAGGCGGGCCAAGAGAGACCCGCCTTGGAACATGCTGGCGCTGACGTCGTGGTCAGGCGAGCGTGTAAGCCGTCTTCACCGTGGTGTAGAACTCGCGAGCATAGGCGCCCTGTTCGCGCGGGCCATAGCTGGAGCCCTTTCGGCCACCGAAGGGCACATGATAATCAACGCCCGCCGTCGGCAGATTCACCATCACCATGCCCGCTTCGCTGTTCCGACGGAAATGCGTCGCATATTTCAGGCTGGTGGTGCAGATGCCCGAGGAGAGCCCGAACTCGGTATCGTTCGCCACCGCGAGCGCCTCGTCATAGCCCTTGACCCGGATGACGCTGGCAACAGGACCGAAGATTTCCTCGCGGCTGATCCGCATCTGGTTGGTGCATTCGGTGAAGAGCGCGGGTTGGAGATAAAAGCCGGGATTCTCCCGGTTCAGCCGCTCGCCACCCCAATGCAGCTTCGCGCCCTCCTTGCGGCCTATGGCGATGTAGCTCTCGTCGGTTTCGAGCTGCTTGGCATCGACGACCGGGCCGATATGCGTGCCCGCCTTCAAGGCGTCATCAACTGTGAGGCCTTGCATCCGTTCGGTCAGCGCTGCGACGAAGGCATCGTGGATGCCCTCCGTCACGATCAGCCGCGAGGAGGCGGTGCAGCGCTGGCCCGTGGAGAAGAACGCCCCATTCGCCGCGCATTCCACGGCCGTCTTTAGGTCGGCGTCATCCAGCACCACGAGCGGATTCTTGCCACCCATTTCGAGCTGGATCTTCTTCATCGGCTGGCTGCCGACAGCCGCCGCCGCGATGCGCCGCCCGGTGGCCACCGAGCCCGTGAACGAAAGCGCCGATACGTCCTTGTGGTCGATGATCGCCTGCCCGGCAACCGACCCCTTTCCCATGACAAGGTTGAGCACACCCTTGGGCAGCCCGGCGCGGTTGAGGATATCGCACAGTGCCCAGGCGGAATGCGGCACGAGGTCTGCGGGCTTCAACACAATCGTATTGCCATAGGCCAGCGCGGGCGCGATTTTCCAGGCCGGAATGGCGATGGGGAAGTTCCACGGCGTGATCATGCCCACGACGCCCACCGCTTCGCGGGTGATCTCAATGCCAACTCCGGGCCGGATCGAGGGAACAGCCTCGCCATTGAGACGCAAGGCTTCGCCGGCAAAGAAGGCGAGAATCTGCCCGGCGCGGGTGGCTTCGCCAATGCCTTCCGGCAAGGTCTTGCCCTCTTCCCGGCTGAGAATCCGGCCAAGCTCATCCTTGCGGGCCAGCACCTCATCGGAAGCCTTTTTCAGGATGTCATGGCGCTCCTGCGGCGTCGTGCGGCTCCATGCCGGAAAGGCGGCCTTTGCCGCGGCGACAGCCTGATCCACATCCGCGACCGTGGCGCTCGCAAACTCGCCGATGACGTCATGGGTGTTGGAGGGATTGATGTTCCGGGATGCCGAAGTGGCGCCCACGCCTTCACCGCCGATGAAATTCTGGAAGATACCCATGCGAATGTTCCTTTCTTGAAGTGCGCGATGCGCCGTTCGGCGGCGCCTGTGATCAACCCTCGGCGAGGATAAGATCGGCGGCCATTTCCGCAATCATGAAAACAGCGGCCTGCGTGTTGCCGGAGACCATCGTCGGCATCACCGAGGCGTCGGCCACCCTGAGCCCCTTCAGCCCATGGACCCGCAAGGCCGGGTCGACCACCGCTTCCGGGCCGTGGCCCATGCGCTTTTCGGCGAGCCACTTCGCCAGGTCCTCGCTGACGTAGGAACTGCCGTTGTCGCTGAGCAGCCGGGGCCGATGCACGACCGTGACGTGGTCGAGCCCTGATGCCTTCAGCGCCAGGTCAAGCGTGTCGGTGACATCGTCGGCGCGCATCGTGCTACACAGCTTCCAGGCGACAATGTAGCGCGAGAAGTCGTCGAGCACCGTCGAGAGATAGTACCAGCCCCAGCCGGTGATCTTCAGGTAGGTGAAGTCGGTCTGCCAGAGCTGGTTAGGCGCGGTGGTCTTGTCCTTGAACTCCTCGGCCGCCTTGATCACCACATTGGCTGGCGAGGTGATCAGGTCATGCGCCTTCAGCAAGCGATAGACCGATGCTTCTGAGACGAAGTACCTCCGCTCGTCGATGAAGCGCACGGCCAGCTCGCGCGGAGACAGCTCCGGCGCCTCCAGCGTAAGGTCGACGATCTGGGCCCGAACCACGTCGGGGATACGGTTCCAGACGCGATCCGGCCGTGAGCGGCGATCGGCCAGCGCCTCCACGCCGCCGGTCAGATAGCGCTCGTACCAGCGGTAGAATGTAGCGCGCGGGATACCGAGCTTGCGAAGCGTCGCCTTGGCCGGCAGGTGCGAGCCCTCGACCAGGCCGATGATCTCGGCCTTCTCGGATGCGGGGTATCTCATTCGCCGTCCTCCCCATCCCCGGTCATGCTTTTTTTGAGCAGGCGGTTCTCGAGCGTCAGATCGGCCACGACCTCCTTGAGCGCCTGGGCCTCGCGGCGCAGGCCCTTCACCTCGTCGGATGTGGCGGCCCGCGCCGTGTCGCCCGCCAGACGCCGCTTGCCGGCCTCCAGGAACTCCTTCGACCAGCCGTAATACTGCGAGGCGGCGATCCCCTCGCGCCGGCACAACTCCGAGATGCTGTCCTCGCCCCGAAGGCCTTCCAGCACGATCCTGATCTTGTCCTCAGCCGTCCAATGCCGCCGCGTCGCGCGCCGGATATCCTTGATCGCCTCCTCCGCCGAACTGGCGGGCATCGTCTGCTTCTGTCTCATCGTCGCTCCTCTTGGTGACGATGGAACAGAAACTCTCCTTTGCCGAGATCAACCGACCTGTCTCATGGGTGCTGACGGGGAACATCCGCGTCCCATGATCGTTCTCCTTCATCGCCGAGACATTCGGCGAAGAGAACGAAGGACTCACCCTTGCACATCCGTCCAGGGATTGATCACGGTCAGACCTGCAGCGTGAAATGCGCCCGTGTCGCGTGACGCAACGGCGAATCCATGCGCAGCAGCGATCGCAGTGATGTAGCCGTCAGGCGTGGGGAAACCCTTGCCGGCCATGCGCGCCTTTACAGCGATATCCGCATAACGCCGTGCCGCACTGGCATCGAAGGGCAGGATGCGCGACCCGAACAGGTCCATGACCCCGTGGAGCGCCGCAGTAAGATTGTCCTTTCGCTTGCCATCCGGCAACGCCCCGATGCCGAAAAGCAATTCCGCTACGGTGACACTCGACAGGAACAGCGTCTCGGCTACCTGCGCGTCGAGCCAATCGCGGACAGAGAGATCAGGTTGAGGCTTCATTGCCTCGGAGACGACATTAGTGTCGAGCAGGATCATCAGAAGCGCATCGGTTCGGCAGGGTTGGCATTGCGTGTCTGTTCGAGCGCCTCGACATCAGCATTGGTGAGGCCGATCTTCCTGCTCATCTGCGACAAGGTCGAACTAAGGCGAAGACGGCTTTCGGGGCGGACAGCGGCTTCCAAAATCGCGCGTATCTCGGCTTCGGCGCTGCGGTTATGCTGCGCTGCGCGAACTTTCAGAGCCCGGTGCGTCTCATCAGAAAGATTGCGAATGGTGACAGCAGCCATGATAGCGCACTCCGTAAAACGATTGCGACGCTATCATTATATGCATGACGATATCATTCTTCAAGCGCGACGTCGAACGCACCTTCTCAATGACCGCTCACGGACGAAACTGCTTGGCTCCTGAACGACCGCGATGAGGGCGCATTCCTGACGTTCGAACCAATCTGTGCGGAAACTCGAACCGCTCTCCGGCTTGCGCCCAGGCCGCACTCGGAAAATGCCCACATGGGTGCGGAGAAATGCCCTGAAATAAGCCCCCAAAAGCGCCCAAAATTCTCTGTTGTCAGGTCTCTCTGAACGAGGGTCGTTTGCCTAAGCCCCGGAAATAGCCAGCCTTCTCTACCTGAACCGGAAAATCATCGGTTTGCATGAGAGTGGCTGGTGCTGCCAGAGAGGATCGAACTCTCGACCTCTCCCTTACCAAGGGAGTGCTCTACCACTGAGCTACGGCAGCGATGCGGGGCGACGTCTGCCACAGGCGCCCGCCTGTGGCAAGCGGCAAAACCCCAGAAGATGTCAGATCAGCCGCCGGCGGGGGAAAACACCGTGATCGATGCGGTGGAAGCGGCGGGCTTGGTCACTTTGGCGGTGCGCGGCAGATCAAGCGCCTCCCAGACCTCGCCCAGCGCCGCGATCAGCTGATCGATCAACGCGTCATCGTGAAATGGCGTGGGCGTGATGCGCAGCCGTTCGGTTCCGCGTGGCACGGTGGGGTAGTTGATCGGCTGCACGTAGATGCCGTGCCGGTCGAGCAGGCGATCGGAGGCCAGCTTGGCAAGGGCCGCGTCGCCCACCATCACCGGGACGATGTGGGTGGGATTGTCCAGCACCGGGATCGAAGCCTCGGCTAGCAATTGCTTGACACGGCGCACCTGACGGCGCTGGGCCTCGCGCTCGACCTGCGAAATCCGCAGGTGATGGATCGCCGCACGCGCAGCGGCCGCTACGGGCGGAGGCAGCGCAGTGGTAAATATGAACCCCTGAGCATGGCTGCGCACCGCATCGATCATCGCTTCCGTGCCGGTGATATAGCCGCCGAAACAGCCGTAACCCTTGGCCAGGGTGCCCTGAATGATATCGAGCCGGTCCATGGCGCCGATCTCTTCGGCATAGCCAGCCCCGTGAGCGCCATACATGCCGACGGCATGCACCTCGTCGATATAGGTCATGGCGCCGTATTTCTCGGCCAGATCACAGAAGGCGTGGATCGGCGAAACATCGCCATCCATGGAATACACGCTTTCAAAGACGATCAGCTTGGGCCGGTCAGGATCGGCTGCGGCCAGCAGTTCTTCAAGATGAGCCGCGTCATTGTGGCGGAAGATCGCCCGCGCCCGGCCGGCCCGCCTGACGCCGTCGATCATCGAATTGTGGTTGTCGCTGTCCGACAGGATGAGGCAATCGGGGAGCAATTGGGCGATCGTTGAAATCGCCGTCTGGTTGGCGACATAGCCCGACGAGAAAACCAGCGCCGCTTCCTTGCCATGCAGGGCTGCGAGTTCCTTCTCAAGCTCGATCACTGCGTGGCTGTTGCCAGAGATGTTGCGGGTTCCGCCGGCGCCGACGCCGCAGGTGCTGGCGGTGCCGACCATGGACGCCACCACATCCTTGTGACGGCCCATGCCAAGATAATCGTTGGAACACCAAACCGTGACATCCCGCACCAGCCCGTTCGGGCCATGCCATCGGGCGATCGGAAAACGATCGGCATCACGCTCGATTTCGGTAAAGACGCGATACCGCTTTTCCGCCTTCAGTGCTGCACGCGCCGCCTTGAACGTCGCCTGGTAATCATACATCGGCCTACAACTCCCGACCAACCCCCTCAGGGCCGGCATGCCAATTCATAGCTTGCTCCAGGCCCGCAAGGCCAGCCCTTTTCAGGCCGCTTCCGGTCAGGGACCCAACTATGGTAAGCGCAGGCGTCCCATGCTTTCCGGCCATTCGTCATTGCCATGAATCAAAAAGGCCCACCACAGCCCGTCCCCACTCCGCCTTCCGCCGCTGAAGATCGCCGGGCGCGGCTTTCGGCGGCCTTGCGGGAAAACCTCAAGCGGCGCAAGGCGCAGGGGCGCGCCCGCAAGGCGCAAGAGACTGGCAAGGGCGAACCGCCACATTCCTCAGGAAACTGACAGCGGCTACCGCTTTTTTGCTGTCTTTGGCTGAGTTTGTGCTATGCGCGGGGCGCATTGGCGGGCGGGGCGGCTCTGGCAGGTGCTTAGGAACTGATCGATGGACAGCATCAAGATTACCGGCGGGAACAGGCTGAACGGCACGATTCCGATTTCCGGCGCCAAGAATGCCGCATTGCCGCTGATGATTGCCGGCCTTTTGACCGATCGTCAGCTGGTGCTCGAAAATGTGCCGCGCCTTTCCGACGTACGTGCACTGGCCCGCATCCTCGGCAATCATGGCGTCGACATCACCATCGCCGGCAAGCGTCGGGGTGAGGCGCAGGATGGCGGCGACACCCTGATGATCAATGCGGCGACCATCGTCGATACCTGCGCGCCCTACGATCTGGTCTCCACGATGCGGGCCTCGTCCTGGGTCGTCGGTCCGCTGGTGGCGCGCATGGGCGAATGTCGGGTGTCCCTGCCGGGCGGCTGCGCCATCGGCACGCGCCCGGTCGATCTGCACATCATGGCGCTGGAGCGGTTGGGTGCGACGATCGAGATCGAAGAAGGCTATATGGTCGCCCGCGCGCCAAAAGGGCTGAAGGGCGCCGAGATTTTCTTCCCCTCGGTGACGGTCGGCGGAACACATGTGGCGCTGATGGCGGCGACGCTGGCGCATGGCACGACCATCATCCACAATGCCGCACGCGAGCCGGAAGTGACCGATCTGGCCGATTGCCTCAACCAGATGGGCGCCAAGATCAGGGGCCAGGGAACCTCGACCATCGAGATCAAGGGCGTCTCCCGCCTCAACGGTGCAACCCATCGGGTGATTCCGGACCGGATCGAAGCCGGAACCTATGCCATGGCGGCAGCGATGGCAGGCGGCGACGTGCTGCTGGAAGGCGCCCGGCCCGAGCATCTTCAGGCGGCGCTCGATGTTCTGCGCAAGGCAGGGGTGGACATCACCTCTTCCAACGAGGGCATTCGCGTGCGCCGTAACGGCAGCGGCATCGACGCGGTGGATGTGACCACGGCACCATTTCCGGCTTTCCCCACCGATCTGCAGGCGCAGCTGATGGCGCTGATGACACGCGCCCGCGGAACGTCTCACATTACCGAGACGATTTTCGAAAATCGCTTCATGCATGTCTCCGAACTTGCGCGGCTGGGCGCCAGGATCACGCTCAAGGGCGATCTGGCGATTGTCGAGGGGGTAGAAAAGCTCAAAGGCGCCCCGGTGATGGCCACTGACCTCAGGGCCTCCGTCAGCCTTGTCATCGCCGGACTTGCTGCCGAAGGCGTTACAACCGTCAACCGGGTCTACCATCTCGATCGCGGCTTCGAGGCGCTGGAGAAGAAGCTCAGCACCTGTGGCGCCCAGATCGAGCGTATCAGGGCCTGACATGCGCCGCATTGACCAAAGATCCGCCGGTTTTGCCGAAGCTTTCGCCACCCTGATCGGCATGAAGCGCGAGGTTTCGGAAGATGTCGATGCCAGCGTGCGCGCGATCCTGGCCGATGTCCGGGAGCGCGGCGATAGCGCGGTTGCTGACTACACGCTGCGCTTCGACAGGGTCGATCTCAACGCAACCGGATTTGCCTTCACGCGGGCTGACATTGCCGCTGCCCACAACAGGGCAAGCCCCGAGGCAGTGGGAGCGCTGCGCCTCGCCGCCGAACGGATTCGTGCCTACCACGAGCGTCAGCGGCCGGCCGATGCCCGCTTTACCGATGGCCTCGGCGTGTCGCTCGGCTGGCGCTGGACAGCGGTCGATTCTGCCGGGCTCTACGTGCCGGGCGGCACGGCCAGCTATCCTTCGTCCGTGCTGATGAATGCCGTTCCGGCCCGGGTCGCCGGCGTCAGGCGCCTGGTGATGGTGGTGCCGACACCGGGCGGCGTCGTTGATCCGCTGGTGCTGGTCGCCGCCGATATTGCCGGCATCGACACCGTCTACCGCATCGGCGGCGCGCAGGCGATCGCGGCGCTTGCCTATGGCACCGGGACCATCGCCCCCGTCGCCAAGATCGTCGGGCCGGGCAATGCCTATGTGGCTGCCGCCAAACGGCAGGTGTTCGGCACGGTCGGCATCGACATGATCGCCGGCCCGTCGGAAGTGGTCATTCTGGCCGATGCGACCGGCAATCCCGAATGGATCGCGGCCGACCTGCTGGCGCAGGCCGAACATGACACCGCCGCCCAGTCGATCCTGATCACCACCGATACGGCGCTGGCCGAGGCGACGTCCGCGGCGGTCGAACGGCAACTGGCCAGCCTGCCGCGGGCGGCGATCGCCGGGGCCAGCTGGCGCGATTTCGGCGCCATCATCACCGTCGGCAGCCTCGACGAGGCCCTGCCCCTGATCGAGCGGCTGGCGCCCGAGCATCTCGAACTGCACCTCAGCGATGCCGAGGCGGTGGCAGGCCGGATCCGCCATGCAGGGGCGATTTTCATCGGAGCCCATACGCCGGAAGCCATCGGCGACTATGTCGGCGGCTCCAACCATGTCCTGCCAACCGCCCGTTCGGCGCGGTTTGCCTCAGGGCTGGGCGTCATGGATTTCGTCAAGCGCACCTCGCTGCTCGCCTGTTCGCCGGAGGCGCTCAGACAGCTTGGGCCAGCGGCGATGGTGCTTGGCGAATCGGAGGGGTTGCAGGCTCACGCGCGGTCTGTTGCTATCCGGCTCGACGATATCGACTGACGGACAGCCAATGAGCGATGATGATCCCCGCAAGAGACTTTACTCCGTTGTGCTCGACGAGACGTCAATCGAGCGCGGCACGCCGGATCAGGAACATGAGCGGCAGGTCGCCATCTATGATCTGATCGAGGAAAACTATTTCGCGCTCGCTCATGATGACGGCGGCCCGTATGCGCTGCATCTGGGGCTGGTGTCCAACCGCCTGGTGTTCGATATCCGGCGCGAGCAGGGAGACACCGTGGTTGTGCATGTGCTGTCGCTGACGCCGCTGAAGAAAATCGTGAAGGATTATTTCCTCATCTGCGACAGCTATTACGAGGCCATCCGCAATGCCACGGCGGACCGGATCGAAGCCATCGACATGGCCCGCCGCGGGGTGCACAATGAGGGGTCTGCCATCGTGCGCGAGCGGCTGGAGGGCAAGATCGAACTTGATCACCAGACAGCCCGCCGCCTGTTCACACTGATTTCCGCCCTGAGCTGGACGGGGCGGGAAGCGTGAGCGGGCCTGCCGCACCGATCCACTCGATCCTGTTTCTGTGCACGCTGAATTCCGTTCGCTCTCCGATGGCCGAGGGGCTGGCCCGCCGCAAGCTCGGGCAATACGTGCATGTCGAAAGCGCCGGCCTGATCCGCTCTGAACGCAATCCCTTCGCACTTGCCGTGCTGCGTGAAATCGGCATCGATTTCAGCGAGGATGTGCCGCATGCGATGAATGCGCTGGCGATGGAGGGGTTCGATCTTGTCGTTACCCTTTCGGACCAGGCCCAGGCAGCGGTGATCGACCGGCTGCGATTTGCCAGTATACGGCACATCCACTGGTCGATTCATGATCCGACCGAGGCTGGCGGTTCACGCGAGGCGCGCCTTCAGGCTTTTCGGTCCGTGCGCGACGACCTGCGCCAACGGATCCGCCGCGAGCTGCTGCCGTTGCTGGAAAAGTCAGACTGATACCTTTGGCTCTCAAGATTGACCTTTCGGCCCGTTTCGGAGTGCCCGACCAGAAAAAAGGCCGGCAGGACGCAACCTGCCGGCCTTTCTGATGCATACCGCGTTTGAGGGATGGTACAGCCGGCTGGGCTCGAACCAGCGACCTTCGGAGCCACAATCCGACGCTCTAGCCAACTGAGCTACGGCTGCATGCCCTTCAAAGCGGAAAGCGCGCGGACCCTATGGGCATTCGATCCGGAATTCAAGGGCCAAGCCTAGCGTCGGCGGCGAATTTCGCAGCTGAATGAAACAGGGCGGGCCGAAGCCCGCCCCGATCATGCGCTCTGTGCGGGAGGTCCCGCTATTACGGCTTGAAGCTGTTGGACAGCGCCGACTTCACCGGCTCGGCGGCATCGGCGGCGAGCTTCTGGCCAAGGGCCGCAAGCTCCTGCACCTGGGCCTGACCGACCTCAAGCTGCTTCTTGACGAACTCGGACTGCAGCGCGAACACGTCCTGCAGGGTCTTGGCGCCGAACAGCGCCTGAACGTGATCGAACGAAACGTTGGCGTTCTTGCGAGCCAGTTCGATCGCCTTCAGATTGAAGGCCACGACGCCGGACTTGGCAGCGTTGACGCTCTCTTCGAGCTTGCCAGACGCCTTCTCGGCCGCATCCTTGACGGCTTCAAACTGGCTGCGAGCCTGCTCAAGGCTCTTCTCAGCGGTCTCGCGCATCTTCTCCTGCATCTGGCTGATCGGAGCAAGCGCGGCCTGAACCGCAGTTTCGACGGACTCAACGGGGGAGGTCTTCTTGGCAGCGGCCATGACACGAATCCTTGGGCTCGGGGGACACTCCCGGAGGACCCGCCCAGGACCTTGGGAGCGCAGGCCACTGGCCTGCCTGATTGGCTCCCTATAGCAGGTCTATTGTGCATTGCAACATAAATGCTGCGCTCGCAATGCTGCAATGCACAAAATGCGTAACTGGTGCGCCAGACGGCCTATTTGGCCGGCTTCTTCGGCGCCTTCGGCGTCACGGCGGCGGTTGCGGCGCTGGTGGCGGCATTGGTTGCCTTTGCCACCGTGGCCTTCACCGTCTCGACCGTCGAGGCCATGTGGCTGGCGGCATCTTCCATCTGCAATTTCACGCGATTGCCGGCTTCCTGCATCTGTGACTGCAGGGCATGCGCCTGGCTCTGCATGTATTCGGTCTGAATGCGCAGTGCCTCCTCGATGGTCTTGGCCTGAACGAGTTTCTGGGCCATGTCGAAGGCGGCATTCATGTTGCGTTCGGCAAATTCGACCGTCATGCGCGAGGCGTCGGCGAAGTTCTTGGGAACCGGAATCGGTCCGGCATGGACCTGATCAGACGCTTTCTGGGCCGCACCGATAAAGGTCTCGAACGCCTTGCGAGCCTGCTCGACGCTGCGGCTGGCAAGATCCCGCATTTCGTTCGGCACTTCGAATGGATTCTTGAGCATCGCTTCCTCCCTGTTCATGCAGATTTCTATCATGCCATTGGCGGCGGCGTCCACCAATGGGCATTTTGGCGGACAGCAACAATACCAACCGGCGCCCCGTTAAGGTTGATAAACGATCGCTGCCTCTCCAACTGTGCCATTCATGGACGGTTTGGCCCATTCGCGGTAAGAACTGGCAAGGATTTATTAAGGTTTGTTCCCAGCCGGGGGATTCCGCCCGGCGGGTGCTGGTGGAGCAAGGCAAATGGCCGTTCTGGCTGATCATGGCATTCTTGCCGCTCTGGTGGGAGCGGCACGGGGTGCTGCGCTCGAGCGCGATGAGCGCGCGACGGTCGTTTTCGACGAGACCGGAGCGCCGCGATGGGCGTCGCCATCCGCACGCAGCCTGTTCGGTTCCGGCATGGACGGGGCTGTCGCGTTCAGCGCGGCGGCTCCGGGCGCGCAGCGGCTCAAGGCGTTCATCAGGGCGGCCGACAGCGACCGGCTTGCCGAGCCCCTGCGGTTCTTCATCGGCGGGCGGCTTGAGCCCCTGCCGGTTCAGGCGCTGCGCCTGACCCTGGCGGATGGAACGCCCGGTCTGGTGGCGCTGTTCGGCGAAGGCCCGGCCCTGAACCTGCCTGATCCCGAGCCAAAGAAGGCTTCCGAGCCGGCGAGCGCCGTGCAGAGCCCCCTCCCCCAACCTGCCGTGGAGCAGGACGGCGCGCGCAAGACGCAGCGGTTCGTGTTCCTGACCGATGCCGAAGGCGCGATTTCCAGCGTGTCGCCTGTTTTCACGCAGGCATTGGGCATCCATGCGCGTGATCTGGTCGGCCGCAACTTCGTCGATGTGATCGCCGAGATCGACCCGGTGCGCGCCGGGGATGTGGCGCGAGCCATGCTCGCCGCAACCACATGGAACGGGATCTGCGTCGACTGGCCAATGGCAGACGGGACGCGGACCCTGCCTGTCGAGTTTTCAGCAATGCCGGCGTTTGACGCAAGCCGCGCCCTGACCGGATTCAACGGCTTCGGCCTGATCCGGTTCGAGCGCCCTGCCAACTCGGCCACAGCCAGTCCGGCCGTGCCCGCGCCTGAGCCGGCACTGCCGGTGAGCGAGACCGCACCGGCCACGACGGACAACGATTTCGAGGCCGCAATCCGGCGGCTGGAAGCAATTCTGGGTGACGTGCCGCACCACCAGCAGGACGCGCGCCCCACCCCAGACGCATCCTCCGGCACAGCGGCCGGCAAGCATCTCGCGCCGAGGCCTGAGGGGAGGCCCCTGCCCTCGCCGGCCCCGCCGGCGGATGATGCCTCGGTGGTGCCGCTGCCCTCCCTCAAGACACATGTGGGCGCCACCCTGGGCGAACCGAAAGTAGTGCCACTGAAGCCGAATCTGCCGCCGGCCAGCGGCGCGCAGAATGCCGGGCTCAGCCATTCGGAGCGCAACGCCTTCCGCGAGATTGCCAAGGCTCTGGGGGCGCGGATCGAAACGACGCCGGTTGGCGGACACGGCAAGGGCAAGGCTGCCCCGCTGACGCCGCAAACCCAGACCGAGGTGCCGCCGAACCGGGTTGCCGAGGCACAGGCGGAGCTTTCGAAGGCGCTCGGCGTGCCGCCGGCTATGGCAGCGGGCGCACAACAGCCATCGGCAGGCTTTACCGATCTGCTGCTTGAGCGTATGCCGCTGGGCGTTCTGGTTTTCCGGGGCGACAAGCCACTCTACCTCAACCGGACGCTGCTCGACCTGACCGGCTACGACACACTGGCCGAATTCGATGCGCTCAAGGGACTGGAGAAGCTGTTCCGTGGTCGCGCCGCACCGGGGCTGGTGACGGGCGAATTCGATACCGTGACGATCATGGGCCGCGACGGGGCGACGCTGCCGGTCGATGCGCATCTCCAATCCATCGACTGGCAGGGCGAGCATGCGACGCTGGTGACCATACGCCGCGCACAGGATGCCGAAGACGGCCCGCGCGCCAAGGCGCTCGATCTCGAACTGAAGAAGCGGCAGGCCGAACTCGGTGAAGCGCAGGCCATGCTGGATACTGCAACCGATGGCGTTGTCTCGCTGGACGACGGTGGACGCATTCTGGCGCTCAACAAGTCCGCCGAGGCACTGTTCGGCTACGATCAGAACGAATTGACCGGCGAGCGGCTGACGCTGCTGCTGGCGCCCGAAAGCCACGCTGCTGCGCTCGATTATCTCGATGGCCTCAAGTCCGGCGGGGTTGCTTCGGTGCTCAATGACGGTCGCGAAGTCATCGGGCGCGAGCGCAAGGGCGGGCGCATTCCACTGTTCATGACCATCGGCCGGATCTCGGACACCGGCAAGTTCGCCGCCGTGGTGCGGGACATGACGGCCTGGAAGCGGGCGGAAGCGGAACTGACCGAGGCCAAGCGCGCTGCCGAACGTTCGAGCGCCCTGAAATCGGACTTTCTCGCCAAGGTCAGCCATGAAATCCGTACGCCGATGAATGCCATCATCGGCTTTGCCGAGGTGATGCGCGACGAGCGGCTGGGGCCGATCGGCACCGAGCGCTACAAGGACTATCTCAACGACATCCATACCTCGGGCACGCATGTCATCAGCCTGGTCAACGATCTGCTCGACCTGTCGAAGATCGAAGCGGGGCGGATGGAACTCACCTTCGCCTCGGTCGACCTCAACGCAATCGTCACCTCCTGCCTCGGAATCATGCAGCCGCAGGCCAACCGCGACCGGGTGATCATGCGCTCGCAGCTTTCGGCCAAACTGCCACCGGTGGTGGCGGACGAACGGTCACTGCGCCAGATCGTATTGAACCTGCTGTCCAACGCGTCCAAATTCACCGAACCGGGCGGACAGGTGATCGTCTCCACCGCCCTCACCGATCAAGGCGAGGCGGTCATCCGCGTCCGCGACACCGGCGTCGGCATGACCGAGCAGGAAATCCAGGCGGCGCTGGAACCGTTCCGGCAATTGTCGAACGCGCGCGGGCGCGGCGGCACCGGACTTGGCCTGCCGCTGACCAAGGCGCTGGTGGAAGCCAACCGCGCCAGTTTCGTCATCAACAGCAAGGTGCGCGAGGGCACGCTGGTGGAGATCACCTTCCCGCCGACGCGGGTGCTGGCGGAATAAGGCAGGGTTGACGAGTGGCCCGCACGCGGTGCGGGCGTCCCTCGCATCGGCTCGGCGTCGCTTCGCTCCTATGAGTGGCCCGCACACGGTGCGGGCATACCTCGCGTCAGCTCGGCGTCGCTTCGCTCCTGTGCACTCCTACCACCACAGCCAGCCGCGGCGCGGCGCATCGCTCACCGGCGGATCGATCATCTGGCCGGTTGCCAGCGAGCCAGCGGAAGGCACCGAGGCGGTGAAGTCAGCGTTCTGCTGCTGCGCCTCGCGCTGGGCCTGGCGTTGCGTTCGCCTGGCGACCAGCGACGCCATCGCCTGCGGGGTATCGAGGCTGTAGACGTCATCACGGAAATGGGTCTTGCCGTCGTCGGTGACATAGCCAGTCAGATAGACCCAAGCGACCGGCACCGGGCGCGCAAGCCGAATGTCCTTGCGCTCGCCCTCGCTGATCGCCGCCTCGATCGTGCTCTTGTCCCAATTGCCGGCGGTGCCTTCGAGCAGCCAGGCGGCGAGCCCCTTCACATCCTGCACGCGCACGCAGCCATGGCTGAAGAACCGGTCCTGCGCGTTGAAGAAGCGCTTGGATGGCGTGTCATGCATATAGACCGCATCGCGGTTGGGCATGTCGATGCGGATCTGGCCAAGCGAATTGGTGGAGCCGGAATCCTGCCTGAACGTGTAGTTCACGGCCCGATCCGTCGACCAGTCGATGCTGGACGCAGGCACCGTGTTGCCGGAACGGTCGAGGATGCGGATGTTGGAGCGGGCAAGGAAGTTGTTGGCCGGATTGGACCGCATCTTCGGGATGAACTCGTTCTTGATGATCGAGGTCGGAACGGTCCAGGTCGGGTTGATATTGACCGTGCCAATGCGGGCATCGACCTGCGGCGAAGCGTTTTCCGGCTTGCCGACAACCGCGACATAGCGGCGGCGCACGCTGCCATTCTCGACAGCCTCCACCGAGGCCGAAGGGATGTTGACCACCACATAACGGCCGGACAGGTTGAGGTTGCGGTCAACCAGGCGCTGGGCGCTGTTCTCCAGCTGACGGGCGCGGGTCGCAGCCGAGACATTGAGCGCCTCCAGTGTCGAGCCCGCAACCACGCCCGAGCGGGCCAGGCCGTGGCGCGACTGGAACTGCTTGAGCGCATCCTGGAGCGCCTTGTCAAATACCGGCTGGCTGGTGGCGCCGGCATCGAGATCGCCCTCGGCGGCAAGCCGCTGGCGCAGGGCCACCACCGCCGGCCCCTTCGAGCCAAGCGCAAGGCGCTGTTTCGGCAGGCTCGGCCAGCCGCCTGTCTCGGCAATCTGGCGATAGCGCTGTGCGGCCTCCTGAATAAGGCGGATGCTGTCGGCCACCAGCGCCGGCAGCGGATCATCGGTGACAATGCCGCGCTCCTTCGGAGGCGGCCGCTTGACGATCTTCTTCTTCGGCTCCGCCGGGGCCGCGGCAGGGGCGTTGGGGTCGGCC
>DAOMXG010000038.1:0-15955 GCA_035436995.1 Beijerinckiaceae bacterium
CCCGCCTGTCGGATGCGCGGTTCTTCTGGGAAACCGACAGGAAGGTCCGGCTGGAAGAGCGGCTCAGGAAGCTTGATACAGTCACTTTCCACGCCAAACTCGGCTCGCAGGGCGAGCGGGTAACGCGCATCGTGTCGCTGGCCAAGGAGATCGCGCCTGCTGTCGGCGCCGATGCCGGGCTGGCCGAGCGGGCGGCGCGGCTGGCAAAGGCGGATCTGTCCACGGAGATGGTCGGCGAATTCCCCGAACTGCAGGGACTGATGGGCCGCTATTATGCGACCTTGCAGGGCGAGGATGTCAAGGTTGCCGCCGCGATCGACGATCATTACCGGCCGCTTGGCCCGTCGGATCGCGTTCCGGCCGAGCCGGTGAGCATCGCCGTCGCCCTTGCCGACAAGCTCGACACGCTGATCGGCTTCTGGTCGATCGACGAAAAACCCACCGGCTCCAAGGACCCTTATGCGCTGCGCCGCGCTGCGCTTGGCGTCATCCGGATCATTCTCGACAATGGCCTGCGTCTCCCGCTGGGCCAGATCGTTTCGCTGAGGTTGGTCACCAATGCGATGCGCGCCGAGCGGGGCCGGCAGAGCGACAAGGCGGCGTCCACGCTGGCGCGGCTCGAAGGGCTGGGCTCGGTGCGCGCCGTCCAGTCCGAGATCGCCACCCTTGTCGGCCAGCGCAAGGAGGACCAGAGCGAATTCGTCGCCAGTCTTGAGGCGCGGGTCAAGGCTGCCAATGCCACCTCCGTCGATCTGATGGCGTTTTTCGCCGACCGGCTGAAAGTGCAGTTGCGCGAGCAGGGCGCCCGTCATGATCTGGTCGATGCGGTGCTGGCTCTGCCTGGACAGGACGATCTTCTGATGGCCGTTCGCCGCATCGAGGCGCTGGGCTCGCTGCTTGACAGCGAGGACGGCACCAACCTGCTCGCCGGTTATCGCCGCGCTGCCAACATCCTCAAGGCGGAGGAGAAGAAGGACGGGGCCAGTGCCTTCGTCGGCGCTGTGGATGCCGCATCGCTGGTCGAGGCGGAGGAAACTGCGCTGGCGCAGTCGCTGAATGAGGTGGAGCAGATCGCCGCCACGGCCGCTGCCGGCGAGGATTTCGCCGGCGCCATGCGGGCGCTGTCCCGCCTGCGTGGCCCGGTCGATGCATTCTTCGACAAGGTGCTGGTCAATGCCGCTGATCCCGCGCTCCGCCTCAACCGGCTGCGCCTGCTCACCGGACTCAGGCGAGTGATGCATACTGTGGCTGATTTTTCCCGCATCGGTGGGTGACGACCCGGCACGACAGCCATGCGCCGGTTGCAGAGCTGGCGCGGCCTTTTTCATACTGGTGTAGAATCGCCGCCGGCATTAACGATGAACACAATGGCGGAGGTGTTTTCCGTGGTTCCGTTCAGGCAACTGAAAGGCACTTTGGATAGGACCGATCAGGCAAAAGACCGCAGATGCGAGGCGCTCCATGACGAAATGGGTCTATACGTTCGGGGATGGCAAGGCCGAAGGCCAGTCGGCGATGAAGGCCCTGCTTGGCGGCAAGGGGGCCAATCTGGCGGAAATGTGCAACCTCGGCCTCCCGGTGCCGCCCGGCTTCACCATTTCCACCGAGGTCTGTACCTATTTTTACGACCATGACCGGACCTATCCCGCCACGCTGGAGGCGGAGGTCAATGCCGCGCTCGATCATGTCGGCCGGCTGACCGGTCGCAGCTTTGGCGATCCCAGAAATCCGCTGCTCGTTTCGGTGCGTTCGGGGGCCCGCGCTTCCATGCCCGGCATGATGGATACCGTGCTCAATCTCGGCCTCAATGATGTGACCGTCGGGGCGCTGGCAGCGTCCGCCAATGACGAGCGCTTCGCCTGGGACAGTTACCGCCGCTTCATCACCATGTATTCCGACGTGGTTCTCGGCGTTGACCATGGTCATTTCGAGGACATTCTCGACCAGTTCAAGGACCTCAAGGGCTATGCCCTGGATACCGACGTCACGGCCGAGGACTGGAAGAGCCTGGTCGTCGAATACAAGGCCTGCGTCGAGCGGGAACTGGGCAAGTCGTTTCCGCAGGACCCGCGCGAACAATTGTGGGGCGCCATCGGCGCTGTCTTCGGCTCGTGGATGAACCCGCGCGCCAACAAGTATCGCGAGCTGCACCATATCCCGGCCAGCTGGGGCACGGCGGTCAATGTACAGGCGATGGTGTTCGGCAACATGGGCGAAACCTCGGCCACCGGCGTTGCCTTCACCCGCAATCCGTCGACCGGCGCCAGGGAGCTTTACGGTGAGTTCCTGATCAACGCGCAGGGCGAGGATGTGGTGGCCGGCATTCGCACCCCGCAGGACATCACCGAAGCGGCGCGGATCGCCGCCGGCTCGACCAAGGCTTCGATGGAAACGGCCATGCCGGCCGCCTACAAGGAGCTGGTGCGGCATTATGGACTGCTTGAGCGGCATTACCGCGACATGCAGGACATGGAATTCACGGTCGAGAAGGGCAAGCTGTGGATGCTGCAGACCCGCAACGGCAAGCGCACCGCCAAGGCGGCGCTGCGCATTGCGGTTGATCTCGCCGCCGAAGGTCTGATCAGCCGGCAGGAAGCTGTGCGGCGGATTGATCCGTCATCGCTTGATCAGCTGCTGCACCCGACCATCGACCCCAAGGCCCATCGCAAGATCATCGGCACCGGCCTGCCGGCGTCACCGGGCGCGGCGACCGGAGAAATCGTCTTTACCTCCGAAGAGGCCGAACAGGCGGTCAAGGACAAGCGCAAGGTCATTCTGGTGCGCATCGAGACCTCGCCGGAGGACATTCACGGCATGCATGCCGCCGAGGGCATCCTTACCACCCGCGGCGGGATGACCAGCCATGCCGCGGTCGTGGCGCGCGGTATGGGCAAGCCCTGCGTCTCCGGCGCCGGCACCCTGCGCGTCGACTACCAGAACGGCACGTTGACCGCGGGTCCGCACAAGCTGAAGAAGGGCGATTTCATCACCATCGACGGGTCGACCGGACAGGTGCTGCTCGGACGCATCCGCATGTTGCAGCCGGAACTGTCGGGCGAATTCGCCACCCTGATGGGCTGGGCCGACGAGGTTCGCCGCCTCAAGGTCCGCGCCAATGCCGAAACGCCGGCCGACGCCCGCCAGGCGCGCGAGTTCGGCGCCGAAGGCATCGGTCTGTGCCGCACCGAGCACATGTTCTTCGATGAGAACCGCATCATTGCTATGCGCGAGATGATCCTCTCCGACGACGAGAAGGGCCGCCGCGCCGCGCTCGCCAAGCTGCTGCCGATGCAGCGCAACGATTTCGAGCAGCTGTTCGAGATCATGCACGGATTGCCGGTGACCATCCGCCTGCTCGATCCGCCGCTGCATGAATTCCTGCCGCACACGGCCGAGGAAATCGCCGAGGTTGCCGAGGCGATGGGCGCCAGCCCCGAAAAGCTTCGCCAGCGTGCGGCGGAACTGTCCGAGTCCAATCCGATGCTCGGCTTCCGGGGCTGCCGTCTTGCCGTGGCCTACCCCGAGATCGCCGAGATGCAGGCCCGGGCCATTTTCGAGGCGGCGGTGCTGGCCGCCAAACACAACCGCGAGCCGGTGGTGCCCGAGATCATGGTGCCGCTGGTGATGAACCGGGCCGAACTGGACCATGTCAAGTCGCGGATTGATGCCATGGCGCGTGCGGTGATGAAGGAGGCCGGCACCCGAATCACCTACCAGGTCGGCACGATGATCGAATTGCCGCGCGCCGCGCTGCGCGCCGCCGAGATCGCCCAGTCGGCGGAGTTCTTCTCGTTCGGCACCAACGACCTGACCCAGACGACGCTGGGCATCAGCCGTGACGATGCTGCCAACTTCCTCGAACCCTACAAGCGGCGCGGCATTCTGGCCGAGGATCCGTTCATGACGCTGGATCAGGAAGGGGTTGGCGAACTGGTGCAGATTGCCGCCGAGCGCGGCCGCAACACGCGGCCGGACCTCAAGCTTGGCATCTGCGGCGAGCATGGCGGCGATCCGGCCTCGATCGGCTTCTGCGAAAAGACCGGGCTCGACTATGTGTCCTGCTCGCCGTTCCGCGTGCCGATCGCGCGGCTGGCGGCGGCGCAGGCGGCGCTCGGCAGCGTCACCGGCTCCGACTGACCGGGCGTTAACCGCCCGGCAACCATGCTGATCGACAATCGGCATGGGATTATTGGCGTTGCGCAACCGTTGAAACCGGTGCGTAGCGCGGTCGGAGCGGATCGGCAGCGTGACCAGACGGTATGTCAGTCGCAAACGGCAGGCGCGGTGGGGTGTGCCCCGCTGGGTGCTGCAATCGCTTGCGCCCTGGTCGGTGGCGGCCTGCCTGCTGGTTTCCTTCACCGCCAGCGCCGGCCCGCACGAGGACCGCTCTGAGGCGGTGTTTGTCCGCGCCCGCAAGCTTGTCGATCTGTCGCTGGCACCGGCCGCGCCGAGCGAGGCGGTTCGCCGGGTGGCATCCCTGCTGTTTGTCGACGATGCCGAGCGCCTGCCGCCGTCGCCCTTGCGAAATTTTCAGGAATTTGATGCCGATGCGCTGGCCGCGCTTGGCCGCTTCGTCAATGACCATTCGGACGATGCCACAACGGCGGCCGCCGAAGCAGCGATGACACCGGGCGCAACCCAGGGACACATGAACCCGGCCCCACCGTCTCAGGCTGCCGATTTCGCGCTTGATGGGTCAACCCCGGCTGTTGCCCGGGCCGTGTCACTCGGTTCGACAACGCCGGCCCCGTCGGAGCCTGAAACGCTGGTTGTCGCGCCGAAGGCCGGTGCGCCGGTGCTGGCCACGGCCCCCGTGCCGCTGCCACCGGTGCGGCCGGTGCACACCGGCTACAGTGATCTGATCGACCCGGAGGATATGGACAGGGAGCAGCGCTGCCTCGCCGAGGCGGTGTATTTCGAGGCACGGTCCGAACCGCCCGCCGGACAGGCTGCGGTGGCGCAGGTGGTGCTCAACCGGGTGAAAAGCGGACTTTATCCGGACAGCGTCTGCGGCGTCGTCTACCAGAATCGCCACCGCTATCTTGGCTGCCAGTTCACCTTCGCCTGCGAGGGCAAGTCGCTGCGCGTCACCGAGCCAGGGCCTTGGAAACTCGCCAAGAAGGTCGCCCGCGACGTCACCTTCGGCCAGACCTACCTGCCCGATGTCGGTAGCGCGACGCATTATCACGCCAATTATGTGCGCCCATCCTGGTCACGAATATTCAAGAAGACAGACAAGATCGGGAAGCATATCTTCTACAAGATGCGCCACAATCAGACATGATTTGGCTGTCACGTATGAATCTGTAGTATATTTTACAAAAAATTTTACGTATATTTGTTCAGAAATGAAACAATCGGACTCGGGGAACATGATAACAATCTTAGTTAAATTTACCTTTACATGATGATCGTCTTGCAGAAATGCAGACTTTGAGGCCCTATGGCGACAACACCACACGGATCAACGTGCAGGTAGGGTGTCAAAACGGGGAGTGCCTTATGCGTCATCATTCGATTTTTGCCCTTGGTGGCCTGGTTGCGGCCCTGATGGCCACACCGGCCTCGGCCGGTTGCTACACAGCCGCCTGCTATCAGAAGGTCGTCACGCCGCCGGTCTACGGCACGGTCGCCGAGACGGTTCAGGTGCGCCCGGCGAGCGTCGCCCGGCATGTCAGTCCCGCCCAGTATGGCACGGTGGCCGAAGCGGTCGTGGTTCGTCCGGCCCAGACGGTCGCCCGCCATGTACCGCCGGTCGTCCGGCAGGTTCCTGAAACGGTGCAGGTTTCCTCAGGCGGTCGCGTCTGGCAGGTGAGCCGCGATGCTTATGGCCGCGAGGTCGGCTGCTGGGTTGATGTTCCGCCGAAATACGCGACCCGTCTGCGCACCGAGGTGGTGCAGTCCGGCGGCATCGTCCACGAAACCATCCCTGCGGTTACGGCGGTCCGTCACCGCACGGTGATGACCCGCCCGGCACAGGTGCATGAGCACGTGATCCCGGCCCAGTATGCGACCCGCCACCACACGGTGCAGGTGGCTCCGGCGACCGCCTCCTGGCAGCGCCTCTACTGAGTTTGTGATCCGACGATCCGAAAGCGCCGGCCGCAGGGCCGGCGTTTTTGCTTTGGCGCCCGTTCAGCCGATCGCAATATCGAGCCCGATGTCAAGCACCGGCGCCGAATGGGTCAGCGCGCCGGACGAAATGAAATCGACGCCGGTTTCGGCGATGGCTTTCACCGTCTCCAGCGTCACCCCGCCAGAGGCCTCGGTGATGATCTTGCCGCGTGCGCGCCTGACTGCCTCGCGCAAGGTCGGCAGGTCCATGTTGTCGAGCAGGACGATATCGGCGCCTTCCTCCAGCACCTCGTCAAGCTGCGACAGCCGGTCGACCTCGATCTCGATCTTCACCGTCGAGCCGGCATGGAGCTTGGCCCGGCGCAGCGCGGGCTTGACCCCGCCGGCGACGCCGATGTGGTTGTCCTTGATCAGGATGCAATCGAACAGGCCGAAGCGGTGGTTGACGCCGCCGCCGCACAGCACGGCGTATTTCTCCAGCGCGCGCAGGCCGGGGGTGGTCTTGCGCGTGTCGAGAATGCGCGTGGCCGTGTGCTTGACCTGATCGACATAGGCAGCGGTGAGCGTGGCGATGCCGCTCATCCGCCCCATGTAGTTGAGCGCGGATCGCTCCGCCGACAGGGCTGCCCTGGCGTTGCCTTCCACGATCAGGATCGCGTCACGCGGGGCGAGGCGGGAACCATCCGGCTTCAGAACGGTGACAGCGGCGGCAGGATCCATCTGGCGGAAGGCTTCCACCGCAAGCTGGGTGCCGGAAACGACGCCGGCCCTGCGGCTGATCATCGTCAGCCGCGCCCGCGCATCAGCCGGCAGGCAGGCCTGCGCGGTGATGTCGCCGGCAAGGCCAAGGTCCTCCTCCAGCGCACGGGCAATTGCGGCGCGGACCAGAGGGGCGGGGAGAGGGGCAAGGTCGGGACGTGCCGTCATTGATGTCTAGAGCCGGGCTAGGGCCGTATCGGCGCTGCGGCGCGCCTCGGCGAGGGTGAATATTGTGTGGCGGGCCACAGCGTCGGTGTCCGGATAGTCGTAGCGGGCATGCCCGCCCCGGCTTTCATGCCGCAGCAGCGCGCCGGTCACGATCAGTTCGGCGGCGACCAGCGCATTGCGGATCGAGGGCTCCAGCCGCTCGGGAAGCTGCATGCGGCGGATCAGCCGCAGCGTCTCGGCCAGTTCCTTTTCTCCGCGCGTGACGCCGACATGCAGCATCATGAAGGCACGTAGCGGCTCTATCCCGCCGTGATCCTCATGCGGAAGGACCGGGCTGGCATCCGGCAGCAGCGTGACGGCACGGTTCGTGACTGGGCGCAGCTGCTCTGCGATGCGCGCTGCAAAGACCACGGCCTCCAACAGCGAATTGGAGGCCAGCCGGTTGGCGCCATGCACGCCGCTCGATGCGACCTCTCCGACGGCATAAAGGCCTGGGATCGAGGTCTGGCCGCGCGCATCGGTGAGAACACCGCCCATGTGATAATGCTGCGCCGGGCAGACCGGCAGCAGATCATGCACGGGGTCGATGCCTGCGGACATGGCGGCGGCATAGACGGTGGGAAACTTTTCGGCAAAAGCACTGCCAACCGCAAAACGCGCATCGAGAAACGCGCCGCGTGCCGCCTTGATCTCGGCAAAGACCCCGCGCGCCACCACATCGCGGGGTGCCAGTTCGGCGTCAGGATGCAGCGCGGTCATGAACCGCTCGCCGGCACCGTTGACCAGGATCGCGCCCTCGCCGCGCAGCGCCTCGGTCAGCAGCGGCGAGGGATCGCGCCCGACATTGAGTGCGGTGGGGTGAAACTGCACGAATTCGGGATCGCGCACCACCGCGCCCGCGAGCGCCGCCATGCCAAGCCCCTGTCCGCGCGCCTGCGGCGGATTGGTTGTCACCGCATAGAGATGACCGATACCACCCGTCGCCAGCACGACCTGGCCGGCGCGCGCGCGCATCACCTTGCCGTCGAGCAGGATGTTGGCGCCGGCAATGCGGCCGTTCTCGATGACCAGATTCAGGGCCTCCGCACCATCCAGCACATGGATCGACGGAGCATGTCGCACGGCAGCGATCAGTGCTTCCATGATCTTGGCGCCGGCCATGTCGCCCTTGACGCGGACGACGCGCGCATGGCTGTGGGCGGCCTCGCGGCTGGCGACAAGATGGCCGGCCAGATCGCGGTCGAACGGCACGCCGTATTCGACGAGATCGTGGATGCGGTCGCTGGCTTCCCCCGCCATGCCGCGCGTCACCGCCTCATTCACCAGCCCGGCGCCGGCCTTGACCGTATCGGCGACATGGCTGTCGATGCTGTCGCCCGGCTGGATCGCCGCCGAAACCCCGCCCTGCGCCCAGGCCGAGGAGGCGCCCTGACCCAGCGGCTTTGGCGCGATGACCAGACAGGGAGCCGGCGCCAGCTTCAGCGCCGTGAACAACCCGGCCAACCCGCCGCCGATGATAAGGGTCGAGGACATCGCGCTCCCTGCCTTGTCTCAGAGCGGCAAGATGCCAGTGCGGCACCCCGATGGCCGCATCTCAATTGTTGAGATTGACCATCCGCTCCACCGAACGCCGCGCGCGAGCGGCAAGCTCCGGCTCGATCACCACTTCATGCTGCATGTAGATCAGGCTGTCGAGGATCTTCGGCAGCGTGATGCGCTTCATATGCGGGCAGAGGTTGCAGGGACGCACGAATTCGACATCGCGCGCGCTGGCCGCCACATTGTCCGCCATCGAGCATTCGGTGACCAGCAGCACCCGCCCGCCGCGCTGGGCCTTGGCGTAGTCGATCATACCGGCGGTCGATCCGGTGAAATCGGCCTCGGCGATCACATCCGGCGGGCATTCGGGGTGGGCGATGATCTTGAGGGTAGGGTCACCCTCGCGATAGCGCTTGAGTTCCTCGCCGGTGAACCGCTCGTGCACCTCGCAGGCGCCATGCCAGGAAATGATCTTTACCTTGGTTTTCGAGGCGACATATTTGGCCAGATACTGATCCGGCACGAACAGCACCTGATCGACGCCAAGGCTTTCGACCACATGCACCGCATTCGACGAGGTGCAGCAAATATCGACCTCCGCCTTCACATCGGCCGAGGTGTTGACATAGGCAACCACCGGAACACCCGGATAACGCTGGCGTAGCAGCCGCACATCCGCCCCGGTGATCGACGAGGCAAGCGAGCAGCCAGCCTTGAGATCGGGGATCAGCACGGTCTTTTCGGGATTGAGGAGTTTGGAGGTCTCGGCCATGAAATGCACGCCGCCCTGGATGATGACCTTGGCGGGCACCTTGCCGGCGAGCCGCGCCAGCTGAAGCGAATCACCCACCACATCGGCAACGCAATTGTAGATTTCCGGCGTCTGGTAATTGTGCGCGAGGATCACCGCATCGCGTTGCTTCTTCAGCCGGTTGATGGCCGCGACATACGGCGCATGGAACGGCCATTCGACCGGCGGAATGATATGGGAGACCTTCTCGTAAAGATGGTCCGTCGCACGCGCGATCTCCGGCGTGTAAGTCAGGTCAGGCATCGGCAGCGGCTCGTAGCCCCGCGCGGACGTGCGCTGTTCAATCGATCCGGTGTGCGGGGCATTCGCCATGGTCATCTCCTTATACTCACAATGAGTATATAAGGGCCAAAAAAGAAAATCGGCAAAGCCGACTTTATACTCATATTGAGCATTATTATAGGACGGAACCAACGCCGTGGCTAGTAAAATCTTCGCGGCTCGCCGCAGCTGGTGAGGGATGGGGCAGACCGCATGCAAGGGGCGGGCTGGTGGACAATTTTAGATCACTAAATATTGAGGATAAGCCGTTGCGTTGTGGTTTTGCCTGTCCCTGTGTCGCGGTATGGTGGGCCTGAGAGGCTATCATGACACAACCACCCATTTCATCGGCGGACCGCAAGGACGCAGCGTCGCCTTTGGCAATCATTCTGGCCGGATGCATCCTGTCGATGCTGACCTTCGGTCCACGCGGCGCGATGGGGTTCTTTCAGTTGCCGGTGATCAGTGATCATGGCTGGGGGCGCGACACATTCGGCTTCGCGCTTGCGGTGCAGAACCTGCTCTGGGGCCTTGGCCAGCCCTTTGCAGGTGCGGTTGCGGACCGATTTGGCGCGGTGCGTGTGCTGGTTGCCGGCCTTGTCACCTACGCAGCCAGCCTTGTGCTGATGAGTGTCTCCTCGACGCCTCTGGCCTTCAACATCACGGCGGGGGTGATGTTTGGTTTTGCCCTGTCGGGCTGTTCGTTCAATCTGGTTCTGGCGGCGTTCGGCAAGCTGTTGCCGCCCGAATGGCGGGCGATGGCCTTTGGTTTCGGCACGGCTTCGGGCTCGTTCGGCCAGTTCCTGTTTTCGCCCCTGTCGGTGGGATTGATCGATGCCTTTGGCTGGCGTGGCGCGCTTTATGTGTTTGCCGGGTTGTTGCTTGTGGCGATGCCGCTGGCGTTCCTGCTGCGGACGGACGGCAGTACGGCCGCCACCTCTGCGTCCGGGGAGCCGCGCACCGGCCTGGCGGAAACCCTGGCGCGGGCCTTTTCGCATCGCTCCTATGTCCTGCTGGTTCTGGGCTTTTTCACCTGCGGCTTCCAGCTTGCCTTCATCACGGTGCATCTGCCGGCCTATCTCAGGGATGCCGGGCTCAGCCCGGCGATTGGCGGCTGGGTCGTGGCATTGATCGGCCTGTTCAACGTTCTTGGATCGTTGTCGTCCGGCTGGCTGTGCAACCGCATGCCCAAGCGCTATCTGCTGGCGATCATCTATGCCTTGCGCTCGCTGGCGATCCTTGCACTGATCGCCTTGCCGGTGACGCCGGCGACAGCCTTGTTCTTTGGCGCCTCGATGGGACTGCTGTGGCTGTCCACCGTTCCGCCGACCTCCTCGCTGGTCGCCCTGATGTTCGGCACGCGGGACATGGCGATGCTGTATGGCTTTGTGTTCTTCTCCCATCAGGTGGGCGGGTTCCTCGGAGTCTGGCTGGGCGGCATTTTCTACGAGGCGCAGGGCAATTACGACCTCATCTGGTATGCCTCGATCGCGCTGGGCATCGCATCGGCGATCGTCAACCTGCCGATCGAGGAAAAGGCCGCACCCGTTCGGGTGGCAACCGCCTGAAGCGGCGTTCGACCTTTGGGGACATGACCGGCGTGGCCAGCCCGTATAGGGTGCAACAACAACTCAGCGTGAGGGCATCATGGGCGATTTCCGGGCATTGGTCGTCAACAAGGACGCAAACGGCTACCGCTGCGAGGACAGGCGCATCACCGAGGCAGATCTGATGCCCGGCAATGTCACCGTGCGCGTCACCCATTCAACCGTGAATTACAAGGATGGCCTGGCGATCACCGGCAAGTCGCCAGTCGTGCGCACATTCCCGCTGGTGCCAGGCATCGATTTTTGCGGCATTGTCGAGCACTCCCAGGATCCCCGCTATCAGGCCGGCGATGCGGTCATTCTCACCGGCTGGGGGGTTGGTGAGGTGCATTCGGGCGGCTATGCGGAAAAGGCCCAGGTCAACGGCGACTGGCTGGTTCCGCTGCCCAAGGGGCTTACGGCGGCCCGTGCGATGGCCATCGGCACCGCCGGCTTCACGGCGGTCCAGTCCGTGCTGGCGCTGGAAAAATTCGGCCTCAAACCGGCGGCTGGCCCGGTGATCGTCACCGGCGCGGCGGGCGGTGTCGGTTCGGTGGCGGTGGCGGTGCTGGCCCGGCTTGGCTGGCACGTCATCGCCTCGACCGGACGGATGGCGGAGGCTGACTACCTCAAGGGGCTCGGCGCCAGCGAGGTCATCGACCGGGCGGAATTGTCGGGGCCGGCCAAGCCGCTGGCGCGCGAGCGCTGGGCGGCGGGGGTCGATTCGGTCGGATCGACCACTTTGGCCAATGTCCTGTCGATGACCCGCTCGAATGGGGCGATCGCCGCCTGCGGCCTCGCCCAGGGGATGGATCTGCCAACCTCTGTCGCGCCGTTCATCCTGCGCGGTGTCGCGCTGCTCGGCATCAATTCCGTGCCGGCGCCGCGCGATCTGCGGATCGAGGTGTGGAACCGGGTCGTGCGCGACATGGATATGGACAAGCTCGACGCGATGACCCGCACGATCGGCTTTGGCGAGATCATGCCGACGGCGCGCGCCATTCTCGACGGCAAGGTGCGCGGGCGAACGGTGGTGGACATCGTCCGCGATTGAGGCGACTGGCGGCCAGTCCGCTCATGCCGGCTGCGGTTCAAGCCCTTCGATCAGTCGGCGCTGGCGGATAAGCTCGGCACCGACGAAATCGAGGAAAGCACGGATCCGCACCGCGTTCTTGAGGTCGGAATGGGTCAGCAGCCATAACGTCGATGTCGCATCCTTGACTGGCTCGGCGATGCGCCGCAGGGAGTCCTGCCTGTCGCCGACGAAACAGGGCAGCATGGCAACGCCGGCGCCCGCCTGTGCCAGGCGCGCCATCGACGATACGGCATTGACCGTCATGGCCATCCGATGGTGCGGAATATGGTTGGCGAACCATCGCCCGGCCACCGACAGCGACACCGGATCGCCAAATCCGATCCAGCTCAGATCATCATTGAAGAGGTTGACCGGCCCCGGCGGCATCTTGTCCTTGTGCGCATAGGCGGCCCAGGCCATGCTGGCGATGCGGCGGCCGACCAGGGTGTCGGTCGGCTCCATTGCAGCACGGATGGCGACGTCTGCATCGCGGCGGGACAGGTTGAGCGGCCGGGCGTCGACCAGCACCTCAAGATGAATGCCGGGGTAGAGCAGGCGGAACGATGTGAAGATCGGCGCCAGCAGGTTCTCCAGCATGGATTCGGTCGTCGTTACCCGGAGGGTGCCGGTTGGTCGCGCATCCATTCCGGCAAGCCGTCGTTCAAAATCGAAAACGGCGTCCGCCATCTGGCCGGCAATGACCAGCATCTCCTCGCCCGACGCGGTCAGCGAATAGCCGTTGCGCGATCGTTCGAACAGGCGCGTGCCCAGCTGTTCTTCCAGCGCGTTGAGCTTGCGGAAGACGGTGGAATGGTTGAGCTTCAGTGCCTCGGCTGCCGGACCGAGGGAGCGATGCTCAGCGATCACTTTGACGAGACGGAAATCGTCCCACTCGATGGTTTGCATGAGAACCAATATGCCACAACTTCAGAGTGTCCGCACGCATTCATGAAATTAGGCGTAAATGCAAGCTTTGCTTAATTGCACACGGATTTTGCCGCTGCCGCCCGCCTTAGCCGGTCATTGATCGCTTCTCCCAGGCCGCTTTCGGGGATCGGGGCTACCGCAATGGCCGAAGCGCGTAATTTGTCGAGATTTCTCAGAAAAGTGTACAAGTGCGTTGCCGCTTCGGTAAGGTTAGCGCTTCGTGACAGGTTCTGCACAATATGCGCCTTGTCCGCTCCGCTCGGCAGGGCCGGACCGAAGGCCAGCAGCGCCTCTCCGGGGGAAACGGACGTTGCATTCAGCCGCAGGGGCGTTTCGGGAGCGTAGTGGGCGGTCAGCCGTCCCGGCGACTGCGGCGTCTGGTTGTCGTCGGTTTGAACCGGATCGCGCACCGGCTCTCCGAGACTGCTGGACAGGTCCGCGCGCGTGATTCCGCCGGGCCGAAGCAGCACCGCTTCGTTGCCGAGACAGCCGACGATGGTCGATTCGACGCCCACCGGACAGGGCCCGGCCATCACAACCGCATCGATGACACCATCAAGATCAGCCAGCACATGCTCGGGCAATGTCGGGGAGACGTGCCCGGAGCGGTTGGCGCTGGGCGCGGCCACTGGCCGGCCGGCCGCCTTCAGCAGATCGAGCGCGACAGGATGGGAGGGGATGCGCAATCCCACGCTTGCCAGCCCCGCACAGGCAAGATCGCAGACCTTGCCTCCCTCGATCCGGGGGACCACCAAAGTCAGTGGCCCCGGCCAGAACTGCCTAGCCAGCCGGAGGGCGGCCGCATCCAGAGTGCCCTCCGCTTGCGCCGCTTCAAGCGTCGCCAGATGGGCGATCAGCGGATTGAACGCCGGCCTTCCCTTTGCGGCATAGATCCGGGCCACCGCTGCCGGATTGGTTGCATCCGCGCCAAGTCCGTAGACGGTCTCGGTCGGGAGCGCGACCAGCCCGCCCGCGCGGATCAGGCGCGCAGCCTCGGCAATGCCGGCAGGATCGGGGGGAAGGCGCATGGTCATGCCTTTCCCGTAGATCACAGACAAGGCTCGGGCAATGGTCGCCTCCGGTCCATCAGGCGAAAGTTGTCCCTTCCCGATTGCGGGGCGCTCTGGCCGGAGCCGATCAGATTGTTTACAACGAACCGGTTTTCGGGAGGATTCCATGAGCTATCGCGCGCCGGTTGACGACATTCTTTCTGCCATGATCCATGCGGGAGGGCTCGGCAGGGGCATCACGTCCGGCATCTATGCGGATTTGGGCGACGGAGTGGCCGAGGCGATCCTCGAGGAAGCCGGCAAGTTCGCCGCCGATCGCCTTGCACCGCTCAACAAGGTCGGCGACCGTCATGGCACGCCGTTAAAGGACGGTCGCGTGACCATGCCGCCGGGCTGGCTGGAGGCCTATCGTGACTGGGCGGCGGCCGGCTGGTGCTCGATCGTGGCCAGTCCCGATTTCGGCGGGCAGGGGCTGCCGACGCTGCTCAATTCCGCCTGCACGGAAATCTGGAATTCCGCCAATATGGGCTTCTCGCTCAATCCGCTGCTGACGATGGGCGCGGTCGAGGCGCTGACGGCGCATGGTTCGGATACGCTGAAAGAGACCTATCTGACGCGCATGATCGCCGGCGAATGGACCGGCACGATGAATCTCACCGAGCCGGGCGCCGGTTCCGATCTGGCGCAGATCCGCACCCGCGCCGAGCGGGCGGGCGATGGCAGCTATCGCATCACCGGTTCGAAGATCTTCATCACCTATGGCGAGCATGACCTGACCGAGAACATCCTGCATCTGGTGCTGGCGCGTCTGCCCGACGCGCCGGCCGGCACGCGCGGCATCTCGCTGTTCCTGGTCCCCAAGTTTCTCGTCAATGCTGACGGCTCGCTCGGCGCCCGCAATGATGTGCGCTGCCACTCGATCGAGCACAAGATGGGCATTCATGCCTCGCCCACCTGCACCATGGTGTTCGGCGACAATGGCGGGGCGGTCGGCTATCTGGTCGGGGAGGAGAACCGCGGCCTGGCCTGCATGTTCACGATGATGAACAACGCCCGCCTCAATGTCGGCCTGCAGGGTGTTGCCATCGCCGAGCGGGCCTATCAGCAGGCGCTCGCCTATGCGCAGGAGCGCAAGCAGGGCAAGGCCATCGGCTCGACCGCCGCCGGGCCGGAGGCGATCATCGCCCATCCGGATGTCAAGCGCATGCTGCTCGACATGCGCACCAAGACGGCTGCCGCCCGTGCGCTGTGCTATGCCACGGCCGGCGCGCTCGACCGGGCCGAGCGCCTGACCGATCCTGCTGCGAAGAAGGCGGCGCATGAGGAGGCCAGCCTGCTGACGCCGATCGCCAAGGCATTTTCGACCGATATCGGCATCGAGGTTGCCTCGACCGGCGTGCAGATCCATGGCGGCATGGGCTTCATCGAGGAAACGGGCGCAGCCCAGCATCTGCGCGATGCGCGCATCGCCGCCATCTATGAAGGCACCAACGGCATTCAGGCCATCGATCTTGTCACCCGCAAGCTGCCGCTTGCCGATGGCGAGACGGTGAAAGACGTCATCCACGCCTGCCGCACCGCCGCCGACAAGGCGGCGGCGATCAACGACCCCGGTTTTGCCCGCATCGGCCGTATCCTGCGCGATGCTGTCGGCTCGCTCGAACGCTGCACGGATTTCATGATGAAGGCGCTGAAGGCGGCGCCGAACGATGCTTTGGCGGGCGCAACGCCCTATCTCCGGCTG
>DAOMXG010000039.1:0-15799 GCA_035436995.1 Beijerinckiaceae bacterium
CCGAGCTGCCCGAGCCGGCGCGGGCGGCGGCGGACATTGCCTATCTTGTGCCCGACCCGGCCAATGAACTCGCTTGCGTTCTTCTCGATCACGCCAGCGCCGCGATGGACATATCCGACGGGCTGGTGGGCGATGCCGGCAAGCTGGCGGCGGCCAGCGGCTGCGGGCTGATCATCGACACGCGTCTGGTGCCGTTTCCGGCCGGTATCGCCGCAGTCGGCGATTGCCACCCGGCGCTGGTCGAACTCTGCATCACCGGCGGCGACGACTATCAGGTGCTTGCCGCGATCCCGCCGCACCGCAGCGCCAGCTTTGAACAGGCGGCTCGCAAGGCCGGTCGTCCTGTAACGCGCATCGGCGCCCTGACGGCAGCGGGAACCCGCATCATCGGCCGCGACGGCCGCGACCTAACCCTCACGCGCGGGTCATTCAGCCACTTCTGATCCGTCAGATTCCGTTCACGACGACGCGGATGATCTTGTCTTCCTTGCCGGTGACGGTGACTGTCTCGTAGATCGATCCGCCGCGCGACAGGATGTCGTTTTCATTGTCCTTCCAGGTCAGGGTGGTGACGATGAAATACTCGCCGGGGGCCACCTTGTCGAAGGTGAAACGCCCGTTGGACTCGGCCTTGGTCCTGCGGGTGAAGTCGAGATAGCGCGGATCGGTCGTCTCGGCCTGATTGATGCGGGTTGCGGGCATGAATTTGGATGCGCCATACAGGCGCTGCATGCGTTCCTTCGCATAGGGTGTTGCCGGAATAAGGTAGATGACATCGCCCGAGGCGTGCATCACATAGCCGTTCGGCTTTTTCAGAAACGCATGACCGTCGATGCGGCCCTCGCCCGCTTTGTGGATGTATTCGGCTGCCTTGGGATCGAAGCTGCTCTCGACCTTCACCGTCTGCTGGCAGCCGGCCAGAACGGTCAGCCCCACAATCACTGGAAACAACGTTGCGCGCATGACCTCACCTTATGTCAGGGCATCATTGCACGTCGCTGCCGTCGTGCAATGCGCTTCCTGCGCGGGTGCGACGTCTTGGCCGGTCCGGTCACTGCCGGCCGGTGCGGGCCCTGACGAACGCCAGCATGGCGGCGTCGGTGAAGTCGCTTGCGGCCATGGTAGCTCCTGCGGCGAGCACCTCGGCGGCCGCAAGGTTGGTCGTCATGCCAATGACCGGCAGGCCGGCCGCGACCGCTGCGCTGAGGCCGGAAGGGCTGTCCTCGAAGGCAACGGATATGGCGGCATCGCCGCCGAGCTCGGCAAGGCCGGTGAGGTAGGGCAGGGGATGCGGCTTGCTCTCCGGCAGTTCCTGCCCGCAAACCACCGAGGCGAAGCGATCGGCGAGACCCAGCCCGACAAGAATGTGGTCGGCATTGAGCCGCGGGGCATTGGTCACCACCCCGCAGCGGATGTCGTGCCGGTCGGCCCAGTCAAGCAGCGCCAGAAGACCCGGGACCGGTTCGATCCTGCCGACAATCTCGCGATAGACCGCTTCCTTGTGGTCGCAGATGGCCTTCTGTTCGGCTGCGGTCATATCCGGAAAGAAATGTGCACCGATCTCGAGGTTCGACCGACCGACCACCCTGGCCTTGAAGATCGCCTCGTCGATGTCGATGCCATGATCGCCCAGCACGATCTCGAAAGCCTTGAGATGGGCCCAGTCGGTTTCGGCCAGGGTTCCGTCAAGGTCGAACAGCAGCGTTGCGGTCATGAAATTCTTTTCTCCGGCAGCGGGTTCCTGCTGGTGTCGACGCCGCTACCGGGTTAGTCAACTGTCAAGCAGGCCCTTGATGCAGAATTTTGATACCCACGAAGCGGGCGACCGGCTCGCCCGACGCAATGCCCTCGTTCTGGCGCTCAGCATGGTGCTTGCCGGCGCCAATGCCTCGGTCATCGTGGCCACCGGCGCCATTCTCGGCTCGATGCTGGCGCCGTCACCGAAGCTGGCGACGCTGCCGGTCTCTGCAATGGTGCTGGGTACCGCGATCGGGACCTTTCCGGCCTCCCATTTCATGAAGCATGTCGGACGCCGGGCCGGCTTCATGACCGGCGGCCTGCTCGGGGTGATCGGCGGGTTGACCGGGGCCTTCGCCATCTGGCTGGGCTCGTTCTGGCTGTTCACCTTTTCGGCGGTCGTCTCCGGCCTCTACCAGGCCTTCATCGTGCTCTATCGCTATGCGGCGGCCGATACCGCTTCGCCGGAATTCCGCGCCAAGGCGATTTCCTGGGTGATGGTCGGTGGTGCCCTGTCATCGCTGGTTGGTCCGCAGCTGGTGATCGCCACCCAGTCCATGCTGCCGCCGCTGACGTTTCTGGCCACCTATCTGGCGCAGGCTGCCTTTGCCGTGCTGGCGATCATCGTCACATCGCGGCTGATCGATGGCCCGCTGGTGACGGCCGAACAGGCCGGTGCGGCCCGGCCCCTGATGACGATCCTGAAGGATCGCCGGCTGCCTGCGGCGATTCTCACCGGCATGGTCGCGCAGGCAATGATGAACATGGTGATGACGGCGACGCCGATCGCCATGCTGGGATGCGGCTTTTCGGTGACGCAATCGACGCTGGGCATCCAGTGGCATATCCTCGGCATGTATCTGCCGAGTTTCTTCACCGGACACCTTATCAACCGCTTCGGCAAGGGCCCGATGATGCTGGCCGGTCTGGCGATGCTGGCCGGCGCCGGCGGCATCAACCTGGCTGGAACCGCACTGGCCAATTTCTGGGGTTCGCTGATCGTTATCGGCATCGGCTGGAACTTTGCCTTCGTTGCCGCAACCGCGCTGGTCACCGATTGCCATGCGCCGGCCGAGCGCGCCAAGGTGCAGGGCTTCACCGATCTGATGATCTTCGGCACGACGACGATCGCCTCGCTGCTCGCCGGCTGGCTCTATGCCTCGTTCGGTTGGTCGTCGGTGAATGTGCTGCTGTTGCCGGTCACCGCGCTGGCCGCCGTCGCTGTCCTGACGGCCGGTTTGCAGCGCAGGCCATGAACTTTCGTCGCGTGCGACCAAAAAGCTATGGGTAATTAGACTGAATTTGCCTCGCAGCGGGCATTTTCGCTTTGGTGGTTGATTAACCATTTGCTAAAGGCGGTTCGAGTTCCGTCCGGGCTGGGGTTTTGAGGCGCGGGCGGACCACCAATCAATACGGGACACAATCATGACCGCTCTCTGGATCATTATCCTCCTCGGCGCGCTGTCTGTCGTCTATGCCTTCGTCACCTACAACCAGGTGATGAGCTCGGACGCTGGCAATGCCCGCATGCAGGAGATTTCGGGTGCTGTCGCGGAAGGCGCTCAGGCCTATCTCCGCCGGCAGTACATCACCATCGCCTTCGTCGGCGCAGCCATTTTCGTGCTGGCCTGGCTGCTTCTCGGCCTTCCTGTGGCGATCGGCTTCCTGATCGGCGCCGTGCTTTCGGGCGCGGCCGGCTTCATTGGCATGAACGTGTCGGTGCGCTCCAACGTGCGCACGGCCGCCGCCGCGATCAAGAGCCTTGCCGGCGGCCTCGATATCGCCTTCAAGGCGGGCGCGGTCACCGGCATGCTGGTGGCGGGCCTGGCGCTGCTGGGCGTGGCGATCTACTTCGCGATTCTGGTCGGCATGGGTCATGCGCCCAACAGCCGCATCGTCATCGACGCGCTGGTGGCGCTCGGCTTCGGCGCTTCGCTGATCTCGATCTTTGCCCGTCTTGGCGGCGGCATCTTCACCAAGGGTGCGGACGTCGGCGCTGACCTCGTCGGCAAGGTCGAGGCCGGCATCCCGGAGGATGATCCGCGCAACCCGGCGACGATTGCCGACAACGTCGGCGACAACGTCGGCGACTGCGCCGGCATGGCGGCTGACCTGTTCGAGACCTATGCGGTGACCACGGTCGCCACCATGGTTCTGGCGGCGATCTTCTTCGGTGGCCAGCCCGGTCTGTGGGCGACGATGGTCTATCCGCTGGCGATCTGCGCGGCCTGTATCGTCACCTCGATCGTCGGCACCTACTTCGTCAAGCTCGGCCCGAACAACAACATCATGGGCGCGCTCTACAAGGGCCTGATCGCCACCGGCGTGCTGTCGGTTGCCGGTCTGGCGATTGCCACCCAGGTCGTCACCGGCTGGGGCGCGATTGCCCAGGTTGGCAACCTGACGATCACCGGCTCGGCGCTGTTCTGGTGCGGTATCGTCGGCCTGGTCGTCACCGCGCTGATCGTGGTGATCACCGAGTATTACACCGGCACGGGCAAGCGCCCGGTGGTGTCGATTGCCCAGGCGTCGGTCACCGGTCACGGCACCAACGTCATCCAGGGCCTCGCGGTCTCGCTGGAATCCACCGCGATGCCGGCCATGGTGATCGTCGGCGGCATCATCGTCACCTTCCAGCTCGCCGGCCTGTTCGGCACGGCGATCGCGGCGACCACCATGCTTGGCCTCGCCGGCATGATCGTTGCGCTCGACGCTTTCGGCCCGGTGACCGACAACGCCGGCGGCATTGCCGAAATGGCGGGCCTGCCCAAGGAAGTGCGTCATTCGACCGACGCGCTCGACGCGGTCGGCAACACCACCAAGGCGGTGACCAAGGGCTATGCCATCGGCTCTGCCGGACTTGGCGCGCTGGTGTTGTTTGCGGCCTATGCCTATGATCTCAACTACTTCATCACCGCGGCGAATGCCCCGGGTTCGACGATGTTCCCCTATTTCAAGAACATCGGCATGGTCTCGTTCGACCTGTCGAACCCCTACGTCGTCGCCGGCCTGATCTTCGGCGGTCTCATCCCCTACCTCTTCGGCGGTATCGCGATGACGGCGGTCGGCAAGGCGGCCGGTTCGGTGGTGGAAGAGGTCCGTCGCCAGTTCCGGGAAATGCCGGGCATCATGGAAGGCAAGCAGAAGCCGGACTATGCCCGTGCCGTTGACCTGCTGACCCGCGCGGCGATCAAGGAGATGATCATCCCCTCGCTGCTGCCGGTTCTGGCTCCGGTCATCGCCTATTTCGCGGTGCTGGCGATCTCCGGCTCCAAGGCCTCGGCCTTCGCGGCGCTCGGCGCCTCGCTGCTCGGCGTGATCGTCAACGGCCTGTTCGTCGCGGTCTCGATGACCTCCGGCGGCGGCGCCTGGGACAACGCCAAGAAGTCGTTCGAGGATGGCTTCGTTGACAAGGACGGCGTCAAGCACCTCAAGGGCTCCGATGCGCACAAGGCGTCGGTGACCGGTGATACCGTCGGCGACCCCTACAAGGACACCGCCGGCCCGGCCGTCAACCCGGCGATCAAGATCACCAACATCGTGGCGCTGCTGCTGCTGGCGATCCTGGCCCACTTCTGAGAACCGATCACCTTCGGGTGACGCTGAAGGGCGGGGGAAACCCCGCCCTTTTTGCTGGGCGGCTGCGGCTGCATGGTGACGCATGCCAGGCCGCTTGCATTCGGCGGCAAAGTGTCCGATCACTTTGCCGGTCATCAGACAACTGGAGTGCATCATGCCGGGCCGTCTCAAGGGAAAAACCGCTGTTGTCACCGCTGCGGGGCAGGGGATCGGCCGTGCCATCGCCGAAGCCTTCGTTGCCGAGGGCGCGACGGTTTATGCCACCGATCGCGATGTTGAAAAGCTCGAGGGGCTGGCGCGGGCCAAGCGCCGCAAGCTCGATGTGCGCTCCACCCGCGCGGTCGATGCTTTTGCCGACAAGGTCGGCGCCATCGACATTCTGGTCAATGCCGCCGGCTTCGTGCATCACGGCTCGGTGCTCGAATGCACCGAGGCGGACTGGGATTTTTCGTTCGATCTCAACGTCAAGTCGATGCATCGCACCATCGCCGCCTTCCTGCCGGGCATGCTGGCCAAGGGCGGCGGTTCGATCGTCAATATTGCATCCGGCGCCGGCTCGGTGCGCGGCATCCCGAACCGCTATGTCTATGGCGCGACCAAGGCGGCGGTGATCGGCCTGACCAAGGCCGTGGCGGCGGATTTCATCAAGAAGGGCATCCGCGCCAATGCCATCTGCCCCGGCACCATCCAGTCGCCCTCGCTCGACGACCGCATCGCCGCGCTGGCGAAGCTGAACGGCATCACACCGGAGGCGGCGCGGCAGGCCTTCATCGATCGCCAGCCGATGGGCCGGCTCGGCACGCCCGAGGAAATCGCCTGGCTGGCGGTCTATCTGGCCTCCGACGAGGCGAGCTACACCACCGGTCAGATCCACCTCGCGGATGGCGGCTTCGCGCTGTGATCCAGCCGCGGCTGGTGCCTGACGGCTCTATTCCGCCGGATCGGTGAGGCTGGACCGGGGCGTCACCACCGGCGTTGCCAGCATCAGCCCGATGATCCGCACGGTATGGTGGGTCGAAATATAGAGCGTATCGAGCCCCATCGCCGCCCCCATCAGCACCATGGCTTCAAGGCCGCCGGGCGCAAAGGCCACCAATACTGCGGCGAGGTTTATCCCGGTCAAAGCATGCACCAGCAGGGCAGCGATCAGCGACAGGCCGAGCGTGATCACCAGTGCTTCCAGCGACGGACGCAGCAGCGCCACCAGTTGCGCTCCTGTGGTGCCGACAAAGCGCACGCCGCAATAGGCGCCAATCACCAGTGCCCCGCTCTGCATGACCAGATCGGGCACGGCATCGGGGATGATGCCGGACAGGTGCAGGCCGGCGCTGGCCACCATGCCGCCCAGAAACAGCGCGCTCACCACCCGTAGCCAGACGAACACCAGCGCCAGTGCGGTCGAGGCGGCGAACAGGGCGGCCAGTTCCGGCAGGCTGGTGACCGAGCGCGGCACCGCCGCAGAAACCCCGGGCGCCAGCATGATGACAAACGGCAGCACCACCATCAGCACAAACAGGCGGACCGATTGCACCACCACGACGCGCCGCTCGTCGGCGTTGCTTTCGGCCGCTACCGCCATCACCACCGAAAGGGCGCCGGGAATGGAGGCCAGGAACGCGGTCGTCCGATCCCAGTGATGGCGGCGTTGCAGCAGAAGGGTTGTCGCGGCAACCACGGCGATGACGCCTGCGGCAAGTCCGATGATGCTTACCGGATAGCGTGCCAGCAGCGCCAGGGCCTCATGATTGACGGTCGAGCCCAGCGCAGTGCCGGCGACCAGAAAGCCCAGATCGCGCACCTGGCGCGCCATCGCGACTCGATGACCGGCAATCGCCAGCGCGCCAACGGCAACCATCGGTCCGGAGAGCCAGGGCACGGGCAGGCCGGCTGCGGCGAACAGGGCGCCGCTTGCTGTCGCAATAGTGAGTGTCAGACCGGTTGCGAGCCAGTTTCGCGCGCGGTCATTCAAGCCCCGTCCTCCAGAGCAGCGATCCAGCGCTTCAGCCGACTGGCCGCTTCGGCCACATCGCTGCCCTTGCGCAGATAGCACAGCCGCATGAAGCCTTCGCCGCTGGCGCCGAAGGCGGAGCCTGGCGCCAGACCGACCAGCGCCTCGTCGACCAGCCTGAGGGCCGCCATCCGGCTGTCGGGCAATCCCTCGATGCCGAAGAACAGGTAGAAGGCGCCGGAGGGGCGCGGCAGGATGATCCGGTTGAGGCCGGAGAGCGTATCGAGCAACAGGGCGCGGTTGGCCCGCGCCTGGCCGATCAGTTCGGCCACCAGCCCTTCGCCCTGGCTCAACGCGGCGATCCCCGCCCGCTGCAACGGCACCGGCACGCCCGAAGTGGTGTATTGGATGAGGTTTTCGATGGTCGGGCCGAGGGCGGGCGGCGCTTCCAGCCAGCCAAGCCTGAGCCCGGTCATCGCCCAGTTCTTGGAGAAGGTCTGGACGAACAGGATCCGGTCGTCCGCCGCCATGATGTCGTGAAATGAAGGCGCCAGCGCGCCATCATAGTAAAAGCGTCCGTAGATCTCGTCGGCAATGATCCACAGGCCGTGGCGCCGCCCCAGCGCCAGAACGGCCTGCTGTTCGGCGCGCGTGGCGGTCCATCCGGTCGGGTTGGATGGCGAATTCAGGCAGATGGCGCGTGTGCGAGGGGTGATGGCAGCGGCAAGAGCGTCGATATCGAGGCTGTAGCCGGCCGGGCCGAGTTGCATGGGCACTTCGACCGGGCGGGCGCCGTTGACCGTTGTGGCGCCGGCAAAATTCGGCCAGGCGGGGGTCGGCACGATCACCTCGTCGCCGGCGTCGGTGACCAGGCGCATCGCCATGACCAGCGCATGCATTCCGCCCATCGTTACGAAAAATCGTTCTGCCTCAAGCTCCTGCCGGTAGAGTTGGCTCATGTAGGCGGCAATCGCCTGGCGCAGTTCGGGCAGGCCGCGTTGGTAGGTATAGAAGGTCTCGCCATCGCGTAATGAGCGCTGCGCCGCCTCGTGAATGAAGGCCGGCGTCGGCCGGTCTCCCTCGCCCACCCAAAGCGGCAGCAGGCCGGGTTTGTTGCGGCCATAATTGAAAACTTCGACGATGCCGCTCGACGGCGCATTGCTGGCGGTCTGGCTGACCGGCCAGTGTCTTGGCTCATTGGAGTTCATCGCCGGATTCTGGCGATCCGCTCTCGAAAAGGCAATGCGTTTCTTAGCGATCAAACAAAAACCTCCCGGCTGTCCGCCGGGAGGTTCTTCAGCGCCAGCCTGTGGCGGCGATTACTTCTTCTTCGTGGCGAGCAGGTCGCGGATCTCGGTCAGCAGCGTGATATCCGCAGGCGGAGCTGCAGGTTCCGCCGGAGCCGGCGCCGCTTCGGCCTTCTTGAGCTTGTTGAGGGCCTTGACGACCATGAACAGCACCCAGGCGATGATCAGGAAGTTGACCGCGACCGTCACGAACTGGCCATAGCCGAGCACAGCGCCGGCCTCCTTGACCTTGGCATAGCCGGCACCACCCTGGATGGCCTTGCTTGCTCCGGCCGACAGGCTGAGCATCAGATTGGAAAAATCGATGCCGCCGGTGATCGCGCCGATGATCGGCATGATGATATCCGCAACCAGCGAATCAACGATTTTGCCGAAGGCGCCGCCGATCACGACACCGATGGCCAGATCGACCACATTGCCCTTGAGGGCAAATTCCTTGAATTCCTTGAGCATGGCAGCCCCCTAATGTTGACTTGGCAGGATCCCAGCGTATCCCCCCCCTGTCGCTAATACTCTTTTCCGGCAAATCTGCAACTTTCGTCATAGAGCGTGCTGCGATTAGGTGGAATCCGGCTAATCGCAACAAGCATGCTCTAAGCACTTGATAACGATCATGTTATCTCTCGTTTTGATGTTTCAATCAAAACGAGAGCATGATCTAGGAAGGCGGCGAATTGCCCACAGATCGGCCCGGATCGGCTGCCGGGGCTTGCGATTCCTGCGGTTTGCCTGTTCGATCACGCCATGCAGGGAGCCATACTGGACGGACGCGCATGATTGCCGGCTGGAGCATCGTCGTCTGGGTGCTGTTTTATCTCTGCGCCCTGTTCATCATCGCCCATTTTGGCGATCAGAGTGGCCAGAAGCTGCTGTCCGGCCGGTTGCGGCCGATCTTCTATGCGCTGACCCTGGCCGTCTATTGCACCTCCTGGACCTTTCTCGGCTCAGTCGGCCTCGCCTCGCGCTCGGGCTATGATTTCCTGCCGATCTATATCGGGCCGATCCTCGTCTTTGTCTTCGGCTGGCGCATCCTGATGCGCATCGTCAAGATCGGCAAATCGCAGAACACCACCTCGCTCGCCGACATGATCGCCTCCCGCTACGGCAAGAGCGAAGCGGTGGCCGGCGTGGTGACGATCATCTGCCTGCTGGGGATCGTGCCCTATATCGCGCTGCAGCTCAAAGCCGTGGCGTTGACACTGGAAACGATTTCAGTTCCGGGGCTGCGGTTTGACCGCTCGGCGCCGTCGGCGCTGCCGTTTGGCGATTCGGCGCTGTGGGTGACGCTGATCATGGCGTTCTTTGCCATGGTCTTTGGCACACGCAACACCGATGCCACCAAGCACCAGACCGGGCTTGTGCTGGCGGTCGCCAGTGAATCGCTGATCAAGCTGGTGGCGTTTCTGGCAGTCGGCATCTTTGTCGTCTGGGGCGTCTTCGGCGGGCTGGGAGAGTTGTTCGGCCGTGCCTTTGAAGATCCGACCATCCGCTACAAGCTGGTGTTCAATGTCGATCCTTCGACCTGGATCACCACCACGGTGATCGCTGCCTTTGCTGCGGTCTTGCTGCCGCGCCAGTTTCATGTGCTGGTGGTCGAGAACCGTGAACTGGGCGATATCCGGCGGGCTGCCTGGCTGTTCCCGCTCTACCTGGTGGCGATCAACCTGTTCGTGGTGCCGATCGCGGTGGCGGGCCTGCTGCTGCTGCCGGCCAAGACCGATTATGATCTCACCGTGCTGGCTCTGCCGATCCTGCAGCAATCGGCGTCGATGACCGTCGTCGCAGTTGTCGGGGCGCTGTCGGCGGCAACCGCGATGGTGATCGTCGAAACGGTGGCGCTCGGCGTCATGGTCTCCAACGATCTGGTGATCCCGTTCCTGCTCAAGCGCAACACCCGGCTGCGCGAGGCGCGCCTGTCGGCGACAAGCGACGGCATGATGGTGGCCCAGTCGCGTCAGCCGACGACCCGGTTCGATGGTGGCTGGCTGCAGGACATGGGCGGGCTGGTACTGGTCATCCGTCGCATCGCCATCGCCGTCATTCTCCTGCTTGGCTATTTCTACTACCGCGCCTCGTCCGATGCAGCGCTTGCCAGCATCGGTCTGCTGTCCTTTGCGGCGGTCTCGCAACTGGCGCCGGCGTTCTTCGGCGGGCTGATATGGCATGGCGCCAACGCGCGCGGCGCCGTCGCCGGTCCTGTCGTCGGCATGGTCTGCTGGTTCGTGCTGCTGTTTCTGCCGTCTCTGGCCGGTCAGGAGGGCGCGCTGGCCAATTGGATGCGCTCTGGCCTGTTCGGGATCGACTGGCTGCGCCCGGCATCGCTGGTCATCGGCGATCTGTCGGCGCTGGTCAGTGGTGTCATCATCTCCCTGTCGCTCAACATCCTCTCTTACATCGGCCTTTCGTTGACGCGCGCCGCAACACCGGTGGAGCGGTTGCAGGCCAACGTGTTCATTGGCACGGACCCCGGCCTGACGGGCACCAGCTTCCGCCTGTGGCGCAGCGCGGTCACCATGACTGAACTCAAGACGACCGTGGCGCGCTATCTCGGCGAGGAGCGGACGACGCGCGAGTTCAACGAATTTGCCACCAGGCAGGGCATTGAGCCAATGCCTGAACTGGAGGCGGATGCCCATACCATCCGCTTCGCCGAGCATCTTCTGGCCTCGGTGATCGGTGCGGCCTCCTCGCGGCTGGTGCTGTCGCTGATGCTGCGGCGCCGCAACGTCTCCACCGAGGCGGCGCTGAAGTTGCTCGATGACGCTTCGGCGGCGATCCAGTACAGCCGGACGCTGCTCCAGCATGCGCTCGATCATACCGAGCAGGGCGTTACCGTGTTCGACAGCGATCTCAGGCTGGTCTGCTGGAACCAGGCATTCAAGGACCTGTTCGATCTGCCGTCGGACATGGTGCGTTTCGGTGTCGGGCTGGATGATATCGTCGGCTACAATGCCAAGCGCGGCACCTATGGCGCCGACATGTCATCCGATTCCATCGCCCGCCGCGTTCAGGCCTTCGTTACCCGCACCGAACCGGAGCGTCTGCGCCTGCACGCGCCGAGCCGCTGGCTGGAAGTCCGCTCCAATCATCTTCCTGATGGCGGCATTGTCACCACCTACACCGACATCACCGTGGCCGTGAAGGCGGAGGCGGCCCTCAACCAGGCCAACGAGACGCTGGAACGCCGCGTCTTGCAGCGCACCAACGAACTGACCCGCGTCAACGAGGAACTCGGCCGGGCCAAGGCCGAGGCCGAACAGGCCAACCTGTCCAAGACCCGGTTTCTGGCCGCGGCCAGTCACGACATTCTCCAGCCGCTCAACGCGGCGCGGCTCTATGCCACCTCGCTCAACGAGCGCAGCGAAGGCAGCGAACTTGGCAGCCTTGCCCGCAATGTCGGCGCTTCGCTTGATTCGGTCGAGGAGATCCTGACGGCGCTGCTGGAAATTTCGCGCCTCGACAGCGGCAAGCTGAAGCCCGAGCTGAGCACATTCCGGATAGACGAGATGTTTGGCCAGCTTGCTGTGGAATTTGCTCCGCTGGCCCGCCAGAAGAACCTGACGCTGACCTTCGTACCATCCCGGCTGTCGGTGCGCTCTGACCGGCGGCTGTTGCGGCGCATTTTGCAGAATCTGATTTCCAACGCCATCAAATACACGCCGGAAGGCCGCGTTCTGGTCGGTTGCCGGCGGCGCGCCGACCAGGTTCGCATCGAGGTGCGTGACACCGGAATCGGCGTTCCGGAAGGCAAGCGGACGGCGATCTTCAAGGAATTCCAGCGACTGGACGAAGGGGCCAAGGCAGCCCGCGGCCTCGGCCTCGGCCTTTCCATCGTCGATCGCATTGCCCGTGCGCTTGGCCATCCGCTCAGCGTCGGGGCGAGTGGCCGGCGCGGGTCGGTGTTTTCCGTTGATATTCCGGTGGTCTCGGTTGGCATCTATGCCGTGACCCCCGCTGAGCCGATGGTCCTTCAAGCTCCACCCCTGGCCGGCCTCTCCGTCCTGGCCATCGACAACGAGCCAACCATTCTCGACGGTTTGCGCATCCTGCTGGAAGGCTGGGGCTGCAAGGTTCTGATCGCCAGCGATTACGATTCCGCACGCCGTCTGATCAAGGCGGCGCCGCGCAAGCCGGACATGATCATCGCCGACTTCCACCTCGACAACGACAACGGCATCGCCGTCGTGCGCCGGCTCAGAAGCCGGTTCCGCTCGGCAATACCGGCAGTGCTGATCACAGCCGACCGCTCGCCCGAAGTGCGCGACAAGGCGGCGGAATATGATCTGGTCCTGCTCAACAAGCCGCTGAAGCCGGCGGCGCTCCGCGCCCTGCTGACCCAGACCCGGGCCGCGCTGGAGATTGCGGCGGAATAACCCTTTTGCGCTGCGGCTCGCTGCGATAAGAACGGCGAATGATCCGTTCGCCTGGACCGATACGTGACGCTGTTCGCCTGTTGCTGGCAATGACCCTGCTGGTGGCGGGCGTGGCGTTCGCCCGCGTTCAGGGTGAACACTCCGGCCTTGCACTGCTGCTCGGCGGCAATGCGCATGCCTGCCTCAGCACGGCAGACGGCTTGGTCGACTCCGCCGGCGGATCGGAATCCCTGCATTGCCCCGCCTGCATGCTCGCAGCCGGCCATCTTGCGCCGGAGCCGATCGGCCCGGCCTTGCCAATCCGTTGGGTCGCATCTGATTTCGTCCAGGGCACAGACCTTGAGCGCCAGCAGATGGTCCCGACCGTGCGCGCCCGTGGACCTCCCGGAACCGTCTGACCAACCCGTTCCGTCTTTGGTTTCCACATATCGAGGCTATCATGCAGAAGTTCATCCTGAAGGCCGGGATCGGCCTTGCCTTTTCGCTTGTCACGGGGCTGGCCCTCGCCCAGTCCACGACCTCCTCCGTCCTGGTCAACCAGCCCTGGGCGCGGGCCACGCCGCCGGGTGCCAAGGTTGCCGGCGGGTTCATGGTCCTTGAAAACCGCAGCGGTGCAGCCGATCGGCTCATTGCCGCCACGGCCGATGTTTCCGGCGTGGTCGAGATCCATGAAATGGCGATGGAGAACGGAGTGATGAAGATGCGCGCCCTCGACCAGGGCCTGCCGCTCAATGCCGGCGCGCGCGTCGAACTCAAGCCCGGCTCCTATCACATCATGTTCATCGACCTGAAGAAGCCGCTTGTCGCCGGGGAAACCGTGCGCGGCGAGCTTGTCTTTGAAAAGGCCGGACGAATGCCGGTCGAATACAAGGTCATGCCGATAGGCAACAGCCAGCCCGGCGGCCATAACCATCATTGACGACTGGAGCATGCGGCGAAAAAGTGTGGACGGTTTTTCGCCAAAAGCATGCTCTGACTTATTGTAGTCGATCACGCTCTCGTTTCGGTGATCCAACCGAAACGAGAGCGTGATCTGCGGCGGGGAGCGGCACCGCTCCCGCTGGCTTTTCCCGGAAGGTGTTTGATGAGCACTCCCAATACTGCTCTGCGGCTGATCCGCTGGGTGAGCTGGTCCCTGATCGGCCTGCTCGGCGCGGTGACGCTCTATATCCTGCTCCAGCCGGAACAGCAGCGCGTCAGCCTCGGCGGGCCCTTCACTTTGACCACCATGGAAGGCGAGCGGCGCAATGTCGGCACCCATGAAAAGGGGCGGCCCTATGCGGTGTTTTTCGGCTTCACCTATTGCCCGGACATCTGCCCGACGACAATGTTCGAACTGTCGCAGACGCTGAAGGCGGCCGGCGATGCGGTGAAGGATTTCCGCGTCTATTTTGTCTCGGTCGATCCCGAGCGCGACACGCCCGAACAGTTGAAACTCTATCTCTCGGCGTTCGATTCCCACATCGTCGGCCTGACCGGAACGCCGGAGGAGATCGCTGCGGTCGCCCGCCAGCATCGCGCCTTCTATCGCAAGGTGCCGACGCCTTCGAGCTACACGATGGACCACACGGCGACGATCTTCCTGTTTGACCGCAAGGGCAGCTTTTTCGGCACGCTCGACGTCAACGAGCCGGAAAGCGCGCGCCTGGCCAAGCTCCAGCGGCTGATGCGATCGTGAGGCCGCTCACAGCGGCCGGTAGGGCTTGCGCCCGCTGGCCAGCATGTCGCTGAGCAGGTCGAGGCGATCCTGCCCCCAGAAAATCTCGCCCTCGATCACATAGCTCGGGGCACCGAATACGCCGGCCGCGACGGCATCGTCCTTGTTCTGGCGATAGCGGGCCTGCACGGCCTCGCTGTTGGCAAGGTGGATGATGCGGCCGGGATCAAGCCCGCTGGCCGACAGCAGCGAAGCGACCAGAGACTCATCGTCCAGATTGAGGTCTTTCGACCAGACGGCCTTGTAGGCCAGCGTCAGGAACGTGTCAGGGTCATGTTCGGTTTGCTGGACGGCTATCACGCAGCGATCTGCCAGGGTTGATTTGTAGGGCCAGAACTTCGGCTTGAGATTGAGCGACAGGCCGCGCTTGTCGCGCCAGCGCTGCAATTCAACCCAACGGTAACTTTGGCGTGCCGGCGGTCGCTGCGCCAGCGGCACGCCTCCGGTTTCGGCAAACACCTCCAGCAGCGGGGTCGGCTTGTAGGTGATCGGCAGCCGGTGCCGCGTCGCGATCTCGATGAACGGCTTGTGGCCGATGTAGGACCACGGGCTGTAGATGGCAAAGTAATAATCGATGTTTCTTGCCATAGGGCAGGTCTCCAGCTCGGCTGTCAGGCCCGGCTGGAAGGCATCAGCCGACAGCCATCCGCTTCAGTTGATCTTCAGCCGCCATGAAGGCAGCCACTTCGGGCGTCACCTCGGGAGATGGCCCTTCATATCCTGCAAAGCGGAAGATTTCGGCGCAGTCAATGAAGCGACCTTGCGTCCGGTCATAAAGGCCGCCGCGCACCAGCACGATGGCGGCGACCTGGTCCGGACCCTTGCCGCGCCGGCGCGTGATGAAGCGGTGCTCCATCACCATGTTGCGCTCGTTCCAGTAGACGACGCGGGTTTCGAGCGTGAACGCCTCGAACGGCCGCAATTCGCGCCGGAACCGCACGATTCCGCCCGAAAGCATCGGCATCCAGCCCTTCTCGATCACCGCCCTCCACAGCCGCGAACGCAGTAGCAGATCGGTGCGGCCAAGATCGGCGATGGTGAGATACCGCCCGTTGTTGAGATGCAGGTTGGTGTCGAGATCGTTCGGCAGCACGCGGAACGGCAGCCGGGAGACGCCGAACGGCGGCTCCAGCCGCTC
>DAOMXG010000040.1:0-15546 GCA_035436995.1 Beijerinckiaceae bacterium
GAGGCGGCCCGTTCCGGCCGGCCAGCCAGAGGCAAGCGCCCGTTCCGGGGCCGGCCGCAGCACAACCGGAGCGCCGGGCGGGGCTGACCTGTCGCACTTGCGCAGGATCATTGACGGATGGCCGGCCGCATCGACAATGCAATGGTCAACACGAGGGAGCGGACCATGACCCTGCATCGCTTCATGATCGGTTTTGGTGCTTTCTGCGCAATGGCCCTGCCGGCCGTTGCTCAGACCTGGCAGGCGGCGCCGCCGACCGGCGCCAAACTCGGGCTCAAGGCCATCGGATGCAAGGGAGAGTTCTGCCTTGCCGTCGCCTGCGTCGGCGGCAAGCCGCAGCTCGTATCGCTGTCGCCCGGCGGCGGACCGTTCAATGGCGCGACCAAGGTCACGGTCGGGCCGGCCAGCGCATCGGTGACCTTTGTGGAAGACCCGAAGATCATGGACGCGTTCAACATGCTCGGAACGCGCGCCCCGGTCATGCCGGAGCTGATCGCCGATATGGCGACGGCCAAGGACATCACGCTGGCCGGACCGACGTTTTCCGACAAGGTGACCTCACGGTTCCTGCTGAACGGCTACGCCAAACTGGCGCCGGCCATCGCCAGGGATTGCGGGATCAAGGGCAGCGGCAGCCAGCCTGCGGGAGAGTGAGCCAAGGTCAGTTGTGTTGACAGAAAGGTCAGCCAAGTGGCGAGGAAATTCACGGATTGAAAACCCGCCGCCCGCTCTTGAGCGTGATCGGCAGACCGAGGTCACCGATTTCCTCCGCATGGCAGCGGTACGTGGGGGCGGGCTGACCGCTCTGGCCAACAAAATCGGGCATCTTCTTTGCCAGCGCGACCAAACTGTCCAACGGCACACTGCATTGCAGCCGACGCTGGCCCTTGCTGTCGATCTTTGGATTGAGGCGAACCAATCCCAAATTGTGCAGGACTTTCGCATGAACTTCCCGGAACCAGTCTCGCGCTTCCTCTTCCTCGCCATGATCGAAGGCGGCGAGTCCGATGCCTTCATGCAGTTCAGCGACCGCAGCCGCGCTGATATTTCCGCGCAATCCTGCAAACATGCAGCCATGAACCAGAATTTCCTCGACCCGGACGAATTTCTTGTGCACGCCATCCTGTACGTAGACACCGATCAGCATCCGAAATGGATGATTGATAGACCAGAACTTACGTGCATCCGAGAGAGAAACCGTATTCGTGCCGGTTGCCTTGATGCTGGTTGGAATGCCTAAAAGCCTGTCAAATTTTTCTTCAATATCGAATCCAGATATTGGTGAACGCTTGCTATCTGCTGCCCCACTAAACAAGCCACAGCCTTTCAGTAAGTCCTCAAATTTCTTGCCGTGTAATTGGTTGGACATGTAACAATTCCGGAACCACAAGGCATCTACTCTGAAAGAGCCGCCGAATAAGCGGCAATAAGCTCAGCCTTACCGATGCTTGGATTTCCAGCTGTGCGGCATTTGATTGGCGTCCAATCTATGCTGGCCAGAATCTGACGGACCGAGCCAGCGCGTTGCGTAGGCTTGATGAAATAATGCGATTGCGGTGATTTGCGCAACCCCTCTTCCGAGACGAGCCCGGCCCGCGCGCCAACCCTCTGAAATGCAAATTCAGCCTGCGGCGCAGCAACGAAGGAAAAATCACCGTGCCTGGTCGGTAGACGCTCCAGCGGGCGCAGCATTCCCCCCCGCTTCCAAATCTGAAAAACCGTCGGGACATCATAGGGGCAATCATCAAAAACAAACGAGTATTCCGCGAGCAGACATTCCTCAACCAGCATAAACCCGCGGTCCAGTTTGTTCCATGTGGATTGCTTCTGAAATGTCAACGGCACAATCAACGCGATGATGTCCGCAAACTGTGCCGCATGGTTGAAGAATCGCACGGCCAATGAGGCATTCTTGCCAAATGGCGGATTGCCGACCACAACGATGGGGCGCTCACTTCGCTCCGGTCGCCATTGCAGAAAATCCTGCTTCAGGATGCCTCGGCACTTAGGGTCAAGATCCATACCAACCCGCGAGGCGGGCAACTGGTTGAAAAACGCCCCTGCACCGGCCGCAGGCTCGACAAACAGCGGCGTCGCAAGACGCCCCGCATATCGCCCAACCCGATCAATACATAAACGTGCGACATCCTCGCGTGTATAGAATTGATCGAGCCGCCGCGCCGTCATCATGCTCCAGAATCACCCTTTTCAACATAAATAAGAACGTATCATGAACATATGGATTGTCAATTACATCCTGAACACGCCGAACTTCGTCTCTTCCACCGGCGCGTTGAGGCAGGCGGAAAACGCCAGCCCCAGCACGCGGCGGGTTTCGGAAGGCAGGATGATGCCATCGTCCCACAGCCGCGCCGTGGCGTGGTAGGGCGAGCCCTCCTCTTCATACCGGGCGCGGATCGGCGCCTTGAAGGCTTCCTCCTCGTCCTCGGACCACAACCGTCCGTCTGCCTCCATGTTGTCGCGGCGGACGGTGGCGAGCACGCTGGCTGCCTGCTCGCCGCCCATCACCGAGATGCGGCTGTTGGGCCAGGTGAACAGGAACCGCGGCGAATAGGCGCGGCCGCACATGCCGTAGTTGCCGGCGCCGAACGAGCCGCCAACCAGAACCGTGATTTTCGGCACGCGCGCCGAGGCCACGGCGGTGACCAGCTTGGCGCCGTCCTTGGCGATGCCGCCGGCCTCATACTGGCTGCCGACCATGAAGCCGGAGATGTTCTGCAGGAACAGCAGCGGAATGCGGCGCTGGCAGCACAATTCGATGAAATGGGCGCCCTTGAGCGCGCTTTCGGAGAACAGGATGCCGTTGTTGGCGATGATGCCGACCGGAATGCCGTGGATGCGGGCAAAGCCGGTGACCAGCGTCGTGCCGTAGTTGACCTTGAACTCGTCGAATTCCGAGCCGTCGACGATGCGGGCGATCACCTCGCGGATGTCGTATTGCTTCTTCAGATCAACCGGCACCAGCGCCTCAAGGTCAGCGGCGTCGAACCGTGGCTCGCGCGGATCGGAGAGGGCAATGTCCACCGACTTGACGCTGTTGAGATTGGCGACAATGCGCCGGGCCAGAGCCAGCGCATGGCTGTCGTTGGCGGCGTAATGATCGGCCACACCGGACTTGCGCGTGTGCACTTCGGCGCCGCCGAGATCTTCGGCCGAGACGACCTCTCCGGTCGCCGCCTTGACCAGCGGCGGGCCGCCGAGAAAGATCGTGCCCTGCTTGCGCACGATGATCGTCTCGTCGCTCATCGCCGGAACATAGGCGCCGCCCGCCGTGCAGGAGCCCATCACCACCGCGATCTGCGGAATGCCGAGCGCCGACAGCGTTGCCTGATTGTAGAAGATGCGGCCGAAATGCTCGCGGTCGGGAAAAACATCGGTCTGATGCGGCAGATTGGCGCCGCCCGAATCGACAAGGTAGACGCAGGGCAGGCGATTCTCGCGGGCAATCTCCTGCGCGCGCAGATGCTTCTTCACCGTCATCGGATAATAGGTGCCGCCCTTGATGGTCGCATCGTTGCAGACCACCATGACCTCCCGCCCCTCGACCCGGCCGATGCCACAGATCATGCCGGCGGCGTGGATATCGTCGTCATACATGCAATAGGCCGCCAATCCGCCGATTTCCAGAAAGGCCGAGCCCGGATCAAGCAGGTTGAGCACACGATCGCGCGGCAGAAGCTTGCCCCGCGCCGTGTGCCGCTCGCGCGTCTTGACGTTCCCGCCCAGCGCCGCAGCAGCGCGGCGCTCGCCAAGCACGGCACGCAACCCCTGCCATTGGGCAGCGTTGGCCAGCGCCTCGGCGGTGGTGGACTCAAAGGTCGATTGTAGGACAGCCAACAGACACTCCCGTCATCACCGGGCTGTTATCCTGCCCGCGCAACTGTCCCGTCAAGACTGGAGTCACAGGAACGTGCATTCTTGTCAAAATACATAATTTCTGCCGCTTTGTCATAGTTACTTGCTTTTTTGCAAATACGCTTTGCGCAAGAACCCTTCTCACCGGGCGATTGCCGATGTTGTCTGTCTTCGGAGAATGGTAGGCTGCGGTTGGGGTCAAGCAAACACTCAAAGGGGGAATTGGCTATGGCAGGACATCGTAGCGTCATCGGCGCGCTTGTGGTCGTCACTGCGGGGCTTTCGGCCTTGCCGGCCGTCGCTGCGGAAGAGATGTCCGCGATGGCGCGCGGCGGGCGGCTTTATGACAAGCATTTCCAGGAGAACAAGACCGCCAAGCCGACCGCCGATCATGCGGCCTATCCGATCAAGGGCGGCCAGTATGGCAAGGATACCTCCTGGCGCTGCAAGGAATGCCATGGCTGGGACGGGCTCGGGGTCGACGGCGCCTATTCCAAGGGCGGCCACAAGACCGGCATCAAGGGCGTCAACGCCTATTGGGGCAAGGACCCGGCAGCGGTCGCGGCAATCATCCGCAACCCCACCCATGGCTATACCGAAGCCATGCTCTCGGCCCAGGATGTCAGCGATCTGTCGCTGTTCGTCACCAAGGGCATGCCGGACATGCGCACCTATGTCGATGTCGCCACCAACAAGTCCAAGGGCAACCAGGCCAAGGGCGAAGGCTATTTCAACACGATGTGCGCCGGCTGCCACGGGCTCGACGGCAAGAAGGTTCCCAACGCGCCCTCGCTCGGCTCTGTCGCCGACAATGGCTGGGAAATGATGCACAAGGTGCTCAACGGCCAGCCGGGTGAATCGATGCCGGCCATGCGGGCACTCGATCCGCAGATCACCGCCGATCTCGTCGCCCATCTTCAGACCCTGCCGAAGTAAGCCGGGCTGGGCATGAATTGCGCGCGCCAGTTGCTGGCGCGCGCGTCTGTATTGCGCTGGGGGCGCCGATGACCGACATTGCCGAGGCCCGGGGCGGGCTGTTCAAACGCCTGTTCTCGCCAACCGCCCGCTGGAGCGTGTTCTCGCTGCTGCTTGTCGGCGGCATCGGTGGCGTGATCTTCTGGGGCGGCTTCAACACCTTCATGGAATACACCAACCGGCTGGAATTCTGCATCTCCTGCCATTCGATGTCGAAGCCACTCGAGGAATACAAGGCATCGGCGCATTATTCGAACCCCTCGGGGGTGCGCGCCATCTGTTCGGATTGCCATGTGCCGAAGGACTGGACCGCCAAGCTGATCCGCAAGGTGCAGGCGACCGGTGAACTCTGGCACCATTTCAACGGCAAACTGTCGACCCCGGAGAAATTCGAAGCCCATCGCGCCGAGATGGCAACCCGCGTCTGGGCGTCGATGAAGGCCAATGACTCGCGCGAATGCCGCAACTGCCACAGCTATGAAACGATGGCATTCCACAAGCAATCGGCCCGCGCACGTGAGAAGATGGAGCCGGCGGTCAAGTCCGGCGAAACCTGTATCGACTGCCACAAAGGCGTTGCGCACAAGCTGCCGCCGCGCGACGATTGAGGCCCCCGCCTCACCCGGCGTTTTCCTCGTCCTTCAGGCGGGCCGGGCTGGCAAGCTCAGGAAACCGGCCGGCATTGCCGGCGGCCAGGGCGCGGATGCGTTCCATATCGACCCGCACATCGCCGGTCAGCTCGACACGGGTGCCGAATCCAACAACCTTGTTGGCGAAATCGACCTTGGCCACCATGATCGGCACGCCGGCGGCCAGAGCGATACGATAAAAGCCGGATTTCCAGTATTCGACCTTCGAGCGCGTGCCCTCGGGCGGGATCACCAGCCGGACGGGCTCACGCGAGGCGATGATCTGCTCAGCCACCTGCTGGACGAGCCCCTGCGGCGCGGAACGATCCACGGCGATGCCCCCCAGCTTGCGCATCAGCCCGGCGAAGGGAAACGGAAACAACTGCTTCTTGCCCAGCCAGTTGAGCTTGATGCCGAAATGGAAGGCCACCAGTTGCAGGATAACGAAATCCCAGTTGGACGTGTGCGGATAGCCGATGACCACGCACTTTTCCGGCACATCCTGCATTGGCGGGACGGTCCAGCCGGACAATTTCAGCACCAGATCGGCTAAAGCCTTGAGCATATCCTTCCCCATGCGATGCGGACGCCCCTCAGATGGGGCTGCTGATCGTACATGGGTCTATTGAACCGCAAATTCCAGGCAGAGCAAGCCTGCCTCTCCGCTTTATGGACAGCGGATGCGCAACCAGCGCCCATGCACCCAGCCTTCGACGGATTCGCCGATCACATAGACCCAGGGGCCGCTGGACTTGCCGGTATCAACCCGGTCGCCGTTGAACAACTCGCCGATCTGCTCGGCGCCGGTCGACGGGCCGGAGCGCACGGCCAGAAAGCCGGAACCACGTGCCGGATCATAGGAACTCGCCAGCCCCTGCACCGTTCCGATGCAATTGCCCGCCAGCGCCGGCGTCGTGACCGCAGCAAGGCCCGCCATCACCAGCCAGAACCGAAAACCGCTCATGAAACGCCTCCTTGTCAGCGGCCCATTGTCGCGCTCTGGCGGCCACAGCCAAGGCCGCCAATCGTCGCGGCGGTCACTTCTCGTCGTCGGCGATGATCCAGGGTTCGATGGTGCCCGCCACCACCCATTCGCGAAGGGCCGGCAGCGCACGCATCCTGTCCATATAGGCACGCGTATCCTCAGCCACCGGCACAGCATAGTGGTGAAAGCGGAACACCACCGGCGCATACATCGCATCGGCCGCAGAAAACGCCCCGAACAGGAACGGGCCGTCCTGGCCGTAGCGCTGGCGCGCATCGCGCCACAGCGTCTCGATCCGGGCGATGTCGGCCAGAACGGCGACGCTCATCGGCAGGGCGCCGATCGGGCGGCGCACATTCATCGGCAAGGCATTGCGCAATGCCGAAAAGCCGGCATGCATTTCATTGGCGATGACGCGGGCATGGGCGCGGGCGACACGATCCTGAGGCCAGAGGCGGCCGTTCGCATGGGTCTCGTTGACATATTCGAGGATCGCCAGCGATTCCCAGACAGCGAGATCGCCGTCGATCAGCACCGGAACGCGCCCGGCGGGCGAATGGCGCGCGATCGCAGCTTTGGTTTCCGGCTGGTCGAGCGGAATCAGCACCTCGTCAAAGGCGATCCCCATCTGCTTCAGCGCCAGCCATGGCCGCAGCGACCACGACGAATAGGCCTTGTTGCCGATCACCAGTGTCAGGCTCATTGTCATCCCCTCACATTGCCGCGCCATGATGCCGTCAACACCCCGCTTTGCCAAACGCCAATCGCTGATGGATGCCATCGCCGGCAATGATGAACCGCTTGACGCAATCACCGCCAGCAGGCACCCCGGAGCAATGACTTCCATCGTCCTCATCGGCGCCGGCCCGGCTGGCCTGATCGCCGCCGAGCACCTCGCCGGCCTCGGCCATTCCGTGACGGTGTTCGACCGCATGGCCTCGCCTGCGCGCAAATTCCTGTTTGCCGGGCGCGGCGGGCTGAACCTCACCCATTCCGAGCCGCATGAGGCGTTTCTTGCCCGCTATGGAGCGGCAGCGGGGCGGCTCGCGCCACTGCTGGCGGCCTTCCCGGCCGAAGCCTTGCGCAGCTGGGCGGAAGGACTGGGCGAGCCGACCTTCATCGGCTCATCAGGCCGGGTGTTTCCCAAGTCGTTCAAGGCAACGCCGCTGCTGCGCGCCTGGCTGCGACGGCTGGACCGGCTTGGCGTTTCCTTCCGTTTCGGCATGCGCTGGACCGGCTGGGACGAGACCGGCGCGCTCATCTTCGAGACGGATGCCGGGCGCCAGAAAGTTCACGCCGATGCGGTGCTGCTGGCGCTGGGCGGGGCGAGCTGGCCGCGGCTTGGGTCGGATGGCGGCTGGGTGCCGCTGCTCGCGGCGCGCGGCATCGCGGTGACACCGCTTGCTGCCTCGAATGTCGGGGTCAGGATCGACTGGCGCGCTCCGTTCATCGAGCGGTTCCACGGCGCCCCGCTCAAGGGCTGCGCCTTCCGCCTCGGCGATGGCACCAGCCGCGCCGAAGCGGTCATCACCCGAGACGGGATGGAAGGCGGCGCGGTCTATGCCCTGTCGGCGCCCTTGCGCGCCGCGCTGGCCAAGGGCAGCGCCGAGCTTGCGATCGACCTCAAGCCGGACCTTTCAGAAGCTGCGCTGAGCCAGAGACTGGCCCGCGCCCGCACATCAGAAACCCTTTCCAACATATTGAGAAAAAACGCATCATTGCCTCTGATCGCGATCGGCCTGCTGCGCGAGGCGACGGGCGGACCGCTGCCGCGCGAGGCAACCTCCCTTGCCCGGCGCATCAAGGATGTGCGGCTCCCCGTCGCCGGGCCTGGCGGCCTGGCCCGTTCCATCTCCACGGCCGGCGGCATCGCCTGGGAGGCTGTGGACGAAGCGCAGATGCTGACCGCCCTGCCCGGCACTTTCGTCGCCGGCGAGATGCTCGATGTCGATGCGCCGACCGGCGGCTACCTGTTGCAGGCGGCTTTCTCGACCGGCATGGCCGCCGCGCGCGGCATGGCTGCGTGGCTGCAACGGGCCTAGCTATCTAGAGCACTTTCAGTGAATTCACATTCACTGAAAGTGCTCTAATTTATTGTTTTGTCGCATTTTCTTCACGCGAACCGGATCCCATTTCGCTTGAAAATGCTCTAATTTATTGTTTTGTCGCATTTTCTTCACGCGAACCGGATCCCACTTCGCTTGAAAATGCTCTAGTGGCCCTTGCCAAGGCAAGGGCGTCCCTCGCATCGGCTCGGCGTCGCTTCGCAGTCCTGTAAGTGGCCCTTGCCAAGGCAAGGGCGTCCCTCGCATCGGCTCGGCGTCGCTTCGCTCCTATAAGGCAGTTAGCCCAACCGGGCCAGCGCCTCGGCGAGCTTCTGCTTGCGGGCCAGCGCCTCGTCGCGGCGCTCACGCTGTTCCTCGACCACTTCTTCCGGCGCACGGGCGAGGAAGTCGGCATTGCCAAGCTTGGCGTCGATGCGCGCCACATCCTGATCGATGCGCTCGATGTCGCGGTTGAGACGGGCGCGCTCGGCATTGAGATCGATGATGCCGGCGAGCGGCAGCGCGGCATTGGTATCGCGCACCAGCACCTGCATCGATTCTGCCGGCGCGGCATCGGTAAAGCCGATGTCAGACAGGCGGGCGAGGCGCTTGAGCACCTCGTCATGACGGGCAAGGCGGGCGCGCACGCTGTCGTCGGCAGCGACCAGAACCAGCGGAATCTGGCTGGCAGCCGGGACATTCATCTCGGCGCGAGCGGAGCGGATTTCAGTCACCAGGTCAACGAGCCAGCCAATTTCGGCTTCGGCCTCCGGCGCCTCAAGGCCCTTGAGCTCGGGCCAATGCTGGAGGCACAGCAGCCCCGGCGCTTCGCCGGCACGCTCCGAATAGGCCGCCCAGAGTTCCTCGGTGATGAATGGCATGAACGGGTGCAGCAGCTTGACGATCTGATCGAGCGCCCAGGCGGTCGTGGCGCGCGCCTCGTCCTTCTCGGCGCCGTCCGGCCCCTGCAACACCGGCTTGGCGAGCTCCAGATACCAGTCGCAGAAGGTATTCCAGACAAAGCGATAGGCCGCCGCCGCCGCATCGTTGAAGCGATAGCCGGTGATGCCAAGGGTAATCGCTTCGGCGGCCTTCCGGGTTTCGCCGACAATCCAGCGGTTCAGCGTGATCCTGACCGCTCCCGGATCGAAGCCGGCGATGCGTGCGCAACCATTCATCTCGGCAAAGCGCGAGGCGTTCCACAGCTTGGTGCAGAAGTTGCGATAGCCCTCGGCGGTCTTGACGCCCAGCTTGGGGTCGCGCCCCTGCGCAGCGAGCGCGGCGAGGGTAAAGCGCAGCGCATCAGCGCCGAGCGCATCGATCACCACCAGGGGATCGAGCACATTGCCCTTGGATTTCGACATCTTCTGGCCCTTCTCGTCGCGGACGAGACCATGCAGATAGACGTCGCGGAACGGCACCTCGCCTTGCGTGAACAGGCCGGCCATCATCATCCGCGCCACCCAGAAGAACAGGATGTCGAAACCGGTGATCAGCACCGCATTGGGGTAGTATTTCGCCAGATCCGGCGTCTCTTCCGGCCAGCCAAGGGTCGAGAACGGCCACAAAGCGGAAGAGAACCAGGTGTCGAGCACATCGGGGTCGCGGGTGAGTGGCACATGGCCATTCCTCCCCTCACCCTTACCCTCTCCCCGCCCGCGGGGAGAGGGAGATGCGCGGCGAGACTGTGCCTTTTTCTGCGCTTCTTCCTCATTGCGGGCGACATAATAATCATCGGGATCAGCAGGAAAATCCGGCCCATACCACGCCGGGATCTGGTGGCCCCACCAGAGCTGGCGGGAGACGCACCACGGCTCGATATTCTCCATCCAGCGGAAGAAATCCGCCTCGCGGTTGGCCGGCATCATCCGCGTCCTGCCGGACTTCACAGCCTCCATGGAGGCATCCGCCAGCGGCTTGACGTTGACATACCACTGGTCGGTCAGGAACGGCTCGATCGGCACGCCGGAGCGGTCGCCATGCGGCACTTGCTGAACGGTGGGTTCGATCTTCTGGAGCCGTCCAGCCTCGTCCATCTCCTTGATCACGGCCTTGCGTGCAGTGAAACGTTCGACACCTTCAAGATTGCTACGGAGCCAGTCGACCTGTGTGTCATCTATTTCAAATTCAATATACTCACCATCCTCATCATAACGACCAAGCTCAGAAACTAAATCTTCGACACCGAGTTTTGCCTCAAAATCAGTATTCCTCCAAAATGTGTTGCTGCGGATGAACGTCATTTTTCCGTCCGGCGTCATCACGTTGATCGCCGGAACGCCCTGCCGCTTGCCCACCTCGAAGTCGTTGAAATCATGCGCCGGGGTGATCTTGACCGCGCCGGTGCCCTTTTCGGGGTCGGAATACTCATCCGCGACGATGGGGATCAGCCGGCCGACCAGCGGCAGACGCACCCTCTTGCCGACAAGGTGGGTATAGCGTTCATCGGTCGGATGCACGGCGACGGCTGTGTCGCCCAGCATCGTCTCGGGCCGGGTGGTAGCGACAGTGACGACGGCGCCGGTTTCCTTGCCCGTATCATCGACCACAGGATAGTCGAAATAATAGAGATGGCCGCCCGGCTCCCGGTCGAGCAGCTTGCCGAGTGCGGCATGGTTGAGGGAAACCGGGTTGCCCTCCTTGTCAGTCTCGCCGCGCGACCACTTGAAGCTGCCCTTCACTTCCCTCTGCTCGACTTCGAGATCGGAGATGGCGGTGAGCAGCTTGGGGTCCCAGTTGACCAGACGCTTGTCCTTGTAGATCAGCCCCGCCTCGTGCAGGCCGACGAAGAACTCGATCACCGCCTCGCTGAGGCCGGGGTCCATGGTGAAACGCTCGCGGCTCCAGTCGCAGGAGGCGCCGAGGCGCTTCAACTGGTTGACGATGGTGCCGCCCGATTCCGCCTTCCAGGCCCAGACTTCCTCAAGGAAGCGCTCGCGCCCCATGGTCCGGCGGTCATCCTTCTTCTCGGCAGCCAGCTTGCGCTCCACCACCATCTGCGTGGCGATGCCGGCATGATCGGTGCCGGGCTGCCACAGCACATCCTTGCCGCGCATCCGTTCGAAGCGGACCAGAATATCCTGCAACGTATTGTTGAGCGCATGGCCCATGTGCAGCGAGCCGGTAACGTTCGGCGGCGGAATGACGATGCAGAACGGCGTCTTGTCGCCGCGCGCGCCGGCGCCGGCGGCAAACGCCCTGGCTTCGTCCCAGGCCCTGGCAACGCGGGCTTCGATTGTCGCGGGATCGTAGGTCTTGTCCATCATGGCCGTGCAGTCGTGATCAGGGTCCGGTTCAGTCGCCCTGTTCCTTCCGGCCCGAGCCGCCAATGTCAAGAAAAAGGCTGCAGGAGATGGTCAGATCCCGGCGCAGCGGGCCTGCCGCCAGAACCGCCAGAGCTTGGCGAGCTTGCCAACCTCCACCCGGCTGCGGAACGGATCGTAATCCGCCCGCGCCATTGTCTTCAGGTAAGGATCGACCATGGCCACCGGCAGAAAGGCCGGCGCGATTGCCGGGGACACGGTTCCGATCAGGGCGCGCGTTTTCGCCAGATGGTCCCCGGCGCGGGCACGAATCTCGCCAAGGGCGGCCCGCAGGCCCGGCGAATCCTGCCCGGCGCGAACGGCCTCGGGTTTGACGCCATGGGCGGCAAAGACGTCCGCCGGCAGAAACAACTGCCCGCGCCGCGACGTCCAGGGAAAGGCGCGCAACAGCCCGGTCAAGGCATAGGCGACACCGGCATGACCGGCGGCCTGCGCCGCACCGGGATCGCTGCCACCGGTCAGGCACAGGCAGGCAAGCTGGATCAGCGCCGAGGAGGTCTCGCCGCAATAACCCTCGCAATCGAGCCAGGTCGGCATCGGGTCGTCATAGAGGTCGAAGGTGCGGGCTTCGATCAGGTCCAGCAGGGGCTTGACCGGCAGGGCGCAGGCGCCAATCGTTGCCGACAGGGCGCGCGCCAGCGGATGGCCGGACGCATCCCCGTGCGGTTTGCCGTTGAGAAAGTCCCGCCACCACTGGAAGCGGATTTCGCCCGGCATCGCCTCGCGCACCTGCGAGCGGACGCGGGAGATCTCGGCCGAAAACGCATAAAGCGCAAACAGATGCGGCCGGGCCGCCTCCGGCGCGAACAGGGTTGCCAGATAGCGGTCCTCGTCGAGCGCCCGCACGGTCGCCTGCGCGGCCTGATAGGCGGCAGAGAGCGCGGGATCGGACGGGGCGCAGGCTGTCATGGGCACACTTTCGGCTTGATCCCGATATGGGGCGCAACTGGCCGAAATGAAAGGGTCATGCCACCGCGATCAGCGCTGCGGCAACGCGCCGGCCCTCATCGAGCAGAATGTTGTAGGTCTGGGTTGCCATCGGCGTCGCCATCGCCTCGCAGCGCAAGCCGGCCTCGGCCAGCACCGCCCGGACCGCAGCGGTGGGAAACGCCTGTCGGGCGCCGGTTCCGAGGATGAGAAACTCGAAATCGCCGGCTTCCGCCACTGCCAGCGCCAGGCTCTCCGGCGTAATCTCCACCGGATCGGACACGGCCCAGGCATGCACCCCGGACGGCAACGCCAGGACCGAACCGATATGGCTCATCCCGGCGAAAACAAAACCGCCGCGGCCGATCCCCTCGATCGGATGGCGGCCAGGAACAAAGCCCCTGCCCGGCTCGGCCATCAGGCGGCTGCCCTGGCCTCAGCTGCCGCCTCGGACCTGGGTTCGTCACCGCCGACCTTGAGGCCGAGATAGATCAGCACCGGAGCGGCAATGAAGATCGACGAATAGGTGCCAACCACAACGCCAACCAGCATCGCCCAGGAGAAGGACGAAATCACCGTTCCGCCGAACATCACCAGCGCCAGCAGTGCCAGCATCGCCGTGAACGACACAAGGAAGGTGCGCGCCAGCGTCTGGTTGATGGCCAGATCGAGCAGGTCCTTGATCGGCATCTTCTTGTAGCGTCTGAGCAGCTCGCGGATACGGTCAAACACCACCACGGTGTCATTCAGCGAATAGCCGACGATGGTCAGAATCGCCGCGATCGAGGTCATGTTGAACTCGATCTGGCTGAGCGAATAAAAGCCGATGGTCATCACCAGGTCATGCAGGGTGGCAATCACCGCCCCTAGCGCAAACTGCCATTCAAATCGGAACCACAGATAGATCAGCACGCCGATGATCGAAACCACCACGCCGATCGTGCCGGCCTGCACCAGTTCGCCCGAGACACGCGGACCGACCACCTCGACACGGCGGAAATCAAAATCGTTGATGAAGGCGGCGCGCGCCTTCTCGACCACGACCTGCTGGCCCTTGTCGCCGCCCGGCTGAAGCGGGAAGCGCATCGAGACTTCCGGCACATTGCCGCCGAATGCCTGCACCTCCGGCTCGCCCAGGCCGAGATGTTCGGCGGTGGAACGGACCTTGGCGATATCAAGCTGGCCGGATTTAGCCCGCATCTCGATCAGCGTGCCACCCGTGAAGTCGATGCCGTAGTTCATGTTGACGGTGAAGAACAGCACCACCGCGATGATCGACAGGAGCGCTGACAGCGGGAAGCTGTAGCGCCGCCAGTGCATGAAAGGGAATTTGGTCCCGTCCGGAATGATGCGCAGGAGTTTCATGGGCCTTGCCTTGGATCACGCCGCATTTTGATAAAACCATCAAAATGCGGACAACGTGATCGATTTCAAGTGGTTATAGCATGTCTTCATCGATGAACCGGTATCCACTTCATCGCGACATGCCCTAGAACGGGATCTTGGTCGGCTTGAACCAGCGATACCACAGCGCGATCATCAGCCGCGTCATCGTCACTGCCGTGACGATCGTGGTGATGATGCCGACGATCATGGTGACGGCAAAACCGCGCACCGGGCCGGAGCCGAGGAAATAAAGGATCGCCGCTGCGATGAACATCGTCACGTTCGAGTCGATGATCGTCGCCATGGCGCGGTTGAAGCCGGCATCCAGCGACGCGATCATCGACCGGCCGAGATGGTTTTCCTCACGGATGCGTTCGTAGATCAGCACGTTGGCATCAACCGCCGTGCCGATGGTCAGCACGATGCCGGCAATGCCGGGCAACGTCAGCGTCGCGCCGAGCTTGGTCATGATCGCAAAGATCAGCAGGATGTGAATCGCCAGCGCCAGATTGGCAAAGATGCCGAACAGCCCGTAGGTCAGCAGCATGAACAAGAACACCAGGCCGGCGGCGACGTAGGCCGCCTTCTTGCCGGCGTCGATCGAATCCTGCCCGAGCCCGGGGCCGACGGTGCGCTCCTCGACGATGGTGAAATTGGCCGGCAGCGCACCGGAGCGCAGCAGGATCGCCAGACGATTTGCGCTCTCGACGGTGAAATTGCCGGAAATCTGCCCCTGCCCGCCGGTGATCGGCGACAGAATGCGCGGCGCCGAAATGACCTTGTTGTCAAGGATGATGGCAAACGGCTTGCCGACGTTGTCGGTCGTCACCTGGCCGAACTTGCGTGCCGCCGAGACGTTGAAGCGGAAATTGACCACCGGCTGGCCGGTGCGCTGGTCAAAGCCCGGCTCGGCATTGGTCAGATCCGCGCCATCGACCATCACCCGCCGCTCGATCTGCATCGGCCCGCCCTCGTCGGAGGCAAGCGTCTCGACATCGGCCGGATTGGCGCCCGGCTCGGCGACAAGGCGGAATTCCAGCTTGGCAACCTTGCCGAGAATCTCGCGCAGCTCGGTCGGGTCCTGCAAGCCCGGAACCTGGATCAGCACGCGGTCGATCCCCTGCCGCTGGATCGAGATTTCCTTGGTGCCCTCGGGATCGACGCGCCGGCGGAACACATCAAGCGACTGATCGACGGCACGCCGGGCCCGATCGTTGATGCCGGCCTCGCTGTAGGTGAAGGTGATCAGGTCGCCCTGCTCGACCACATCGAGATTGCGGACAGCCGTGCCGAGCCGGGCAACGTCAACCGGCTGCGACAGGTCCTTCAGCTTGGCGATCACCTTGGCCTTGTCGTCCGGATTGACGACGCGCACCGCCGCGCCGCGCGGCTGGGCCGGA
>DAOMXG010000041.1:0-15421 GCA_035436995.1 Beijerinckiaceae bacterium
AGCCGCCGCCGAGCCGGCCGCGACTGCAACCGCCAATGCCAGCCCGGCGGCTCTTGCGAGCCGGGCCATCAGCGGCACGGGGAACAGCGAACGGGTCACCGGCGGTCCTTTGGCCCAGGCAAGCCTGACAAGGCTAGCGTGAACGGTTAACAAACTATGACGAGACGTGGTTAGAGCATGCTGCGAAAAAGTGTGAACGGTTTTTCGCTGAAAGCATGCTCTAAACTACCAGAATCGATCACATTGTCCGTGTTTTGATGATTCCACCAAAACACAGCGTGATCCAGTGAACCATTAATGCGGCTTTGCAAAGGCAGAAACGGTGCCGGGCCACACAAAATGGCCGCCGGCATGGGCCGGCGGCGCTGGAAAGTCGGCCAAAGCCGGTGAACTCACCCGCGCGAGGAGCGGATGATGTAGCTGTCGTAGGAATATTCGCCGATCTGCCACCAGGTGTAATTTTCCTTGCGGAAGGCGACCATCGATTCGTAGCCCTTCTTGAACAGCGGATTCTTCGCCGAGACTTCCGCATAGAACTCGTTGGCGGCCTTGTAGGCGGCGTCGATCGTCTCCATCGGGAAGGGGCGGAGCTGGACGCCCGCCTGGATCAGCCGGCCCAGCGCCTGCGAATTCACCGCGTCATACTTGGCCAGCATCCAGTTGTTGGCCGCCTCGCAGGCATTGCGGACGATCGCCTGATACTGCGGCGTCAGGCTGTTCCATTTGTCGAGATTGACGCACAGATGCAGCATCGCCCCGCCTTCCCACCAGCCGGGGTAGTAGTAATAGGGCGCGACCTTCGACAGGCCGAGTTTCTCATCGTCATAGGGGCCGACAAATTCCGCCGCGTCGATCGTGCCGCGTTCCAGCGCCGGATAGACATCGCCGGGAGCAATCTGCTGCGGCACGACGCCGAGCTTGGCCAGCACCTGCCCGCCGAGGCCGCCGATGCGGAATTTCAGCCCCTTGAGATCATCGAGCGTCTTGATCTCCTTGCGGAACCAGCCGCCCATCTGGGTGCCGGAATTGCCGCAGGGGATCGAATAGACGCCGAACGGTTTCATCGCCTCATTGACGATGGCCTCGCCACCGCCGAAATGCCACCAGGAATGCTGCAGCCGGGCATTTAGGCCAAAGGGAACGCCGGTTCCGAGGCCGAGCGTCATGTCCTTGCCGACGTAGAAGTAGGTCGGGGTATGGGCTAGCTCGACCGCGCCGGTCGAGACGGAATCGAGCGCCTGCAGGCCGGGCACGATCTCGCCCGCCGAGAAGGTCTGGATCTGGAACTTGCCGTCGCTCGCCTCGCGGACATAGCGGGCGAAGGTCTCGGCCGTGCCGAAGATCGTGTCGAGCGATTTGGGAAAGCTCGACGTCAACCGCCAGCGCACCTCAGGGGCTGCCTGGGCAAGAGCCGGGGCCGCCAGCCCGCTGGCAGCAACGCCGGCTGCTCCGGCCTTCAGAAACGATCTGCGATGCATGGACTTGACCCTCCTGGTCTCACTCGATGCGGCACTGTGCGGCGGCTACGGACGAACGGCAAGGTTAGTCGGGCCGCCGCACATCGGGTTGATCCGGATCAATCCGGCTTGATGCCCGCCTTCTTGACCACCGGCGCCCACCGCTTTTCCTCGGCATCGATATACTTGCCGAAATCCTCCGGCGAGCCGGACCCGGCGACGGCCCCGTCATCGGTCAGTCGCTTCTGGATTTCCGGGTCGGCCAGCACCTTGTTGATGTCGGCATTGAGCTTTTTCACGACCGCCTCGGGCGTGCCCATCGGGGTCAGTACGCCATACCATTGCGAGGTTTCGAAACCCGGAAAGCCCTGCTCGTCGATGGTCGGCACATCCGGCATCAGCGGCAGGCGCTTCGGGCTGCCGACGCCGATGATGCGCAGCTTTCCGGTCTTGGCATGCGGCACCAGCGGCAGGATGCCGTTGTAGGTCAATTGCGTCTGGCCCGAGAGCAGATCGGTCAGCATCGGCCCGGTTCCCTTGTAGGGCACATGCTGGGCCTCCATCCTGACGGTATCCTTGAAGAATTCCATCGACAGATGGCCGGCCGAGCCATTGCCGGCCGAGCCGTAGTTGAGCTTGCCCGGGTTGGCCTTGGCGTAATCCAGCAGCTCTTTCACCGACTTGATCGGCAGGTCCGGATTGACGGCGATCGCCGACGGCACGATGGCCAGCATCGCCACCGGCAGGAACTCCTTCTTGTAATTGTAGGAGAGCTTGTCGAACATCGCAGGATTGACCGCCAGCGTGCCGATGTGGCCGAGAATGAGCGTGTAGCCATCGGGATTGGCGCGGGCCACGGCCTGCATGGCGATCTGCCCGGCGCCGCCCGCCTTGTTGTCGACAATCACCGACTGCTTCCACATCTCGGAAAGCTTCTGGCCGACGAAGCGCGAAATCACATCCGACGAGCCGCCAGGGGCGAAGGGGACGACCAGGGTAACCGGCTTTTGCGGGTAATCCTGCGCCTGGGCAGTCATCGCCGTGACGATGAGCAGCGTCGATGCGAGCAGTGAACGGATCATTCAAGTTACCTCCCGAATTGACCTTTCCTGTCTATCCCGTCCAACAGGTCTTGCAAAGTGCGAACCCGGCATTGGAAAATGGCTCGGCAACAGCCATATTCACCGCAGATGCATGGTTTCCGGAGACATTGAATGCGTGGCGCAACGATTGGCCTGATGGCCACAGCCCTGATGTTCGCCCTGCCCGCAGCGGCGCAGGAACCTGACCTCATTTTCAAGAAATCGACGGTTTTCAAGCTGCTGACGCCCGACGACAAGCTTGCCACCTACGGCATCGACGACCCTGTGGTCGAGGGGGTTTCCTGTCATTTCACCGTGCCGGAGAAGGGCGGCATTGCCGGCTCGCTGGGGCTGGCTGAGCAGGTATCCGACATTTCGCTTGCCTGCCGGCAGATCGGACCGGTCAGGTTCAAGGCCAAGGCCGAGCAGGGCGATGTCGTCTATCGCCAGTCGCGTTCGCTGTTCTTCAAGCGCATGCAGGTCGTGCGCGGCTGCGACGAAAAGCGCAACGTGCTGGTCTATCTCGTCTATTCCGACAAGCTGATCGACGGCAGCCCGAAGAATTCTACCTCGACCGTGCCGATCATGCCCTGGGGCGGCACCGGCGAGGTGCCCAAATGCGGCGAGTTCATCAAATAGCGCGAGTGACTGACTGGCACGGTCATCGGGCCGCTGGTCAGGCGCGAAGGCGACGCCGAGCAGGGCCAAAAGGCCCGGTTGCGAGGAAACGACCTGAGGGTGACCGACAGGTCAAACCCGAAGGCCGAAGGTCTTATTCCGAGCAGGAAATCACGAAGGAATCGGCCAGCGGGCTCTGCCGTTGCGGTCCGCGGATCGAATGCGTGATATCGGCCGCCTCGGCCGGCCGGTAGGCCACGGCGCGGGCAAAACCCTTTGCCTCGCACCAGGCATCGGCGACGATCTTGCCGCAGGCCGAGCCTCTGCTGAGGCAGTCGGATGTGCCATAGCCGTCGTCGTTCTGGATGACGAAATCCCGCTGGCGCGCCTCGCCGGGAATTGACTGGGCCGAAACCAGGGAGGCAATGGAGCAAACAAGCGCAAGCGACAGGGCAGACAGACGAAGCATAACGACAGTTCCGATGGATCCCCGATTCGAGGACAGTGCAGAGCAAATGTGAACAAATGGCTAAAACAGGGCAGCGCAGTGATTTTGCGCACGCAGCCGTGTTTTGCTCATTGTGGTTTTTTCGCGCTGTTGCTGCGATGCATCATTCCGCGCCGCGATGCAACCGCTTGACGTGATGCCGTAAACAGGCAATGGAAGGCCATGACGCGCGCAATCCTTAACTCTGTCGGGATTATTTGCGGCTAGCTTTCAAGCGCTGGCCGACGCCGTCTCATTCCCACCGATCACGGACCGAACGAGACACCACCGGCTGGCGCGGGGGTGTGATGCGCTGGAGAACGTGACATGGCAGGCGGACGCAATTCGGACGGTTTCAGGGGCCTCAGGCTCACCAATACCCTGACGCGCGACAAGGCGGAATTCCGCCCGATCGATCCTGCCAACGTGCGGATGTATGCCTGCGGCCCGACGGTCTATGATTTTGCCCATATCGGCAACGCGCGCCCGGTGATCGTGTTCGACACGCTGTTCCGCCTGCTGCGCCATCTCTACGGCGAAAATCACGTCACCTATGTCCGCAACATCACGGACGTCGACGACAAGATCAACGCCCGCGCTTTCGAGCGCTGGACGAAGAAGCGCTCGCTCAACGAGGAAATCCGCGAACTGACGCGGGTCACCGCCGAGCAGTTCCACAAGGACATCGCCGCGCTCGGCGTGCTGGCGCCGACGCATGAGCCGCGTGCCACCGAATTTGTCTGCGACAGCGCCAAGCCGCTCGACATGGTGCGGGTGATCGAGGGGCTGATTGCCCGCGGCCATGCCTATGCGGCAGAGGGCCATGTGCTGTTCCATGTCCCCTCGATGCCGGCCTACGGGCGGCTGTCGCGCCGTTCGATGGACGACATGATCGCCGGCGCGCGGGTCGAGGTGGCGCCCTACAAGAAGGATGCAACCGACTTCGTGCTGTGGAAGCCGTCCAACCCGGAGACGGAACCGGGCTGGGAAAGCCCCTGGGGTTTCGGCCGTCCGGGCTGGCATATCGAATGCTCGGCGATGTCGGGCGCATTGCTCGGCGAGGTGTTCGACATTCACGCCGGCGGGCTCGATCTCATCTTCCCGCACCACGAGAACGAAATTGCCCAGACCTGCTGCTTCACCGGCAAGGAGGTGATGGCCAATGTCTGGCTGCACAACGGATTTCTGCAGGTGGAAGGGCAGAAGATGTCCAAAAGCCTCGGCAATTTCATCACCATCAACCAGCTTCTGCAAACGACGGATTTCGGCGGCCGCACCTGGCCGGGCGAGGTCTTGCGCTTTGCCATGCTGAAAACCCACTATCGCCAGCCGATTGACTGGACGGTGAAGGGGCTGGAGGAGGCGGAGGCGACCCTGAAGCGGCTTTACGAGAAGGTCGCAGGCATCCAGCCCGGCCAGCCCTCGGATGAGGTGATCGCCGCGCTGGCCGACGATCTCAATACGCCTTTGGCCTTTGCCGAACTGCACAGGATCGCCGACACCACCCGGCTTGCGGCCACGCTGAAGCTGCTCGGATTTTCCTGTGATCTGGCGGCCATCGGCGCCGGGGCCGCGCCTGTCGATGCAGCGCTCGCCGCCAGGGTCGAGCCGCTGATTGCCGCCCGTCTCGCCGCCCGTGCCGCCAAAAACTTCGCGGAGAGCGACCGCATCCGCGATGAACTCGCCGCGATGGGCATCGCTCTCAAGGACGGCAAGGGACCGGATGGTCAGCCCGTGACCACCTGGGAGGTGAAGCGGTGACCACCCCCTCCCGCGCCTCCGCATGCAGTGAAGTCTACGCAGACTGCGTATACTTGTCTGCGGCGCTCGGACCACCCTCCCCGCAAGGGGGAGGGATTGTTGCTAACGGTTCCGCATCTCTCCCTCCTCTTGATGGGGAGGGTGGCGGCGCAGCCGCCGGAAGGGGTGCTCTGCGAGCCATGAAAGGTCGCATCCCATGACTGCCCGCCTGCGCCCCTTCCTTCCCGCCGATGCCGCCGCGCTCGCCGATCTGTTCCGCGCCTCGATCGAAATTCTCGCCGAGGAGGATTATTCCGATGCCCAGCGCGAGGCCTGGGCCTCGGCCGCCGACGATGTTGATGACTTCGGCAAATGGCTCGCCGGCATGCTGACGCTGGTGGTCGAGGATGACAGCGGTCTGGTCGGCTTCGGTGCGCTGGAGGATAACACGATGATCGCGCTGCTTTACACGCGGCCGGATTTCGCCCGGCGCGGCGTCGCCACGCTGCTCTGCGATGCGCTGGAAAGGCTCGCGGCGGCGCGCGGCACGTCCCTGCTCTACACCGATGCCAGCGACACCTCGCAGGCGTTCTTCGCCAATCGCGGCTATACGCCGTTCAAGCGCAACAGCGTGATGCGCGCCGGCGAATGGCTCGCCAATACGACAATGCAGAAGAAACTTGCCCCTCTCCGCCCGCAGGGAGCCGCCTGATGGCCAAGGATCGCCTCTACCTGTTCGACACCACCCTGCGCGATGGCGCCCAGACCACCGGTGTCGATTTTTCCCTGGCCGACAAGCGGCAGATTGCGACGATGCTGGACAAGCTCGGCGTCGATTACATCGAGGGCGGCTATCCCGGCGCCAACCCGGTCGATACCGCCTTTTTCGCCGAACGCCCGCCGATCAGAGCGAAGTTCACCGGCTTTGGAATGACCAAGCGGGCAGGGCTGTCCGCCTCCAATGATCCCGGCCTCAACGGCCTGCTGGCGGCGAAGGCGGATGCGATCTGCTACGTCGCCAAGGCCTGGGACTATCATGTCCATGTCGCGCTCGGCTGCACGCTCAAGGAAAACCTCGAAAGCATCGCCGACAGCGTCAAGACCGCCGCCGAACGGGGTTTTGAACCCTCGGTCGATTGCGAGCATTTCTTCGACGGGTTCAAGAACAACCGCGACTATGCGCTCGTCTGCGCCCGCACAGCCTATGAGGCCGGCGCGCGCTGGGTGGTTCTGTGCGATACCAACGGCGGCACGCTGCCGCATGAAGTCGCCGCGATCGTTGCCGAGGTGGCAAAGGTGATCCCCGGTGACCGGCTGGGTATCCACGCCCATGACGATACCGGCCAGGCAGTGGCCAATTCGCTGGCCGCCGTTCTGGCCGGCGCCCGCCAGATCCAGGGCACGCTCAACGGTCTCGGCGAACGCTGCGGCAATGCCAATCTGGTCACGCTGATCGGCACTCTGAAACTGAAGCCGGAGCTGGCCAGCCGCTTCGAGGTCGGCGTCAGTGACGAGGCTCTGAAGGGGCTGACAGCGATGTCGCGTGCCTTCGACGAACTCATGAATCGCCAGCCGCGCCGGCAGGCACCCTATGTCGGCGCCTCGGCCTTTGCCACCAAGGCCGGCATTCACGCCTCCGCCGTGCTGAAGGACCCGCGCACCTATGAGCATGTCGAGCCGGAGGCGGTGGGTAACCGCCGTCTCGTGCTGGTCTCGACCCAGGCCGGCAAGTCGAATGTGCTGTCGGAACTGGAACGGCTAGGCATCACCGTCGAGAAGGGCGATCCGCGCATCGCCCGCCTGCTCGACGAGGTGAAGGAGCGCGAGGCGCTTGGCTATTCCTATGAAGGGGCGGATGCCTCTTTCTTCTTGCTGGCGCAGAAGGTGCTGGGCCGCGTGCCGGACTATTTCAAGGTTGAGCGCTTCAAGGTCAATGTCGAGCGCCGCTACAACGCCAACGGCCAGCTGGTGACCTTCTCCGAAGCGGTGGTGAAGGTGAACATCGGCGGCCGCACCCGCATTTCGGCGGCGGAGGGCGATGGCCCGGTCAACGCGCTCGACAAGGCGCTGCGCAAGGATCTCGGCCGCTATCAGGATCACATCAAGGGGCTGGAACTCTCCGATTTCCGCGTCCGCATCTTCGATGGCGGCACCGAGGCGGTGACCCGCGTGCTGATCGAATCCAAGGACGAGACCGGCGAAAGCTGGACGACGGTGGGCGTCAGTTCCAATATCATCGACGCTTCGTTCCAGGCATTGACGGATTCGATCGTCTACAAGCTGATCAAGGATGGCGTGAAAGGGTGAGGATGATCATGGCGGACCAGCGCACGCGCCTGCACCCGGACGGTCCTGAACTCTCGCGCATCGTCTGGGGCGCGTGGCAGGTGCTGATGCAGCCGGAGCTTGGCACGCCGGCGGGCCTTGCCGAAATGATTGTCGCCTGCCTCGATCACGGCATCACCAGCTTCGATCATGCCGATGTCTACGGCAGCTTCACGGTGGAGGCGCGCTTCGGCGAAGCGCTGAAGCTCTGGGGTGGAGCGCGCCACAGTATCGAAATCATCAGCAAATGCGGCAACGCCACGCTGTCGCCGCAACGACCGGAGACGCGCGTCAAGCACTACAACACGAGCGCCGCCCATATCGCCGCCTCCGTCGACCGCTCGCTTGCCAATTTCGGCACCGACTATCTCGACCTGCTGCTGATCCACCGGCCTGATCCGTTCATGGATGCCGATGATACCGCTGCTGGTCTGGAAGCCGTGGTCCGTGCCGGAAAGGTGCGCGCGGTGGGCGTGTCAAACTTCACACCGCAGCAGGTTTCTCTGCTGCAGTCGCGCCTTTCGATGCCGTTGGTCACCAACCAGATCCAGTTTTCGTTGCTGCATCTTGCCCCGCTCGACGATGGAACGCTCGATCAGGCGCAGGAACGGCGCATGGCGCCGATGCTTTGGTCGCCGCTGGCCAAGGGACGTCTGTTCCGCGAGGATAGCCCGGTGGCGAACCGTGTGCGCGAGGCGCTCGGCCCCATGGCGGCGCGATATGGCGTGGAGCAAGGCGCGCTGGCGCTTGCCTGGCTCATGGCGCATCCGGCCCGCCCAGTGCCGGTAATCGGCACCTCATCAGTGGCGCGCATCGCCAGCCTGGCGAAGGCTGAGGGCCTCCACCTCGACCGGCAGGACTGCTTCACATTGCTCGAAGCGGCGCGTGGCGCCCCGGCACCCTGATCAATCGGTGAAGCGGACGACCTTGTCTTTGCAGACATCGACATCGCCGGAGGTGCTGTCCGTCATATCGTCAAAATTGGCGATGGCGGTCATCACGCATTTGGCGCCCTTGCCGAGCTTCAGCGATGCCGATTTGCCGGAGGCGAGCGGCTTGGCAAGCCGGGCAATCACCTTGCCCTCGGCATCGGTCAGGCCGAAATCGGTCATGGTGGCGCCGGCGCGGGCATTGGTGATGGTGACCGCCGCCGGGGGCTTGGCGGCCTTGGCGCGGCTCTGCGCGAAAGCAGGCGCCTGAAGTGAAACCAGCAGAAGGGACGTGATCAATGCCGCTTGACGAACCATGTTGGAAGCCCTGACTCCGAGGACGGCGAAAATGCCGTCGACCATGCTAGGACAGCATGCCGGCCCGGGCAAGGACCGGTTTGCCGGTCAGGCGCTGTGCGCGATCGTCGCAGGTGCGGAGGCGCGGACGCCGAAAGGCAGCGGTTCGGTGACCTGCGCGCGCATCGCCAGCGCCAGCAGGATCAGCAGCGCCAGCAACAGGCCGACAAGATCGGAATAGCGGGCGAAGGATACGGGTTTCAGCACCATTTCGGCCTCCCGTGGGGAGTTTCGATCAGGCGACGCTAGCCGAGCATGGTTAAGCGGTGCTTGCCGCCGCCCCTCGTGTGATCAACATCGGTAAATCGGAGGTTAACAGGGTCAGGCGCTGGCGCGCACCTGCCGCACAGCGGCATTCTGGGCGGCCTTTTCAAGCATCGGCAGGATCTCGCTGACCCGTTCGGCGACGAGATAATGCACTTCCATGCTCTCGCGGATGAAGCCCGCCTCGCGCATATGCGCCAGAAGAACCAGCAGCGGCTTCCAGAAATGGCCAATATCGGCGACCAGGATCGGCTTTTCGTGCTGGCCAAGCTGTGCCCAGGTCATCTGCTCGACGAGTTCCTCCAGCGTGCCGACCCCGCCGGGCAGGGCGACGAAAGCGTCCGATTTCTCGAACATCAGCCGCTTGCGCTCGTGCATGTCGTTGGTGACGATCATCTCGGTCGCCCCCTCGAAGCGGATTTCCCGCTTGTGCAGGAAGCCGGGGATGATGCCGGTCACCCGGCCGCCGCCGTTGAGCACGGCACGCGCCACGGTGCCCATCAGCCCGATCGAGCCGCCGCCATAAACGAGGCCGATGCCGGCCCGCGCCATGATTGTGCCGAACTGGTCGGCCGCCTGTTCGAAGGCCGGATCGCGCCCAACGCCCGAACCGCAGAAAACGCAGATGTTCTGAATCAGTGCCATGCCCCTAGGAGAGCGCGAAAATGGTTAACGCTTCAACCGCGCTTGGGGTTGGCGTACGGGTGATGCCGGCCTATATCGCGATCAGCGCGCTGCCTGCGCTGTCGTTGAAAGCCCGTCCCGTGACTGCTTCCCAGCCGCCCAAGGCGACGCTCGCCTCCACTCTTGCTTCATTGTGGCCCTATATCTGGCCGCAATCGCGGCGTGACCTGCAGATGCGCGTGGCGCTCGCGCTGGTGATGATCCTCGTCTCCAAGGGCTTCACCATGCTGATGCCCTACACCTTCAAGTGGGCAACGGATGCGATGGTTGCGGCGGCGGGCGGCAAGGTCGCGGGCGATGCGATGACGGTGCTGATCGGCGCGCCGCTGCTGGCGACGGTGCTTTATGGCGTCGTGCGCATCCTGATGATCGTGTTCACCCAGATCCGCGAGGGGATTTTCGCCCCCGTTTCGATGCATGCGGCGCGGCGCACGGCCATCCTGACCTTTGAACACATGCATCGGCTGTCGTTGCGCTTTCATCTTGAGCGCAAGACCGGCGGGCTGACCCGCATCCTCGAACGCGGCCGCTCCGGAGTCGAGGATCTGGCCCGCATGCTGATGATGAACGGCCTGCCGACGATCGTCGAGTTCCTTATGGTCATCGGCGTTTTCGCCTACGAATTCGACTGGCGCTATGTCGTCGTGGTCATCGTGATGATCATCGCCTATCTGTGGTTCACCATCGCGGCGACCAACTGGCGCATCAAGATCCGGCGGCAGATGAACGACAGCGACAATGACGCCAACACCAAGGCCGTCGATTCGCTGCTGAACTACGAGACGGTGAAATATTTCGGCGCCGAAGCCCGCGAGACGGCGCGCTACGATGTCTCGATGGCGAAATTCGAGAGCGCCTCGGTCAAGACCTATTCCTCGCTGGCCTTCCTCAACATGGGCCAGGCGGTGATCTTCACCATTGCGCTCGCTGTCTGCATGATCATGTCGGCCATCGACGTGCAGAACGGCAAGAACAGCGTCGGCCATTTCGTCATGATCAACGCGCTGATGATCCAGCTGGCCCAACCGCTGAATTTCATGGGCATGCTCTACCGCGAGATCAAGCAGAACATCGTCGATATCGAGCAGATGTTCCGCATCCTGCATCAGGGGGCCGAAGTGCAGGATGGGCCCGGCGCGACGCCGCTGAAGGTGGGCGATGGCGCGATCCGCTTCGAGAATGTGCATTTTGCCTATGTGCCGGAGCGGCCCATTCTCAAGGGCGTTTCATTTGAAGTGCCGGCCGGCCGCACGGTCGCCATCGTCGGCCCGTCGGGCGCCGGCAAGTCGACCATCTCCCGGCTGATGTTCCGCTTTTACGACGTCAACGACGGCCGCATCAGCATCGACGGTCAGGATCTGCGCAGCGTTTCGCAAGCCTCGTTGCGTGCGGCCATCGGCATGGTTCCGCAGGATACCGTGCTGTTCAACGACACGATCCTCTACAACATCGGCTATGGCCGCGCCGGCGCCTCGCGGGCCGACATCGAGGAGGCCGCGCGTCTTGCCCAGATCGACGGCTTCATCCGGCAATTGCCGGAGGGTTACGATTCGCAGGTCGGTGAGCGCGGCCTGAAACTGTCCGGCGGCGAAAAGCAGCGCGTCGCCATTGCCCGCACCATTCTCAAGGGGCCGCCGATCCTCATTCTCGACGAGGCGACCTCGGCGCTGGATACCTTCACCGAGCGGGAAATCCAGGGCGCGCTCGACCATGTCAGCAAGGGCAGGACCACGCTGGTGATTGCCCACCGCCTGTCGACGGTCGTCAATGCCGACGAGATTCTCGTGCTCGATCAGGGCCAGATCGTCGAGCGCGGCCGGCACACCGACCTGCTGGCTCAGGCCGGTGTCTATGCCGGCATGTGGAACCGCCAGCGCGAGGCGCACGAGGCGGAGGAAACGCTCAAGCGCGTCAAGAGTGCCGAGGGCCAGAGCGTTCGGGTCCAGCTTGGCAATTGACGGCCGGCCGGGCGCCACCAGAGCATTTTCAAGCGAAGTCGAGCCCGGTTCGCGTGATGAAAATGCGACAAGACCGAAAGGTGGGTATCGCTCCGGCGTTTCATCCTTCGCGGCGAAGGTTTCTTAAGCGTTTGGCGTTAGTTGTTGCAGCCTGAGCCCGCATTGTCGGCGGAGCAGCACGACACGAGTATGCCCATGAAAATCTGGATGGTGTTTCCGATCGGACTTGGCCTGATGCTGATCAGCGCTCCGGCGGCCATGGCCCAGCAGAAGATCAACCCCAACTCCTGCCAGGCTGATATTTCCAAAATGTGCTCACGGCCGCCGATGACGCCGGCAACGGTCAAGGCCTGCCTGCTGCACAACAAGGACAAGCTGGCTCCCGACTGCCGCAAGATCATGAACTACGGGCGGTAATCGCCAGGGCCAATAAAAAACGCGCCCACCCGGGCGCGCTTGCGCATCTGCCTCGCCGCTTGCGGCGGTCAGTGGCGAACCAGCCCTGCCTCGCGCCGCAGCCGCTCGAGGATCAGAACGCGTTCGGGCCGCCGGATCCGCGCTGCCGCTTCCGGATCGTGCCGGGCCAGCGCCTCGATGCAATAGGCCACCGGATCCCGCGCCGTCTCCAGAATGTAACGCGCCGGAACGCGGGAAGACGTGCCCGCAACGAAATTGGCGCTTGCCACCGCGCGCGAGGCGCCAAAACCGATGCACTCGAAAACAGCGTTGACGTCCATAGCCTTCCTCCTTTCCGGTCCTTATCAGCGAACCATGCGACAGCAGTTTGACACCAAGTCTACGCCTAAAGTCTAGCAAAAAATGGCGAACAGACACAGAAACACAACCAGGGCGGGTAAATTGCTGCATTTTACCGCATTTGTGGCGGGTTGAGGTCCTTTGCCGGGCGGAAGTCCGGCCCTCCTTTTCATCCTCCCTGCCAGGACCTGATTCGCCGGCACGGCATCGCTGCCGGCGGCGCGATCCGGCTTCGACCTTCTATTTGTGCGTTAAATAGGCTAGAGGAGCCGCCTGTCGTTCAGGAAAGGGCCCCCCATGTCCGTGGTCGCATCTGTCCGCAAGATGATCGTCCCCATCCATCCGGAGGGGTATATTTTCATTGCGGGCGCCGTGATCCTCGCTCTGATCGGTGGCTGGATCTGGTCGCCGCTCGGCTGGCTGTTCTGGCTGGCGGCGGGTTTTTGCGCCTATTTTTTCCGTGATCCGCCGAGGGTTACGCCCAGCCGCGACGGTCTGGTGATCTCGCCGGCCGATGGGCGGGTGGATATGGTCGGCTTCTTCGTGCCGCCGCCGGAACTCGGGCTGGGCGACAAGCCGCTGCCGCGCATCACGATTTTCCTGTCGGTCTTCGATGTTCATATCAATCGCGCGCCGGTTGGCGGCAAGATCGTCAAGATCGCCTATACGCCGGGGCTGTTCCTCAATGCCGATCTCGACAAGGCCAGCGAGGACAACGAGCGCAACGGCATGGTGATCGAGACGGCCAGCGGCCGCATCGGCGTGGTGCAGATCGCCGGGCTGATCGCGCGGCGCATCGTCTGCTTCGTCAAGGAAGGCGAGACGGTGGGCCCCGGCGAGCGCTATGGCCTCATCCGCTTCGGCTCGCGGGCTGACATCTACCTGCCCGACACGGCACGGCCGATGGTCGGCGTCGGCCAGCGGGCGATCGGCGGCGAAACCATTCTCGCTGATCTCAAGAGCACCGAGACGCCGCGCACCTTCCGCGTCGCGTGACGCCAGCGGGCGGACGTGCTTAAACTGCACGTCCAGCCGCGCCGCATCGAGTGAGCCGCCATGTCATCAGCCGGGCCGACACCCACCCAGACGGAACCTGTGGAGCCTGCCCGCCGCCGCGGCATTCCGGTGCGCGTTCTCATCCCCAATCTGATCACGTTGATGGTGCTTGCCGCGGGGCTGACCTCGGTGCGGTTCGCCATCGAGGGACGGCTGGAGCATTCGGTGATGGCGATTGCCGTTGCTGCCCTCCTGGACGGGCTGGATGGCCGCATTGCACGGCTGCTCAAGGGGGCTTCGCGCTTCGGCGCGGAACTCGATTCCCTGGCTGATTTTCTGGCCTTCGGCTGTGCGCCTGCGCTGGTTCTGTATTTCTGGGCGATGCATGAGATTTCGACCCTCGGCTGGCTGGCGGCGGTGGCGCTGGCGATGGCGGCGGCGTTGCGTCTTGCCCGTTTCAACGTCTCCATCGAGGACACCACCCGTCCGGAATGGACCAAGGCGTTCTTCACCGGTGTTCCGGCGCCGGCCGGCGCGATGCTGGCGCTGCTGCCGATCAATCTCTACCTGTCAGGATTGCCGCGGTTTCCCGGCCATGCGGCGGTTGTGGCGGTGTTCACGGTGTTCGTGGCGGGGCTGATGGTCAGCCGCCTGCCGACGCTGTCGGGCAAGGGCAAGGGCGGAGCGATCCCGCGCGACAAGGTCATTCCGCTGGTCGCGCTGGTGCTTGCCCTGGGGGTGCTGTTGATCAGCCACCCGTTCCCCACGGTTGCGGCATTGACCATCGCCTATCTGGCGACGCTGCCCTACAGCCTGCATCTTTATGGCAGGCTGCGCGCCGCGACACCGCCGGCGGAACCGCCTCGGTGAGCGGACCGGCGGGCAAGGTGGCCAGTGTAGCGGTCGCCGGTTCCATCAATCTCGACATCGTGATGACGGCCGAGCGCCTGCCTGGCCCCGGCGAGACCGTTTCAGGAAGCGGGTTCCGTCTCGCCCTCGGCGGCAAGGGCGCCAATCAGGCGGTGGCGGCGAGGAAGCTCGGCGCTGATGTCACCTTTGTCGGGCGCACCGGAGGCGACGGCTTCGGCGGGATCGTGCGCAGGGCGCTGGCCGATTTCGGACTCGATCTTGCCCATGTAACCACCTCAGACGCGGCCGGGACGGGAATCGCCACCATCGCCATCGACGCGGCAGGCCAGAACGCGATCACCATTGTCGCCGGCGCCAATGCCGACTTGTCCCCGGCCGATCTCGATGCTGCCGACGCGGCGCTGCGTCGCTGCGGGGTTCTCCTGCTGCAATGTGAAACGCCGCTGGCGACCTCGCTCGAAGCGGCCCGCCGCATTCGATCCGCCGGCGGAACCGTCATTCTCGACCCTGCGCCGGTGCCGCCGCAGGGAATCGCGGCCTTTGCCGGTCTGGCCGATATCGTCACGCCGAACGAGAGCGAAGCGAGACTTCTGACCGGAATCGCCGTCAACGGTCGCGATGCGGCCCTGGCAGCGGCCCGCGTTCTGGTGGGGCAGGGGTTTTCGGTCGCCGTGGTCAAATGCGGCGGGGCAGGGTTGGCCTGGTCCGGACGATTCGGCGAGGGCATGGCGCCGGCCTTTGCCGTGCCGGTTGTCGATACGGTGGCGGCGGGCGATGTGTTCAACGCCGCCCTGGGGGTCGGCTTGGCAGAATCATGTCCGTTTCCGGCCGCGCTTTCCATGGCGCAGGCCGCTGCGGCGCTGGCTGTGACCCGCCCCGGCGCGGCGGGCTCTGCGCC
>DAOMXG010000042.1:0-15284 GCA_035436995.1 Beijerinckiaceae bacterium
GCTGCCGCCTCCAGGGCGAGCCGGTGGCCGCCGTTCCGCGGCCGCGCCATACGCTGGTCAGCCAGAAAATGGGAATCCACGAATGGAGTTATGACAATGTCATCTCGGTGCAGGCGCGGCTGAAAGTGCCGATGCTCGACAACGCGGTGGCGCTCAAGGATATCCGCACCGAGGTTGAACTCGGCTATGATGCGGGCCTTGCGCTGGCCGAGGCCGAGCGCTGCCTCAACTGCGATGTGCAGACCATCTTTGAAAAGGGCCTGTGCATCGAGTGCGATGCCTGTGTCGATATCTGCCCGATGGATTGCATCACATTCACGGCAGATGGTGAGGACAAGGATCTGCGCAGCCGCCTTTCGGCGCCGGCCAAAAACCTGACGCAGGACCTTTACATCTCCGACCCGGTCAAGACGGGCCGCGTCATGGTCAAGGATGAGGATGTGTGCCTGCATTGCGGCCTGTGCGCCGAACGCTGCCCGACAGGAGCCTGGGACATGCAGAAGTTTATCGTTCAACTGCCGCGCGCGGGGGCATCATGTCGATCCAGAGCGTGAATGATTTCGTCGTCCGGTTCGCCAATATCAACGGCTCCGGCTCGGCCTCCGCCAACCAGATGTTTGCCCGCGCGGTGATCCGCATAGGCGTGCCGGTTGCAGCGCGCAATATCTTTCCCTCCAACATCCAGGGATTGCCGACTTGGTATGAGGTTCGGGTTACCGGAGAGGGATGGCAGGGAGCGCGCGGCGGCGCCGATCTGATCGTGGCCATGAACCCGCAGACCTTCGACAAGGATGTCGCAGCCGTCGAGCCCGGCGGCTACGTGTTCTACGATTCCTCGCGCCCGGTGCCGGCCTCGAAATTCCGTGCCGATGTCACGGTCATCGGCATGCCGCTGACAGAAATCTGCAATGCCCAGTATTCCGACCCGCGCCAGCGCCAGTTGTTCAAGAACATCATTTGCGTTGGCGCGCTTGCGGCACTTCTGGACATGGATATTGCGGTCGTCGACAAGCTGATTGCCGAGCAGTTTGCCGCCAAGGAAAAGCTGATCGCCGCCAACCAGAAGGCGCTGCATTATGGCTATGACTGGGCCAAGAAAAACCTGTCCTGCCCGATCGGCCTGACGATCAGGAAGTCGACGGCGGTCGGCGACAAGATCTTCATCGAAGGCAATTCGGCAGCCGCGCTCGGCGCGGTCTATGGTGGAGCGACGGTTCTCGCCTGGTATCCGCTGACGCCGTCAACGTCGCTGGCCGAGGCTTTCACAAGCCATTGCAAACGCCTGCGGCATGATCCTGAATCCGGTGCCAATCGCTACGCGATCGTCCAGGCCGAGGACGAGCTTTCCTCGATCGGCATGGTTGTTGGCGCGGCCTGGAACGGCGCGCGTGCCTTTACGGCCACCTCCGGCCCCGGCATTTCGCTGATGCAGGAATTCCTGGGTCTGGCCTATTATGCGGAAGTGCCGGCCGTGGTGTTCAACGTGCAGCGCGGCGGCCCGTCGACCGGCATGCCGACTCGCACTCAGCAATCGGATCTGATGGCCTGCGCCTATGCCTCGCATGGCGATACCAAGCATGTGCTGCTGATCCCGCGCGATGCTCATGAGGCTTTCGAATTCGGCGCGCTCGCCTTCGATCTCGCCGACCGGCTGCAGACGCCGGTGTTCGTCATGCTCGATCTGGATATCGGCATGAATCATGCGCTGGTGTCGCCGCTCAAATGGGACCCAAACCGCAAGCTCGACCGTGGCAAGGTGATGACCTTCGAGGATCTCGACAGCGGCAAGCTGTTCGGCCGTTACCTCGATGTCGATGGCGACGGAATTCCCTACCGCACCTATCCGGGCACGCACCCCTCGCGCGGTTCCTTCTTCACGCGTGGCTCTTCGCACGATTCGATGGCGCGCTACACCGAGGAAGGCGGGCCTGTCGCCGAGAATGTCGTCCGCCTGCTCAAGAAGTTCGATACCGCCAAGCACTATGTGCCGGCCCCGGTCATCGAACGTGCCGCCAGGCGGACGCGGCTCGGAATCATCCATTTCGGCTCCACCGGGCCCGCAATGGATGAGGCGGTGGCGCTGCTGGCCAGGAAGGGCATCGATCTGGATGTGATGCGCCTGCGCGGCTTCCCGTTCGCCGCCGGGGTTGCTGAGTTCATCGCCGAACACGATCAGGTTTTCGTCGTCGAGCAGAATCGCGATGCCCAGATGCGCAGCATGCTGATGATTGAGGAGGGGATAGACCCCGCCAAGCTGGTTTCGGTGCGCTATTTCGAAGGCCCGCCGATTACTGCGCGGTACATCGCCGAGACCATCGGCAAGCTCGCCTCCCAGGCTCCGGTCGTCGCCAAGGAAAAGGCCCTGTCATGACCTTTCTGCCCAAGCCGAAATTCCATCACCCGGCCATTGCCCGCAACGAGCTTGGCCTGACCCATCGCGACTATGAGGGCTCGATCTCGACCTTGTGCGCCGGCTGCGGCCACGATTCGATTTCCTCGGCGATCATGCACGCCTGTTTCGAGCTGAATCTGCCGCCACACCGGATCGCCAAACTCTCGGGGATCGGCTGTTCCTCCAAGACGCCGACCTATTTCCTTGGTCCGGCGCATGGCTTCAATTCGGTGCATGGGCGCATGCCCTCGGTGCTGACCGGCGCCAATCTTGCCAACCGTGAGCTGATCTATCTCGGCGTTTCGGGCGATGGCGATTCGGCCTCGATCGGTTTCGGCCAGTTTGCCCATTCGATCCGTCGCGGCGTCAACATGACCTATATCGTCGCCAACAATGGCGTCTACGGATTGACCAAGGGCCAGTTCTCGGCAACCGCAGACAAGGGCGCCAGGCAGAAGAAGGGCACGATCAACACCGATTCACCGATCGATCTGGTGCGGATGGCGTTGCAGCTCGGCGCCACCTTCGTGGGGCGCTCCTTCTCGGGTGACAAGACCCAGCTGGTGCCGCTGATCAAGGCGGCGCTGGAGCATAAGGGGCCGGCCTTCATCGATTGCCTGTCCCCCTGCGTGGCCTTCAACAATCATGACGGGTCGACCAAGAGCTTCGATTACGTGCGCGCCCACAACGAGGCGCTCAACAGCCTCGACTTCGTGTCCGAGCGCGCGCCGATTACGACCGAATATGCGCCCGGCGAAATGCAGGTCGTCCGCCTGCATGATGGGTCCTCGATCCGTCTGCGCAAGATCGGCGATGGTTACGACGTGCATGACCGGCACGCTGCCATGACCTATCTGTCGCAGCGCGAGGACAGCGGCGAGATTGTCACCGGGCTGATCTACATGCATCCCGAACCCGAAGAGATGCACGAACATCTTGGCACGGTCGCAACGCCGCTCAATCGCCTGTCCGATCAGGAATTGGTGCCCAGCCAGGCGGCGCTCGACAAGATCAACGCCGCCTTGCGCTGACCCATCGGCAAACGTCACGCCGGCTGGCGAAGCGGGGCGCTTGGAGCATTTTCAAGCGAAGGGGAGCCCGGTTCGCGTCAAGAAGATACGAAAAAACAAAAAGATAGAGTACTTCCCGACCGGATTGAACCGAACGATTCAATCCGGTCGGAAACTCTGGCATTTGACGAACCGCAACGACACTTTCATGTTCTTGAATATGAAGAGCGGTGGCGTATCCAGACTCTGTGCGCCTATGCGGTTGGGGCCATGCATCTAACGACAGCGATCGAAGCATTGGGAGAGAATGGTGTCTCGGCCCTAGGCGGGTTGGGGATTGGCATTGTCTTTGGTTTCTGGGCGCAGAAGAGTCGGTTCTGCCTGCGCGCGGCGGCGGTGGAATTTGCCCGGGGCAGCACCGGGGTCAAGGTTTCGGTCTGGCTTCTGGTGTTCGCGACCGCGCTGGTCGGAACCCAGGCATTGATTGCCGCGGGGCAGATCGACGTCAGCGAAACACGGCAATTGGCGGCGCAGGGCAGCATATCCGGCGCGGCTCTGGGTGGATTGATGTTCGGCTTCGGCATGGTGCTGGCGCGTGGCTGTGCCAGTCGTCTTCTGGTGCTTTCCGCCAACGGCAATCTGCGCGCGCTGCTGTCCGGTCTGGTTTTCGCGGTTGCGGCGCAGGCTTCGTTCCGCGGGTTGCTCGCGCCGGCGCGGGAGCAGCTGACGGGACTGTGGCTGGTCGATGGTGGCCCAAGCCGCGACATCATCGCGGTTTTCGGCGGCGGCACGACGATGAAGGTGATCTTTGCGCTGGTGTGGCTTGCCGCTGCGATTGTGTTCTGCTGGCGCAACCGCATTCCAGCGCTGATCATCGCCGGCGGCATCGGCACCGGGCTGGCCGTCGCGGCCGGCTGGTGGTTCACCTATGCGCTGGCACAGAGCGCGTTCTCGCCGGTGCCGGTCAAGAGCCTGACGTTTTCGGGGCCCTCGGCGGATGTGCTGATGTTCGTGCTCTCCGGCACGTTGGCCAACGTCAATTTCGACATAGCGCTGGTTCCCGGGGTGTTCATCGGCTCGTTTCTTGCGGCTGCCTTTGCCGGTGAACTGAAGATCGAAGGATTCACCGACGGCCTCAGCATGCGGCGCTACATTTTCGGTGCGACGTTGATGGGTTTTGGCGCAATGCTGGCGGGCGGCTGTGCAGTCGGGGCCGGGGTCAGCGGCGCATCGGTGTTCGCGCTGACCGCCTGGATCGTGCTGGTCGGGATGTGGCTGGGCGCCGCTTTGGCCGATTTGGCTTTCGATCGGCCGCGCCACGCCCCGGCGGTGCAGCGTCCGTAAGCGGACGCTACGGCGAGGTCAGAGCGTGCCTTCGATCAGATCCTCGATGCCGAGCGGGCTGGTGTCGCCGACCGAGCGCCCGGTTTCCTTCGTTCCCTTGAAGCCGATCAACGTGCTCTGCTTGCTGGCCTTCATCGCGCGCAGGATATCCTTCTCGCTGTCGAAATCGACCTCCAGCACCAGCACATTCTTGTACTTGGCTTCGCCAACCAGCTTGGCAATGATCGGATCCTGCACCTTGCAGGTCGGACACCAGGGCGCATTGATCACCACCAGGATTGACCTCCCGGCGGCCTGCGCCTGCTGGAAGCCGGCCTGGGTGAATTTCGTAAAGCCGGCCGCCGCGGCGTAACCCGGCAATAACGGCACGACAAGGCAAGCATGGAACAGCGTGCGTCTGTTGAACCGCATGGGACCCTCTCCTCGATCGCTTCGTCGGCTGTGCTCAGGTGAGTCAGGCCGACGAGCGCAATCTGCTTCAACCAAACATGTCGGACACAATTCCGGCATACCAACCCATATTTTCCGCCTGCGTCTGCTTGCGCAATGCGGCATCCTCGCCGGTCTTGGAGATGTAGGTCTCGGTGGCGAAGATCTTGCCATCCTTTGGCTCGTATGAGCCACCGACCTTCACGGCATCGTCGGTTTCGATCAGGCTCCAGCAGGTATTGGCATAGCGGGCCGGAAAAGCGCGCGAACCGGTGAGCTCGCTGCGGATGATGTTGGCCGCAACCTTGGCCTGGCTGTTGGCCGCAAACGCCGACTTTGGCATGTCGCCCGGAATGCAGGCATCGCCGACGATGAAAATATTGGGATCGCTTGCCGATTTCATATTGGCCGGATCAATCGGGCAGAAGCCGGACTGGTTGGTCAATTGCGCCTCACGCGCGATCTTGCCGGCCATCTGCGCCGGGATCACATTGACCAGAGCAACATCCTTGTAGGTCTCAAAACCGGTCACCACCGTGTTGGTCTTTGGATCGACCGATTTGATTCCGTCATGCACCTTGGGGCCAATCCATTCGACCATGCCCGGATAGTGCCGCTCCCAGCCTTCCTGGAACAGGCCCTGCTTGGAGAAGGATTCCTTCGGATCGAGCACGATGATCTTGCACTTGCCGCGTCCGGTGGATTTCAGCAGATGCGCCATCATCGAGACGCGCTCGTAGGGTCCGGGCGGGCAACGATAGGGGTTGGGCGGAGCGATCATCACGATCACGCCGCCGTCCTTCACCTCGTCCAGCCGCTTGCGCAGGATCTGCGTCTGCGGGCCGGCCTTCCAGGCATGCGGCATGATCTCTTCGAATTCCTGACCCCAGCCCGGGACCGAATCGTATTTGAGGTCGATGCCGGGCGCGATCACCAGCCGGTCGTAGGAGACGGTGGCGCTGTCGGTCAGATGCACCACTTTGGCCGCCCGATCGATGAAGGCTGCCGTCTTGCGGGCATGGTTGATCGCGTATTTCTTGGTCAGATCGTCATAGGAATGGGTGATTTCCTGGAAAGTCTTGTAGCCGCCAACGTAGAGATTGGAATGGAAGCAGGTCACAAACTTGTCTGACGGTTCGACCAGCGTGACATTGATCGCATCCTGACTGTCTCGGGCGATGAACTTGGCCGCGGTTGCTCCGCCCGGCCCGCCGCCGATCACCACCACACGCGGCTTGGCCTGACCGATGACGGCAGGCGCATAGAGGATGCCAGCCAGCGTTGCGACGCCCTGAAGCGCCTGTCTGCGATCTAGTGTCATGTCACCTCTCCTCCCGAAAATCCAACAGCCGGTGAGACTACTCTCAGCCCACCTTGAGATAAGCAAAACCCTTGCCCTGCAACGCCGCTACGGTAGCAACGCCCGAGGGCACAAACTGCACGAAACCCGCCTTGCGAGCTTGATCGCGGGCGATCTTCTGGCGTTCGAACGTTATCGCGCAAAGATAGACCTTCAGGCCGGATTTGGCGAGCGCTTCGACGCGCTCGAAGATCTTAGGCACGGTTGTTTCCTCTGCCCAGGGCGTTCCTTCCAGCGATTCAAGGAAGAACTTGATGCCTGCGCCATGGGCAACGACGGCCAGTTGCACATCGAACGGATTGTTGCCGTAGACCGAAAAATGGTTGCCGATGTTGACCAGCATCTGGCCAAACCGCGCGGGATCGCCGAAATCGCAATGATAGAGGCAGGCCGCGTCCGCTTCCTTCTTGATGTCGGCGAGCGCCAGCGTCGCAGGGGCCGCCTCGGCACCCGCGCCCATCATCGTCCCGGCGGCAGCCAGTGCCCCGATCAGATGGCGGCGGTCGATGGCAGGCCCTGTGTCTCGGCCGGTGTCTGTCATTTCTTTGCCTCCGCAATCGGCTTCAGGCTGCCAAAATAGCTTGCGAGCCCGTCAATGTCCTCCTGAGACAGCCGATGCGACAGCGTGCGCATCGTCTCGTTGTCGCGCGTGCCGTCCTTGTAGGACTGGATGACCGCCACGAACTGATCTTCAGGCCAGCCGACAATCGCCGGAATGCCCCCGACCTGACGACCCGAAACCTGATGACAGGCCGTGCACATGTTCGACAGATACTCGCCCAGTTCGCGGTCGCCCTTGCGGGCAGCGGTCTGCGCATGCGCCGCAGTGACCAGGAGAAGGGTCATCAGCATGCTGAAAAACGTGGCTTTCGCGGTCCCCATCAATCCACCTTTGGCCCGTCCTTGGCGTCGGGGGTGACGTCGATCACCCGAGCGCGCCCCGTCACCTTCGCCGGGTCAGGCTTGCATGCTTTCATACAGGGTTCAGCCCAGAAATGTCTTTCCGTTTTCTCCCGGTCGTCGTCGAAGAACCCTTCACCGTTGGGCAGTTTGACGCCTGTGAAGTTCTCCTTGGACAGAACGAAATCGTCCTTGACCACATCATTGAGGCTCAGCACATAGGCGGTGATCGCATAGATCTCGTCGTCGCTCAGCGACCGCGCATTGCCATAGGGCATGGCACGGCGGATGTAGTCGAAGGTGGTCGAGGCAAACGGCCAGAACGAGCCGACCGTCTTTTCCGGCCCCTCGTTCTTCAGTGATCCGCGGCCGCCGGCGAGCACCGGCCAGCGTCCGGCGCTTTCGCCGAACTCGCCGTGGCAGGAGGCACATTGGGCCTGATACAGCTCTTCGCCCTGTTTGACCGAACCCTTGCCGGGCGGCAGGCCAAGACCATCAGGGCGCACATCAATGTCCCAGGCCTTGATCTCATCGGGATGAGCCTCGCGGCCCAGCCCAACCTTCTTGGCCGGAGCCGGAGTGGCCGCAGGCGACCCCGTCTTTGCCGGTGCCTGCCCCTGCGCCGAAAAGCTCAGCATGCTGAGAGCAACTCCGGCGCCAAATGCTGCCGCCATCACCTTACGAGATTTCGACATTTTCCGTCTCGCCGTTGGAACGCACCAGCCAGGTCTGGATGCCGTTGTTGTGATAGATGGAGTTGACCCCGCGCACCTTGCGCAGCTCATCCTTGGTCGGTTGCACATACCCCGTCGAATCCATGGCACGCGACTGGATCATCATTTCGCGACCGTCCCAGTCGAAGTCGAGATAGAACCGGGTCAGCGACAGCGGCAGCACCGGTCCATCGATACGCGCCGTTGTCCAGTTGCGACCGCCGTCGGTCGTCACATCGACGCGCTGGATTGTGCCGCGCCCGGACCAGGCGAGCCCGGTCAGCACGTTCGGCCCCTTGTGTTTCAGCGGTGCCTGCGGCGAGGGATTGGTGACCACGGATTTCGCATCCATGATCCAGGTGAAGCGCCGCGACCGGCCATCAGCAAGAAGATCAGTATACTTTGAAGTTTCCTCGCGATGGTGCCAGGGCTGATCGCCGACTTCAATACGGCGAAGCCACTTCACCCACATGTTGCCTTCCCACCCGGGCACCACGATGCGCAGGGGATAGCCCTGCTCGGGGCGCAGCGCCTCGCCGTTCATAGCCCAGGCGACGAGGCAATCGTTCATGGCCTTTTCGATGGGGATGGAGCGGGTCATGGCGGCGGCATCCGCCCCTTCCGGCATCACCCACTTGCCGTTGGTTTTCACCCCTGCCTCGTCCAGCAGCGCTTTCAGCGGAATACCGGTATACCAGACGTTATGGATCATGCCATGGGTGAACTGGCAGCCGTTGAGCTGGGCGCCGCGCCATTCCATGCCGCCGTTGGCGGCGCATTCGAGGAAGTAGAGCCTGTTGACGCGGCCGGGGAAGCGCTTGAGATCCTCAAGCGTGAACACCAGCGGCTTGTCGACCAGCCCGTTGATCATCAGTCGGTGCTTGGCAGGATCAACCTCCGCGACGCCGGAGTGATGGCGCTCGAAGCATACGCCATTGGGCGTCACGATACCGTCGAGCGCATGGATCGGCGTGAAATTGATGGATGAGGCGGTGTCTGCCGTCAGCCATGGCACATTGCGGCGCACGACATGCGCCTCATGCTTCGATGGCCGGCCATAGGGCGCCGCCTCGACTCCGGGACCGAGATAGCGGTTCCAGTCCTGGATTTCGGTGATGACCTTTTCAGGCTCAGCCGCACCCGCCGGGCCGGCAAAGGCCCCGGCGGCAACGCTGGCCCCGGCGAGGCCGGCGCCGCGCAGCAGCCCTCGACGGGACAGCGGCCCTGCGGTTTTCATGTCGCTCATGGCAAGTCTCCCTCAGGCAAGTCGCCCACGGATTGGGTCAGGCGCCGGTGACTTTCACCGACGTATTGGGTTCGAGCCGCACGGTCTTGACGCGCGACACATAGCGATCCACCACCTCCCAGATCGGCGGGCCGGCGACGTTCTGGGCGACGCTGGCCCATCCGGCGACGACATATTTGCGCGCCGCATCGATCGGCTGACCGCTCTTGAGGTGGGTAAGGTCGGAAATGCGCTGGTTGATCGGCTTGGAAATGTCGATCGAATAGCCAACACCGCCAACCCGCACCATGTCGCCACCGCCCTGGAAATAGGGATCCGGGTGGAAGATGTTGTCGGCAACATCCTCGAGCATGAGCTTGATCTGCTCGCCGGTCATCTCGTTGCGATAACAGTTGGGATAGGTCATCGCGGTGGCGTTGGCGATCGCCTCGAAGGTGATCGGATCGCCCGGCAGCAGCGAGGCGCCCCAGCGGAACCCCGGCGACAGCGAAATCTCCGCGTCCCGCTCGGCCAGCATCGCCTGGCAGATGAGGTCGTCGAACGTGCCGTTGAAATTGCCGCGCCGGTAGAGCAGGGAATCGGTCTGGCCGACGATGCGGGACAGGTCCGCCTGATAGGGCTTGCGCCACTTGTCGATCAGCCCGGTCATCGCCGCGTCGGACTGGATCGCGTCGGAAAACACCGGCATCAGCTTGTAGCGCAGCCCGGCAACCTTGCGGTCCTTCACCTCGATGTCGAGGCGCGAGACGAACTTGCCGTGCGAGCCCGAGGCGACGATGGCTGTTTCGCCAACCTTTAGTACACCCGGCATCGCGTCGTGGGTATGGGCAGCCAGCACCACGTCGATCCCCTTGACCCGGGAAGCCAGCTTCTTGTCGACATCGACCCCGTTATGGGACAGCAGCACGACGATGGCAGCGCCTTCACCGCGCGCATCGTCCACCTGCTTCTGCAATTCGTCCTCACGCAGACCGAATTCCCAGTCCGGGAACATCCAGTTCGGATTGGCAATCGCGGTGCGCGGCATCGCCTGTCCGATCACGGCGATCTTGACACCGCCCTTCTCGAACATCTTGCGCGGCTTGAACACCTCCTCCTGCCATTCCTTGGAGCGGATATTCTGGGCAAGGAAGGCGATGGACGAGGCTTCGGCGATCTCCTTCACGCGCTTCTCGCCCAGCGTGAACTCCCAGTGGGAGGTCATCGCATCAACCTTGAGCGCTTCCATGATCTCGACCATGTCGGCGGCATCGGTCTTGAGCGCGGACCAGGAGCCCTGCCAGGTATCGCCGCCATCGAGCAGCAGAACCTTGTCGTCGCCGCGTTCGGACCGCACCGCCTTGATCAGCGTGGCGACGCGGTCCATGCCCCCCATCCGCCCGTAGGTCTTGGCCAGCGACACAAAGTCGTCGGCCGTCAAAGCATGGGCGTCGGCCGAGCCGGTGGCGATCTTGAAGTGCTCACGAAACGCCTGGTCGGTCAGATGCGGCGGCACGCCACGGTCGGCGCCAACCCCGAGATTGACCGACGGCTCGCGGAAATACACCGGCATGAGCTGGGCGTGGATATCGGTGACATGCAGGATTGTCACCGTGCCGAGGGGCTCGAACTTCAGGATGTCGGACTGGCCCAGCTTCTGCTGCGCCGCGACGCGGCCGAGCGAGCCAACCCCGGTCGCAGGTAATAGCGCGCACGCAGCCGCTGTCGCCTGCAGGAAATGCCTGCGCGAGATCATGTCAGACCTTTCTGGATGCGGGAAAAGAGCGGGGCCGGGCCCCGCCCTGACGCTTAGGCCACCGTCAGCTTGGCGGTCGCCGTATAGTCGGAGCCGTTGTCGTCCTTCCAGGTGAACTTGAATTCACCCGATTCCTTGGCCTTGAAGAAGAACGACTGGTACGGATTGGCCGAGATGGCCGGGTGCCAGTCCGCCTCGAACACCGTCTTGCCGTTGAACACAGCGGTGAACTTGTTGATGATCTGGCGCGGAATGGTCTTGCCGGCCGAATCCTTGCGCTGGCCGCTTTCCATCTCGTGGCTGATCAGCGTCTTGATCTCGATCATGTCGCCGGCCTTCGCCTGGGCGGGCACACGGACGCGCGGAACGGAATTGGTCGCCATGGTGTCCTCCCTGTGATCAGCCGCCGCATCCGCCGATGGTGACCTTCACCTCGGCCTTGGCGGAAAACAATGCGCCGTTCGACATTTCGGCAACGCAGACGATGTTCTGCGTCTGGGCTAGACGCATGCGCGCCGACGCATTGGCCTTGCCGCATTCAGGCGAGAACCGGAAGCTGGCGATGCCCGGCAGCGGGTTTCCGTCAGCGAACACATGCACGGCCTTGACGAAATCGGCGTCGGTCATCGGGCTCTCGACCTCGACCGTGATCGGCACGACGAGTCCATTCTCGGCGATCTGCGGCACGTCGAGCTTGATCTTGCCTGAATCGATCTTCTTGTCGCCATACAGCTTCTTGATCTCATCCTCGACCGCCTTGACATCAGCCAGCGCCAGCCGGGGCGCAAGCATGGTCGCAAATCCTGCGACGGCGGCAGACAGCATAAGATCACGGCGGGACTGCAATCGGTGGGCCGATGCCATATCCTTTTCCTCCTCAGTCACATTCTCTGACTTCATGCGCCGGTTCGCGCAAAAAGCCTATAGACATTTTCGTCAACGCATATATCGAATTATATGAATGTAAAGATCAAAAAGGCAGGCAGTTCCCATTTTCCGCCTAAAGGGTGATAAGGAACGACTGCAGATAGCACGAGGGAGGTGTCGGCATATGAAGCGAACGAGGGGGAAATGGGCCGCTTTCGGGCTGGCTGTCGCGGCGGTTGCGCTCGCGGCAGGCATGGCACCTGGCATGGCCCAGCAGGACGACGCGGAAAAGGAGATCGAACGCTACCGCGCGATGATCAACGATCCGATGGCCAATCCGGGCTTTCTGTTTGTCGATCGCGGCGAGGCGCTGTGGTCGCAGAAGCGCGGCGCCAAGAACGTCTCGCTTGAGACCTGTGATCTTGGCGAGGGGGCAGGCAAGCTGGAAGGCGCCTACGCAAAGCTGCCGCGCTATTTCAAGGATGCGGACAAGGTCATGGATCTTGAGCAGCGTCTGCTCTGGTGCATGAAGACGGTGCAGGATCTCGACACGGCCGATGTTCTCAAGCGCCGCTTCGGCTCACCCAGCAATACCTCCGATCTTCAGGATCTGGTGGCGTTTATCGCCAACAAGTCGAGCGGCATGAAATACCAGCCGCAGCTCGACCACCCGAAGGAGAAGGAGATGCTGGCGGTCGGCGAGGCGCTGTTCTACCGGCGCGGCGGCAGCCAGGATTTCTCCTGCTCCACCTGCCATGGCGAATCGGGCAAGCGCATCCGTCTCCAGGGACTTCCGGACTTCTCCAAGCCCGGCAAGGACGCGCGCGAGACCATGGGTTCCTGGCCGACCTATCGGGTTTCGCAGAGCCAGCTGCGCACCATGCAGCATCGCCTGTGGGACTGCTATCGCCAGATGCGGCATCCGGCGCCCGAGTTCGGCTCGGATGGCATAACCGCGCTTACCGTCTACATGGTCAAGATGGGCGAGGGCGGCGAGATCACCGTCCCGTCGATCAAGCGCTGAGGAGGGCGACCGATGAAGAAAACCATCCTGGCCGCCCTTCTGTGCGGACTTGCCGGCGCTTCCTTGGCCCAGCAGGCAAAGGTTGATCCGGCTGCCGTTGAGGCTGCCGTGAAGGGCATGTGGGCGAAGGCCGGCCCCGAATGGGCCTCCTCGATCACGCCCGACGAGACGATGAAAGTCTGTTCGGAGACGCGCAATGCGCCGTCCGCCGCCGAGTTCGAGAAGATCGTCGCGCGCGAGAAGGCCACCGTGGTGTTTCCGGCGGACGGCAACGTCATGGGCGATTGGAAGAAGGGCGAAATCGTTGCCTCGCGCGGCACCGGAGGCCAGTTCACTGACACGCCGGACACCTATCGCGGCGGCAATTGCTACGCTTGCCATCAGCTCGCCGCCAAGGAAGTCAGCTACGGCACCCTCGGCCCGAGCCTGCTCGGCTATGGCAAGGCGCGCAACTTCTCGCAGGAGGAGGCCAAGGTTGCCTATGCCAAGATCTACAATCCGCAAGGTGTCTTGGCCTGCTCGCAGATGCCGCGGTTCGGGCACTGGAAGTTCCTCAGCGAGGAGCAGATCAAGGACGCGGTCGCCTTCCTGTTTCACCCCGATTCGCCGGTGAACAAGTAACGCCGGAGCAAACCGGTTTCCGGCCGGCGCCGGTTGCGCCGGCCACCTGCAACAACAGCAAGGGGCGCGCGCCCCTTGCACACTGGAGCATTTTCAAGCGAAGTGGAGTCCGGTTCGCGTGAAGAAAATGCGACAACCGGAAACCAGAGCATTTTCAAGCGAAGTGGAGTCCGGTTCGCGTGAAGAAAATGCGATAAAGCAAGAAATTGGAGCATTTTCGGTGAAATTGAATTCACCGATAAGTGCTCTAGTGGGGCCCGCGATGCGCAAGGCCATTTTCGGCGCGGCATTGGCCGCATGGGTATCTGTTCTGAACCCGCCCGCTGGCGCGGCAGAACTTGTCATGGTCGAGCGCGATGATTGTTCCTGGTGCAAGCGCTGGCATGCCGAGGTCGGTGAATCCTATATGAAGGCCGAGGAAGGGCGGCAGGCGCCATTGCGCCGCTGGCGGCTGGAGCAGGGCCAGCCGAAACTGGCCATGAAGGAGCCGGTGCGCTTTACCCCGACATTCATTCTGGTAGAGGACGGTCGCGAGATCGGCCGCATCACCGGCTATCTTGAAAACGGCATGTTTTGGGGACTACTCGGCGATCTGCTGAAGAAGGCCCAATCCCAACAAGCGAGGTAACCCACCGTGGCGCCTGCGACCTCTGCATGGAGCGACGAACTCGAAGCCGAACTCAAGTCGGATATCGAGACCTCGCCCGAGATTGAAGCCATGATGCGCAATGCGCGTGATGCCAGCGATCTTCTCAAGGCTCTGTCCCACGAGAGCCGGCTGCTTTTGCTGTGCATTCTGGCTGAAAAGGAGCGTTCGGTCGGCGAACTGGAGACGATCCTGTCGCTGCGTCAGCCCACGGTGTCACAACAGCTGGCCCGCCTGCGGTATGACAATATTGTCACCACCCGCCGCGACGGCAAGACGATTTATTATTCGATCGCCAATGACGACCTGCGCAAGATTGTGCGGGTGATCTACGATATTTTCTGTGTTTCTCGCGCCGCGCGCTGAGCCTTGGCCAGGGCGGGTGACGAATGGATAGCCTCTTCGGGTCCCCGGTTCCGGCAGGGTTTCTCATCGGCGTGATTGCCGGCTTTTTCGTCCGGCGCGCCCGGCTGTGTAGCTTTGGAGCGATTGAATCGGCGTTGATCGGCGGTGACTGGCGACGCATGAAGGTGTTTGGCATGGCCTTGGGGGTTGCGCTGGTGCTGACCCAGACCATGGCGCTGACCGGCCTGATCGATCCCGGCCATTCGACCTATGTCAATGCCCGCATCCCGCTGCTGGCCACGGCTTTCGGCTCGCTGACATTTGGTCTGGGCATGGCGCTGGTCGGCACCTGTGCCTTTGGCTCGCTGGTGCGGCTTGGAAGTGGCGATTTGCGCGCGCTGGTCACGCTGATGGTGTTTGGCGCACTGTCCTATGCGACGTTGCGCGGAGTGCTCTCGCCGATGCGGCTTTCGCTGTTTGAGGCGGTGACCATATCCCTGCCCGGTGCCATTGCCGGAACGCTGGAGGCCTTCGCGGCGGCAATGGGAGGCGCACTGGCGCGTGTCGGGTTGATCGGCCTGCTCGCGCTGGGGCTGGTCGGGGCGGCGCTATTGGATCCGCGGCTGTGGCGGGCGCCCAAGCTGATGACGGC
>DAOMXG010000043.1:0-15217 GCA_035436995.1 Beijerinckiaceae bacterium
AGCTGCTGGCCGCGGTAGGCTTACGTCATCGGCTCCGCCATTACCCGGCGCAGCTGTCCGGCGGCGAGCAGCAGCGCGTCGCGCTCGCACGGGCGCTGGCGCCCGAACCGGCCATCCTGGTGGCGGACGAGCCGACCGGTAATCTCGACGAGGCAACCGGCCGCCAGATCATTGACCTGATGTTCGCGCTCAGGCGTGAGCGCGGCGCCACGCTGATCCTCGTCACTCATGACATGGCTCTGGCCGGCCGCTGCGACCGCACCATCCGGCTGAGGTCGGGCGAGATCGTCATCGGGACTGCGCAGGCCGCCGAATGACCCCCGCTCTGTCGTTTGCTGGCCGCATGCGGCTGGCCTTGCGCCTTGCGGCTCGCGATCTCAGAGGCGGGATTGGCGGCTTTGGCATTTTCATCGCCTGCATCGCCATCGGCGTTGCGGCGATCGTGTCGGTCTCCGTCCTGTCGCGATCGCTGCAGGACGGCCTTGCCCGGGAAGGGCGCACCATTCTGGGCGGCGACATCTCGTTCTCGTTCCTCCAGCGCGAGGCGACGCCGGACGAGCGCGCCTTCTTCAGCCGCACCGGCTCGGTGACCGCCTTTGCCTTCCTCAGGGCCATGGCGCGGTCGGACACCGGCGCGGCAACATTGGTCGAACTCAAGGCGGTGGAGACCGGTTACCCTGCCTTCGGCCGCCTGGTGACCCGGCCGGAGCAGCCGTTCCAATCACTGTTCGGTGCCGGCGATGGCCTGTTCGGCGTTGCCGTCGACCCGCTGCTGCTTGGCCGGCTCGGCCTTGGCGTGGGCGATTCGCTTTGGCTTGGCACCGCCCGTTTCGTCATCCGCGCCGAGATCGACAGCGAGCCGGACCGGCTGGCGCTGGGCGTCGGCTTCGGGCCGCGCGTGCTGATGTCGCGCGAAGGGCTCGATGCCAGCGGCCTGGTCCAGCCCGGCAGCCTCACCCGCTTTGCCTATCGCATCGCCCTTCCGGGCTCGCCGCCAGACACCGCCAGCCTTGACACATTGACCGACGAGGCTCGCCGGGCCTTCCCCGGCGCTGGCTGGGATATCCGCACCCGTGACAATGCCGCCCCGCAACTCAAGCGCAACATCGAGCGTTTCACCCAGTTTCTCACCCTTGTCGGGCTGACCTCGCTGGCAGTGGGCGGGGTGGGCGTTGCCAATGCCGCACGCGCCTTTCTCGATCGCAAGCGACTGACCGTCGCCGCGCTCAAGGGCATTGGCGCGCCGGGAGGCGTGATGGTGCTGACGCTGGTTGTGGAAGTGCTGGCGCTTGGCCTGATCGGCACGCTGGTCGGCATCATCGCCGGAACCGGATTGCCGATTCTGGTGATTCATTTCCTTGCTGCGGCCTTGCCGGTTCCATTGGCGTCTGATCTCTATCCGCGTGAGGCGCTGGTCGGGTTCATCTACGGCCTTGCGACGGTGCTGGCTTTCACGCTCTGGCCGCTGGGCCGGGCCCATGACATCCCGGTCTCGGCACTGGTCAGGGATCATTTCGAGGATGACCGCGCCTGGCCGCGGCGGCGCTACATGCTGGCCACCGCGCTGGCGGTTCTGCTGCTGGCAGGCGTCGCCATCGCCTTTGCCTGGGACCGCCGCATCGCCATCATCTACGTTGCCGCCGCGGCAGGCGCTTTTGTGCTGCTCCGTGGTGTTGCGGCAGCGATCATGGCGCTGGCCCGCCGTCTGCCGCGACCACGCTCCACCGAGGCCCGGCTGGCACTGGTCAATCTCGGCCGCCCTGGGGCCTTGACGCCTTCGGTCATCCTGTCGCTCGGCCTTGGGCTGACACTGCTGGTGGCCATGGGGCTGATCGATCATACGATGCGCGCGCAGCTGTCGCGCAGCCTGCCAGACAAGGCCCCGAGCTTTTTCTTTCTCGATGTCCCGGCTGCCGACACGGACGCCTTCACCGCTCTCGTGGCAGAACTCGCGCCCGGCGCGACGCTGAACCGCGTGCCGATGATGCGCGGCCGTGTCACGGCGCTGAACGGCACGGCGGCAGAAACCATCCGCGCCAACGACAAGGTCGCCTGGGTGCTGGAAGGCGATCGCGGCCTGACCTTTTCCGCCGAGATTCCCGCCGGCAATGTGCTTGCGGCGGGCCAATGGTGGCCGGCCGACTATGCCGGTCCGCCGCTGGTCTCCCTCGCCCTCGACATCGCCGAAGGGCTGGGCCTGAGCATCGGCGATTCGATCACCGTCAACGTTCTCGGCCGGCCGGTCACCGCGCGCATCGCCAACCTGCGCAAGGTCGAATGGCAGAATCTGGGCATCAGCTTTGTCCTGGTGTTCAGCCCCAATACCTTTGCCGGGGCGCCCTATTCCAACCTTGCCACGCTCACCTATCCCGCATCGGTCGGCCCGGACGCCGAGTTGAAGGTGCTGCGCGCCGTCGCCGAGCGCTTTCCTTCGGTATCCTCGATCCGCGTCAAAGAGGCGCTCGAAACCATTGATGGTATCGTCGCCAAACTTGCGCTGGCGGTCCGCGCCGCCAGTGCCGTGGCGATTCTGTCCAGCATCATCGTGCTCGCCGGAGCCCTCGCCGCAGGCCGTCGCGTGCGGGCCCAGGAAGCGGTGATCCTGAAAACGCTGGGCGCAACCCGTCCGAGGCTGATCTTGGCGATGATCCTGGAATATGCGCTTCTGGGCCTTTCGGCAGCGATTTTCGGCCTGCTCGCCGGAACGCTGGCCGGATATGCCATCGTAACCCAAGTGATGAACCTTACGTTTTCGTTGCCCGTCTCGAGCATGCTGACTCTGGTTTTGACTACGCTTGTTCTGGTCGTTATTTTAGGACTAATTGGAACTTGGCGCGTTCTTGGCCAGAAACCAGCCTCATACTTGAGAAATGCTTGAGAAACGCTCTACCTAGTTTCATAAGAGATCGACACGCTATTCTTGTCCCCTACCAATTTAAACCAAAAAAACGAGGGTTGAGACAGAAACGGCACGTCTGCTCTTGAAAACTAGTCATAACTTGGCCATATTGGCCGGGTCATAGTGTTGGCTGACGGACGCTGGAGGAGCGTTGCCAGCGGTTCAACCGATCGAGAGGGTTCACATGTCGAATTATGATCGCAATGCCTACGCGCCGTATGGCCAGGTTGCGACCCAGGCCCAGATCGACCAGGGTCTGCGCACGTATATGCTCGGCGTCTACAACAACATGGTGCTGGGGCTTGCCATCACCGGCGTCGCCGCGCTTGGCATCTTCATGCTTTCGCGGGCCGGCGTCACGCCGACCGGTCGCCCGATCATGAGCGACTTCGGCAAGCTGCTTTTTGGCAGCCCGCTGAAATGGGTGGTGGCCTTTGCCCCGCTGGCCGTCGTGATGTTCCTCAGCTTCCGCATCCATGCGATGTCGGCAGCTGCGGCCCGTGCCACGTTCTGGCTGTATTCAGCGCTGGTCGGCACCTCGCTGGCGGTTCTGTTCTTTATCTTCACCGGCCAGTCGGTGGTGCGCGTGTTCTTCATCACGGCGGCGTCGTTCGGAGCTCTGAGCCTGTGGGGCTACACCACCCGCAAGGATCTGACGGGCATGGGCTCGTTCCTGATCATGGGTCTGTTCGGCCTGATGCTGGCGAGCATCGTCAACATCTTTCTGGGCAGCACCGGCATGCAATTCGCCATCTCGCTGCTTGGCGTTTTGATCTTCGCCGGCCTGACGGCCTATGACACGCAGAAGATCAAGGAGATGTATTTCGAGGGTCATGCTCCGGACATGGCGGCCAAGCTGTCGATCTATGGTGCGCTGACGCTCTACATGGACTTCCTCGGCATGTTCCAGATGCTGATGAGCCTTCTGGGCGACCGCGAATAAGCGCTGCCCGACGTTCAGAATCGAAAGCCCCGGCGGAGCGTTCCGCCGGGGTTTTTTAATGCCTTTGTCAGGGCGCCACTTTTGTCGGCTTTTCAAGAACCATCAGCACGCGCGCAAGATCATGGCCGCGGCGCAGGACATAACCGGCGCTGGCGACAACCGAGAAGGCGCCCTGCTTGCCGGCCAGTTTCGGGGTCTTGACGATGCGAAACAGCGGCTGTTCGGAGCTGCGACGGAAGATCGAGAACGTCGCCGCCTCGCGCCCGAATTCAAGCGCATAATCCCGCCATTCGCCCTGCGCCACCTTGCGGCCGTAGACGACCAGGATCTGTTGAAGTTCGGCCCTGCTGAAAGCCACCCGTTCGGGCTGACGATAGGTCGCCATTGATACGACGACGGCGGGCGCGGCCGAAACATCACTCTCGCTCATGAGCACTCCTGACCGTCAGGATGATTGCCGCAAGCCGGCCTTTGTGCAAGTCCGGCGGCAGGAAAAAGCGGCGTTCCTCGCAGTGGATGCGATTTCCCAATTTTGCCTTGATTTGACCATTCCGCTGCCGTTGACGCCCTCTAGCTTTCCTCCATGCCAAGACGTTGGCCGCCGGGGTCGGATGTACAAGCCCCCCCAGCCCCCACCGCGCTCCGCTGCGGCCTATCAGACGTCATCGGCTTCGGCGGTCGACCTTGCCCGGTCGGCCGCCGTTTCTTTTCATCGGGTCTGTCGGTGGTATTCGGCGTTCGGCCGCATGTCGACGGCCGATGCCATGCGGTTTGACATGTTGAAAAAGGCGGCTACCGCGCTGATATCCCAGATGTCGCGATCATTGAATCCCGCTACCCGGACAATCGCCCGGTCGCTTTCCTCGATGGCATAGGGGGCACGGGTTAACTTGACAGCAAAATCCAGCATCGCCCGCTGCCGCTCCGGCAGGGCTGCGCTGCGGTAGTTCATCACCAGCTGCTCGCCAAGCACAGGATCGCCAGACAACTGGCGCACGGCTGCGCCATGGGCTGTCAGGCAGTAAAAGCACCGGTTTTCTGCCGAAACCACCACGGCAATCATCTCGCGTTCCAGTTTCGACAGCCCGGATGGTGCCAGCATCAGGTCGTTGTACATCGCCGAGAACGCCTCGAGCTTGGCCATGTCATGGGCATAGGCAAGCAGCACATTGGGCACAAAGCCGAGTTTCTCGACACATTTGTCGAACAGGGCGGCGACACCGGGCGTCGCTTCGGCCGGAGCCAGTGACAGGGCAGTCACGGCGGCGGGATTCTGCATGATCAACTCTCTCCAGTCTGGCATGATCCGGGATTGGAATGGTTTCCTCTGACGCTCCCGCCGTCAAGTCGGCGGTATTGGATTTGCTCTTGGCTCGAGACGAACTAAAGTGGCACGACACACGGGAGGATAGTCACATGGCCAAGACCGGCAACGGCTCGGGGGCGATGAATTCACTGTTGCATTCGACCTTTGAAGCCTTGCTCTATGGCCGCGTCGTCCCAGAGGATCGCGCGGTCTATCCACCCGGTGCGCTGGCCACCATCGCCGCCGGAGCATTGGAACGGTTCGGCCAGCGCAAGGCGGGAGGCGCCGATATCCACCTGACCGATGTCGACGGGCCGGACGGCGCAAGAATCACAGTGATCGAGGCCATCAATGACGACAAACCGTTTCTGGTCGCCTCGACCCTTGCCGAACTCAACGAGCGCGGTCTCGATGTGCGCCTGGTGGCGCATCCCGTCCTGGCCGTCCGGCGCAACGACAAGGGTGAGCTGACCAGCCTGGGCGGGCTTGCAGGCGCCGGGCCGGACCCGGATTTTGTGCGCGAGAGTTTTGTTCACATCCACGTTGCCCGCATCGTCGGCAAGGCCGCACGCGAAGCCCTGGTCCGCTCACTGCAGGAGATCTATCGCGACATCGGCCTGGCCGTGCACGACTGGAAGGCAATGCGCGAGCGTCTGGCAGGCGTGGCCCATCGCTATCGCGAACATCCGCCGATGCTGCCGGCCGATGAGATTGCCGAGGCAGTGCAGTTTCTCGACTGGCTTGCCGCCGACAATTTCTCGTTCCTCGGAATGAGGGAATACCGTTTTGCCAGTCTGGCCTCCGAACCGGTGGCCGGAGCCGGCCTCGGCATCCTGTCCGATCCTGAGGTGAAGGTACTCCGGCGTGGCAGTGAACTGGTGGTAACAACGCCTGAGATCCGCGCCTTCCTGAGCGAGCCGTCCGCGCTCATCATCACCAAGGCCAACGTCCGCTCCCGCATCCATCGCCGCGTTCACATGGACTATATCGGCGTCAAGCTGATCGACGAGACCGGCGCGCTCGAAGGCGAACTGCGCCTCATCGGTCTTTTCACCTCGACGGCCTATACCGGCTCGACGCGCACCATTCCCTATATTCGCCACAAGGTGGCCCAGGTGATGATGAAAGCCGGGTTCGATCCGGCCTCGCATTCTGGCAAGGCGTTGATGAATGTGCTGGAGAGCTATCCGCGCGACGAATTGTTCCAGCTCGACCGGGATACGCTCTATGGCTTTGCCATGGATGCGATGAACCTCAACGAGCGCCCGCGCATCCGCGCTCTCGTCCGCGCCGATCGTTTCGACCGTTTCGTTTCGGTGATCGTCTATGTCCCCAAGGACCGCTATGATACCGGGGTTCGCCTGCGTATCGGCGATTTCCTGGCGCGCAGCTTCGATGGCCGGGTCTCAGCCGCCTACCCGTCCTATCCGGAAGGGCCGCTGTCACGCACCCATTTCATCATTGGTCGCCACGGCGGCGCCACGCCGAAGGTCGAAAGGTCAACCATTGAGGCAGGCATTGCCGCCGTCGTCCGGACATGGGGCGATACGCTCAAGACCACCATCGAGACAACCCATGCGCCGGACGTCGCCGAGACGCTGCTCGCCCGCTATGGCTCTGCGTTCAGTGCCGGCTATCGCGAGGCTTTTGCGCCCGCAGAGGCCCTTGCGGACATCGCCATCCTTGAAAACCTCAGTGCCGAGCAGCCGACGGCTGTTGACCTTTACCGGGCGCCACAGGCGGAGGCAGGCACTGCACGGCTCAAGGTCTATGCCTTCGGCGCGCCGATTGCCCTGTCCCGCCGCGTCCCTGTCCTGGAGAACCTCGGGTTTTCCGTCTCCAACGAGCGCACCTATGATCTTCACCTGCCGATGACGGCAGGCAAGGCTGCTGCCTATCTGCACGACATGACCATCGCGCGGGCCCGCAATGGCAATATCGATGTCGATGTGATGGAAGAGCGTGTCGAGGCGGCGCTGATGGCCGTTTTTGCCGATCAGACCGAATCCGACCGCTTCAACACCCTCGTTGTCGAAGCCGGCCTGACCTGGCGCGAAGCCATGGTGTTGCGCGCCTATGGCCGCTATCTCGGTCAGGCCGGTGCCCCCTTTGCCCAGAATTACCTCGCCGATGTCCTGGCCAAATATCCCGAGATTGCCCGCGGGCTGATCGAACTGTTCGGCGCCCGCTTCGACCCTGAGCGCCCCGGCGACAATACCGCCCGCATCGCTGCCGGCACCGCTGTCGCCGATCGGCTGCGCGCTGCCATGGACGCGGTGTCCAACCTCGACGAGGATCGTATCCTGCGCCGCTTCCTCAACCTGATCGAGGCAACGCTGCGCACCAACTACTACCAGCGGCTGGGCAGTAGCGAAATGCGTCCTGCGCTGGCTTTCAAGTTCGATCCGCGCCGCATTGACGGCCTGCCGCTGCCGCGCCCGCAGTTCGAGATTTATGTGCATTCCCCGCGTGTTGACGGCGTGCATATGCGCTTTGGCAAGGTCGCGCGCGGCGGTTTGCGCTGGTCTGACCGGCCGATGGATTTCCGCACCGAGATCCTCGGGCTGGTCAAAGCCCAGCATGTCAAGAACTCGGTCATCGTTCCGGTCGGTGCTAAGGGTGGTTTTGTCCCCAAACGGCTGCCCCCGCCGTCTGACCGGGAAGCCTGGATGGCCGAAGGGATCGCTGCCTACAAGACCTACATCAACGCCCTGCTCGACGTGACCGACACGATCTCCGGCAGGGGCATCAAGGGGCCGGCCGGTGTCGTAAGGCTCGACGGCGACGACCCCTATCTTGTTGTGGCCGCAGACAAGGGCACCGCAACCTTCTCCGACATTGCCAATGCGATTTCCATCGAACGCGGCCACTGGCTTGGCGACGCTTTTGCCTCCGGCGGCTCGCAAGGCTACGACCACAAGAAGATGGGCATCACCGCGCGCGGCGCGTGGGAATGCGTCAAGCGGCACTTCCGCGAAATGGATATCGACATTCAGGCTCAACCGGTCACCGTGGCCGGCGTCGGCGACATGTCCGGCGATGTGTTCGGCAACGGCATGTTGCTGTCGAAGGCCCTGCGACTGGTCGCGGCCTTCGACCACCGCGACATCTTTCTCGACCCCGATCCCGATCCGGCCCGCGCCCATGCCGAGCGCCAGCGGCTGTTCGATCTGCCGCGGTCGAGCTGGCAGGATTATGACAGGGCCCTGATTTCCAAGGGCGGCGGCATCTATTCCCGCTCCGCCAAGGAAATCGTGCTCTCGCCCGAGCTCCGCGCGACCCTCAAGATCGAGGCAGAGCGCGTCACCCCGCAGGAATTGATGATGGCGATCCTCAAGGCGCCGGTCGATCTTCTGTGGTTTGGCGGCATCGGAACCTATATCCGCTCCGGTGAGGAGGCCGACGTCGGTGTCGGCGATCGCGCCAATGATGCGATCCGCATCCCGGCGACGGCCCTGAATTGCCGGGTGATTGGTGAGGGCGCCAATCTCGGCGTCACCCAGCGCGGCCGTATAGAAGCCTCCCGGCGCGGTATCCGCCTCAACACCGATGCCATCGACAATTCCGCTGGCGTCAATACCTCTGACGTCGAGGTCAACCTCAAGATCGCGCTGGCCATGCCGGTTGCCGACGGCTCGCTCGGTGAAACCGAACGCAACAGCGCGCTCGCCGGAATGACCGACGAGGTGGCGGCGCTTGTGCTGCGCAACAATTATCTGCAATCGCTGGCGCTGTCGCTGGCCGAGCGCCGTGGTGCGGCCGGCTTGGCAGAACTTCAACGGCTGATGCAGGGGCTGGAATCGCGAGCGCGGCTGGATCGTGCGGTGGAACTACTCCCGGCGGACACCGAGATTGCCCGCCGCATCGCTGCTGGCGAGGGCGCCACGCGGCCGGAGCTGGCCGTTTTGCTGGCCTATGCCAAGCTGTCGTTCTTCGACGATCTGATCGTCTCCGAAGTGCCGTACGATCCGTATTTTGCCGACGAACTCGACCGGTATTTCCCGCTGGCGGTGCGCGGCCGCTTCCCGGAAGCGGTGAAGAATCATCGGTTGCGGCGTGAGATCATCGCCACGCAACTCGCCAATATCGTCGTCAATCGCTGCGGCCCCGGTGGCATCGCCCGTCTGCAGGACGAGACCGGAGCCGACATTCCGTCCATCGCGGCCGCCTATGCGCTGACCCGCGATGCTTTCGGTCTGCTTGATCTCAATGGCGCCATCGACCAGCTCGACACAAAAATCCCCGGCGCGGTGCAACTCGATCTCTATGCGGCGTTGCAGGACATGCTGGTCGGCCGCCTTGCCTGGGTGTTGCGCAATGTCGATCTGACCCGCCCGCTCGGCCCCGAGGTGCGCCGTTTCAAGGCCGGCATCGACGCCTCGCGCGCGCTTGCCCCGCAGTTGATCACGCCGGCGCAGAACCAGCGCCGCTCCGAGCGCCTTGCGGAATGGACCGGCAAGGGTGTGCCGCAGACGCTGGCCATGAGCATCGTCGATCTGCCGGCGCTGGTGACTGCGCCCGACGCCGTCCTGGTCGCGGAACAGACGGGCAAGCCGGTCCGCGACGTGCTGGAAACGTTGTTTGCGCTGGCCGATCGCTTCAACATCGGCCGCATCCGTCAGGCTGCGGCGACTATTCCGGCCCGCGACCGCTTCGAGCGGCTGGCCATCGACCGCGCGATTGATGGCATGGATCTGTCCTTGCGCCGCCTGGCTGGCGAGGTGATCGCCGGCTACGGCCCCGGCATGGCCGGGGTCGCGACGTTTGCCGCCAAGCGGGGCCGCGCCGTCGAGCGTATTACCGCTGCCATTGAAGAGATCGTTGCCAGCGGCCTGACACAGGCCAAATTGACCATTGCCGCCAATCTGCTGGGAGACCTGGTCCGAAGCTGATGCAAAGAGCGCATCAATGCCGGAAATGACGGATACCCGTCATCACCATGGCAAGGCCAGCCTCGTCGGCGGCGGCGATCACCTCGTTGTCGCGCATTGAGCCACCCGGCTGGATCACCGCCGTCGCCCCGGCCGCAGCAGCGGCAAGCAGGCCATCGGCAAACGGGAAGAAGGCATCGGAGGCGACGACCGAACCCTTGGCCAGCGATTCCGAAAGCCCGGCCGCCTTGGCCGCTTCATCCGCCTTCCAGGCGGCGATTCGCGCCGAATCGACCCGGCTCATCTGCCCGGCGCCGACGCCGACCGTCGCCCCGTCCCTCGCATAGACGATGGCGTTCGACTTGACATGCTTGGCAACACGGAAGGCGAACTTCAGATCCATGAGTTCGCGTTCGCTCGGCGCGCGCCTGGTGACAACCTTGAGATTCATGTCATCGACAACGGCATTGTCGCGATCCTGCAACAGGAACCCGCCGGCCACGCTGCGGATCATCCGCCCTTCGGCGCGCGGATCGGGAAGGCCCCCGGTCAGCAACAGCCGCAGGTTCTTTTTTGCCTTGATCAGTGCGATCGCCTCGTCGCTGGCATCGGGCGCGATGATGACCTCGGTGAAGATCTCGACGATTGACCGTGCCGCGTCGGCATCCAGCGTGCGGTTGAGCGCAACGATCCCGCCGAAGGCAGAGACCGGATCGCAGCGCAGCGCCCGCTGGTAGGCGTCGAGCAGCGAAGCGCCTTCCGCCACACCGCACGGGTTCATGTGTTTGATGATCGCCACCGCAGCCGTGCGCCGGGGGTCGAATTCCGCAACCAGTTCAAAGGCCGCATCGGTATCGTTGATGTTGTTGAATGACAGCGCCTTGCCCTGCACCTGCCGCGCGGTGGCGACGCCAAAGCGGCTTTCACCGGCGCGGTAGAAGCCCGCCGCCATATGCGGATTTTCGCCATAGCGCATGCGCTCGACCAGCCGGCCGCCGATAGCCGCATAGGTCGGGGTCCGATCTTCGAGTTCGGCAGCGAACCAGGTGGAGATCGCCGCATCATAGGCCGCCGTGCGTGCATAGGCCTTGGCCGCAAGCATCTGGCGGAAGGCAAAGGAGGTCGCCCCGTTCTGGGCGTCCAGTTCAGCGATGAGAGCGGCAAAATCCGCGACGTCGACGATGACCGTCACATCCTGGTGGTTCTTGGCCGCAGCACGGATCATCGCCGGTCCGCCGATATCGATATTCTCGATGCAATCGGCATAGGCCTTGCCGGCCGCAACCGTCGCTTCGAACGGATAGAGATTGACGATCAAAAGATCGATCGGCGGAATGTCGTGGGCAAGCAGCGCGGCTTCGTGTTCGGGATGCCCGCGCTGGGCGAGCAGGCCACCATGCACCTTGGGATGCAGGGTCTTGACCCGCCCGTCCATCATTTCCGGAAACCCGGTAATGTCAGCAACTTCGGTGACGGCACAGCCGGCCGCCTTGAGCGCCTGATAGGTGCCGCCGGTGGAAACAAGCGTCACGCCGCGCTGGCCGAGCGCTTGGCCAAGTTCGGCCAGGCCGGTCTTGTCGGAGACGGAAATGAGGGCTCGACGGAGGGGGCGCAGGGTCTGGGGCATCGGAACTGGGCCGGGCTGGTTTCTGAGGATGGCCGGCCCTAGCACTTAAATCCATGCAACGCCATCAGACCAACCGCTAGATTACGAAGAACCAAGCGCCGCCTGGACAAGGCTAGCTCATCACCAACCGCCCGCCCGATCGCCGGGCAAAACTCCAGACCACTTCAGGCTCATTGCCGTCGAGGGCAACGGTGATCTGCTGGCAGCGACGCTGCGAGGCCAGCCCGCCGAAAAAGATGCTGTCTTCGAGGGCGAGACTGCGACCGCCGGCACTGAACGTCCAGCTTTCGCCGCTTGCGAGTTGAATTTCCACCGCACGACCATCCCCGGAAAGGAAAGCCCGGACCTGCGGATGCAGATGGAAACGAAGCCTTGCCGTGGCCCGCACCCCACCTCCGGCCGACAGGCCAATAAGGCTATCGCGCCCGGACAGATAGCTGCCTTCAGCCGTCAGGGTCAGTTGCCGCCGATGGACCAGTCCGTGCGTGGCTTCATAGCAGCGATCCGTCATATCGACACTGTCGCCGTCCGCTTCCACCCGTCGTTCCACCGCCGGCGCCCGCTGGCGTGCGCTCGCGCGGCGTTCAGCTTCCCCGTCGGCGGTCAACGCATCCGAAAAGCTCAGCCGCGAAATCCCCTCCAGATCAAGCGTCGAATGGGCGGCCGTCTCCCGCAAGGCCTCACGCATTCCCGCCAGCCCCGCCGGAGCCGCCCCGCAATTGACGACGATACGCTCATGGCCGGAGGACAGTTCAAACGATGTTGCACCGGCATGGAAGCGGGCCGTCATTCCGCTCGGCGGGCACGGACCGGCATCGACCAGCACCACGGAGCGGCCAACGGCCAGCCGGTGATATCCGCACATGCCCGTCACCGGGAAGGACTCGGACGTGGAATCGAGAAACTGTATCAGAGAACCGATCACAGTGAGCTGGCTTGCGCTCATCCCGTTGAACAGCGCGATGTCGTTGCCGGGATGACGCAGGAACATCAGAAATCTCAGCAGCCCGTCGATGGTCGTTTCCAGAACGGGTGGCGGCCTGTTGTTCCGGGCTGAAAAGGCGGTGCGCAGCGGCAACAGCATCGCCAGCAGGACAAGCGCCGAATTCGGATTGCGGTCGACGGGGCCGCCGTCGCCGGCCTGAACCATCGACAAGCTGCGTTCGAGCAACCGCACGGCCCGCTTGAGTGTCCGTTCCGGGGTCAGCGCGCAAAGCGCATAAAGACCAAAGGCAATGGCGGCTTCAGCGCGGGCTATCCAATCGCGATCCCGCTCGGCCGCCCGCTCCAGCGCTTTGGCCTGCCCGGCCAGCGCCCGCATGAACCGGACATAGAAATCGTGATCGGCGCCGGTCAGCAGCAGCGGCGCATTGACCAGAAATGCGGTCATGCGATGAGCGAGCACATCACTGCGCTGGGCTGCCGGTCGCTGGGCTAGGGTCGGGTTGAGCAACCAGTCGTCGACCAGCGCGCGCGCATGCACACGGATCACCGGTTCTTCCGATTCGTTGAAATGCCGCAGCCAGGCAAAACTGTGCAATTCCCGCAGCCAGGCAGGATGCGGCGCCTCCACCGAAAACGGTGACTGGCCGCGTGTCAGCACGGTTCGACCGGCCAGCGTATAGCTGCCGGCGTAGATGTCGCGGGCCACGGTAGGATCGCCCGTTTCGATCTCTTGCGGTGCGATCAGCAGCCGTTCCGGCACTTTCAGCCGGAAATTGCGCCAGAGCGTGCCGAGGCCGAATCGCCCGCGCATGCCACCGGACGCCGGAGGACGCGGCGTGCCCAGTCCGATGGTCAAAGCCCCGTCCTCTTTGTCATTGCACCCCCTTGGCAACCCCTTGCTGCCGCCCGTGGCCGGAGTTGAGTTGATGGAATGGGCACTCGTCAAGGCCGCTGCTTCCGCAACCGCGCCGAAAAAAATCCGTCGCAGCCGCCAAAAGTGCCAAGATGGCAGGGCAAGGCGCGCATCAATCCGCCTGCTGTGATCATTTCTGCACAATCACCAGCCTCTGCTGCGCCGATCGGATCAAGCTCGGCATCGCTGTGGTCGGCGAGGAATCGGGCGATCTGCTCCTCGCCCTCTTCCGGTTCGAGCGAACAGGTCGCATAGACCAGCACGCCTCCGGGCTCCAGCAGCGTCCAGGCATGATCGACAAGCCGGCGCTGCACAGCGATCAGCGCGGCAAGATCAGCCAGTGTCTTGTTCCAGGCAACATCGGGATGGCGCCGGATGGTCCCGGTCGCCGAACACGGAGCATCTAGGAGGATGCGCTGAAAACCTCCCTGTGAAAACGCCCCGCCATCGGCGGCATGCACTTCGGCCGCAAGACCAAGCCGCGCCAGATTGGCTTCCAGGCGCTTGAGCCGCTGCGGCGAACGATCAACGGCAACGACCCGCGCACCCATGGCAGCCAGTTGGGCGGTCTTGCCACCCGGCGCCGCACACAGATCAAGAACGCGCTGGCCCGGTTCAACCCTGAGCAACCGTGCCGGCAGCGCTGCCACTGCATCCTGCACCCACCATGCCCCTTCGGAAAATCCGGGCAGATCCGGCACGCGTTGCCCGCTGTTGAGGCGCAGGCTGCCGGTTGGCAGCCGCACTCCGCCCAGCCTCTCGGCCCAGGTGATGGCGTCGGCCCGCACAGTAAGGTCGATGGGCGGGGGCACCAGATGCGCGGCCGCGATCGAACGGGCGACGTCTTCGCCGTAATGCCGGCGCCAGCGTGCGGCCAGCCACTCCGGGGTATTGTGGGTCAGCGGATCGAGTCGGGCCAGCAGCGCCGCCTTGTCGCGCGCCACGCCGCGCAGCACGGCATTGGCCAGTCCGGCATAGCGCTGGCCGATCCGATCGGCCCTGAGCTTGGCGACCGTGGTATCCACGGCGGCATAATCGGGTACGTCAAGAAACAATAGCTGCGCCAGCCCCGCCAGCAGCAGCGGCTGCAACGGGCCGGACTGCGGCGGCAGGCCGTCCTTGAGTCGCTCGTCGAGACAATGCTGGAGATAGCCGAGCCCCCTGATCGTCGCCACGGCGATGGCGCGTGCCAACCCGCGATCGGCCGGAGCAAGCGCCTCGAACACCGGATCCTTGCTGAACCGGTCAAGCACATCGTCGAGTGGCAGGCGTCGGCGCACGACATCGCTGATCGCGCGCACGGCAAAATCGCGGGCATCCACCGCAACGGATTGACGCGCCTCCGGCCGGGTCATGCTTTTGGTTCCACAAGGATCGCATCCGGATCAAGCCCGATCAGGCCGACCAGCGCCCGCATATGGTCAGGCAGCGGCGCCGTCACAGTGACCGCAGCCACGCCCTCACGCGAGGGCAGAACGATCTGTCGCGCGTGCAGTTGCAGCTGCCGGGCCAGCGCCCGCGCCCGATCTCCTCCGTAGAGAACATCGCCGGCGATCGGACAGCCCAGGGCTGCGCTGTGCACGCGGATCTGATGGGTGCGGCCGGTCTGCGGCTCGAACTGAACCAGGCTGAGGCCATCGCCGGCCGCCAGAACGCGATAGCGCGTGATGGCCGCCTTTCCCTCCCGATCTCCGGGATCGGCAATGCGCATCA
>DAOMXG010000044.1:0-15180 GCA_035436995.1 Beijerinckiaceae bacterium
AGCGTGACGCCGAGACTGCGGGCGGCGCCGCGCAGCGCGACCAGCCGGTCATGCACGACCGTCCGGCCGGCAAGACTCATCAGGCCGGCGACCGGCAGGGCAAGCTCGGCCAGCACCTGGCCGCCGGCCACAACCACAAATCCGCCCTCGATTTCGCCAAGCCGGTTCGCGGCCACGGCTATATCGGCATCGTCGGCGCCAACCACACAGATATTGTGGCTGTCATGGCCGACGGACGAGGCAATGGCGCCTCGTTTCATGCCAAAACCTTTGACAAATCCGCGCCCGATGCCTTCGCCGGGCGCCGACCGGCCATGCCGCTCAATGACGGTGACCTTGATCACGTCCTGATCCAGATCGCATCCGGTCGCCCCATCGCGGATCGGCAAGGCAAGTGTGAGACGGTCGGTGATGATCTTGCCCGGGATGACACCGATGACGGGTGTGGCCCCCTGGCGCGCAGGATGACGGAAATCGGCCGCGGCGACGGCGCGTGCCTTCATCGAATGGCGACCGACCGGCTCGACCGGCCGGCGGGCGGCGAACAGGTCCGGCCCTACCAGCCGGCCAGCAGCGACAACATCGGAGACGCGGCAGCTCTCCAGCGCGTCGATCAACGCCAGATCGGCCCGCCATCCCGGCGCGATCAGCCCGCGATCGTTGAAGCCAAAGATCCGCGCACCTGACCAGGAGGCGGCCCGGTAGGCGGCAAGCGGCGGCACGCCCAGTGCGATTGCGGTGCGGATGATGAAATCGAGGTGGCCTTCCTCGGCGACATCGAGTGGATTGCGGTCATCCGTGCAGAAGCCGCAGAACGGGGCGGTTCGCTCGGTCAGGATCTCGGCCAGCGCATGCAGGTCTTTGGAGACTGATCCTTCGCGGATCAGGATGTTCATTCCCTTGGACAGCTTCTCGCGCGCCTCCGCCGCAGTCGTGCATTCGTGGTCGGTGCGGATGCCGGCCGCCAGATAGCCGTTCAGGTCCCTGCCCCTGAGCAGGGGCGCATGGCCGTCGATATGCCCGCCGGCAAAGGCCGCCAGCTTGTCAAGGCAGCCCGCATCCTTGAACAGGACGCCGGGAAAGTTCATGAATTCGGCCAGGCCGATGACCTTGGGATGGTTGCGCAACGCGACGAGATCGGCGGCGTCGAGCCGGGCGCCTGCGGTTTCCAGATGTGTTGCCGGCACGCAGGACGAAAGGTTGATTCGCAGGTCCATCACCAGGGTCTCGGCGCTGGCGGTAAAGTAGCGGATCCCCTCTGCCCCGATCACATTGGCAATTTCGTGCGGATCGCAGATCACGGTGGTGACACCGTAGGGCAGGACGCAGGAATCGAACTCCTGCGGGGTCAGCAGCGAGGATTCGACATGCGTGTGCGTATCGACAAAACCGGGCACAATGATCCGACCGGCGGCATCGATCACGCTCCGCCCCTCGTAGGCGCCATGCGTGCCGACAATGGTTTGGCCACAGATCGCAATGTCGGAAGCAACCAGATCGCCGCTCACCAGATCGAGAAAGCGGCCGTTCTTGATGACCAGATCGGCAGGTTCCAGTCCGCGTCCCTGATCGATGCGGCGGGCAAGTGTGGCGCGATCCATCGATTGTCTCCCTCAGGGGTTCGACGTTACCATGACAGCAATGCCGCTGCGAGCCGGAGTCATCATGTCCAAGGCAAAGCCACCGTTGATCCTGTCCTATACCCGCTGGGACGAGGCGCCTTGGCTGGCCCGCTTCCGCGCGGCCGCGCCGGACCGCCCGGTCCTGTCGCTGGCCGAGGTGAAGGACACCCTGCCTGACAGATTCTACCTGTCCTGCTGGCGCCCGCCGGCTGATCTCTTCCGCATCATTCCCAAGCCGTTGCTGATCCTGTGCCCCGGTGCGGGGGTCGACAATGTTATGGCGGCCGCCCCGCCGCCCGATGTGCCGCTGACCCGCATTGTCGATCCGGACCTGACCGGTCGCATGGTCGAATACGTGGCCTTGCATGCGCTCATGCATCTGCGCCAGATGACCAACTACCAGACCAGTCAGCAGGAGCGGCGCTGGCGTCCGCGCCACCAGCCGGCGGCCCGCGAGGTCACGGTGGGCATTCTCGGAGCAGGGGAAATGGGTCTTGCGGCGGCAACGGCGCTCAAGGCGGTCGGCTTTCAGGTGATTGGCTGGCGGCGTTCGCCGGCGCCGGATGCGCCGATCCCGATCCATGCCGGCGCCGCAGGATTGCCGGCATTTCTGGCTGCGACCGACATTCTGGTCAATCTCTTGCCTTCAACCCCTGAAACCCGAGGTTTGATCGACGCGGCACTCATCGGCTGCCTCAGGAACCCCGGCCCGCTCGGTGCGCCCGCCTTCATCAATGCCGGTCGCGGCGACACGGTGCAGGACGCCGATCTGATCGCCGCCCTTGAGGACGGCCGACTGCGCGCCGCCTCGCTCGATGTGTTCACGGTCGAGCCGCTGCCGGTCGACAGCCCGTACTGGGATCTGCCGAACGTGATCGTCACCCCGCATGTTGCCGCCGATTCGATGCCCGATGCGGTCTGCGCCGCCATTCTGGCCGAGATTTCGGCTTTCGAGGCCGGGCGGCCGTTGATACATCCGGTCGATCGGTCAAAGGGCTATTGAAACGTCATGCTTGAGATCAGCAAGGATATCGTGATCGATGACAGCGATATCGAGATCAGCTTCGTGCGCGCCTCCGGCCCGGGCGGTCAGAATGTCAACAAGGTGGCAACCGCCGTCCAGCTTCGCTTCGATGTGCGCCGTTCGCGTGGCTTGCCGGATGCCGTGGCGGTGCGGCTGATGACGCTGGCGGGCCGCCGGTTGACCAAGGACGGCGTTCTGGTGCTCACCGCCGACCGGTTCCGCACCCAGGAGATGAACCGGCAGGATGCTCTCGACCGTCTTGCCGGCCTCATCCGCGAGGCGGCAGCCCCGCCCCCGCCGAAGCGCCGGGCAACCAGGCCGACCAAGGCTTCGGTGGAGCGGCGGCTGACGACAAAGAAAGGGCGGGGCGGCGTCAAGCGCGCCCGCTCGGACAAACGCTTTGACGAATGAACCCGGCACCCGCAGCCGCCGGACGCGATCAGATGTCGAGATTGGCGACGTTCAGCGCATTGTCCTGGATGAACTCGCGCCGCGGCTCCACCACATCGCCCATCAGCTTGACGAAAACGTTGTCGGCGGCATCGACTTCCTTGATCTTCACCTGCAGCAGCGAACGGACATTGCGATCCAGCGTCGTCTCCCACAATTGCTGGGCGGTCATCTCGCCCAGGCCCTTGTAACGCTGCAGGGTGACCCCCTTGCGCCCGGTGCCGGTGATGGCATCGAACAGGGCAAGCGGGCCGGAAATCGGCCTTTCATCCCCCTTGCGGATCAGCATTGCCGGCGCGCCATAGCTCTCGGACAGCGAGCTGGAGCGCTCGTTGAGCCGGCGTGCTTCGGCGGAGGCAAGCAGCGACGCATCGAGGACGGCTGCCTGTTTCACACCGCGCACCATGCGTGAAAAGACCAGCGAATCGTGCCTGACGTCTCCCTGCCAGCCCCGTTCGAGCGGATCGGCCAGAATGTCGAGCCGCTGCGCGATCACGGTTGCCAGCGCCTGCATTGCAGATGTTTCGTCCTCGTTGACCGGACGCAGCGCACCGGCGATCGCCGCCTGCTCGATGATCCCCCGATCATAACGGCTGTGCAGGCCGCTCATGATCTGGCGGATCAGCCGCGCCTCGTCGATCGAACGGCGCAGGTCCGGCCCGGCCCGTTCCTCGCCATTGGCCAGTTTGAGCACGGCCCCCTCGATGCCGCCGGAGATCAGGTATTCCTCCAGCGCCCGTTCGTCCTTGAGATACTGTTCGGACTTGGAGCGCGTTGCTTTGAACAGCGGCGGCTGGGCGATGTAGAGATGTCCACGCTCGATGACTTCCGGCATCTGGCGGAAGAAGAACGTCAGAAGCAGGGTCCGGATGTGGCTTCCATCCACATCCGCGTCCGTCATGATGATGATCTTGTGGTAACGCAGCTTGTCGACGTTGAATTCCTCGCGCCCGATTCCGGTGCCGAGCGCGGTGATCAGCGTGCCGATTTCCTGGCTTGACAGCATCTTGTCGAAACGCGCGCGCTCGACATTGAGGATCTTGCCGCGCAGGGGCAGCACGGCCTGATAGAGCCGGTCGCGGCCCTGCTTGGCCGAGCCGCCGGCCGAATCGCCCTCGACCAGCAGCAGCTCGCATTTCGACGGATCGCGCTCCTGACAATCCGCCAGCTTGCCCGGCAGCGAGGCGATGTCGAGCGCGCCCTTGCGCCGGGTGAGTTCTCGCGCCTTTCGGGCGGCCTCGCGGGCAGCGGCTGCCTCGACCACCTTGCCAACCACGGTCCTGGCTTCGGCCGGATTTTCCTCCAGCCATATGGACAGCGCCTCGTTGCACACGCTTTCCACCACTGGACGCACTTCGGACGAAACCAGCTTGTCCTTGGTCTGGGACGAGAATTTCGGATCAGGCACCTTGACCGACAGCACGCAGGTGAGCCCCTCGCGGCAATCATCGCCGGTCAGCGAGACCTTCTCCTTCTTCGAAATGCCGGAGCTTTCGGCGTAACCGGTGACCTGCCGGGTCAATGCACCGCGGAAGCCGGCGAGATGCGTGCCGCCATCGCGCTGCGGAATGTTGTTGGTGAAGCACAGCACATTCTCGTGGTAGCTGTCGTTCCACCACAGCGCCGCCTCGACGGTGATGCCATCCTGATCGCGGCGGATCATCACCGGTTTTTGGATCAGCGCCGTTTTGGTGCGATCAAGATGGCGGACGAAGGCCTCAAGCCCGCCCTCGTAAAGCATTTCCTCGCGCTTGACGTCGGCATGGCGACGATCGGTCAGAACGATGCGTACACCGGAATTGAGAAAGGCGAGTTCGCGCAGACGGTGTTCAAGCGTGCCGTAGTCGAACTCGGTGACCCCCTTGAAGGTTTCGAGGCTGGGGAGGAAGGTGACCTCCGTGCCCTTCTTGCCGATTGCCTGGCCGGTCACCTTCAGGGGCGCTACGGCATCGCCATGCGAAAATTCCATCTCGTGCGACTGGTCGTTGCGGTAGATCTTCAGTTTCAGCCATTTCGACAGAGCATTGACCACCGAAACGCCGACGCCGTGCAGACCGCCTGACACCTTGTAGGAATTCTGGTCGAACTTGCCCCCGGCGTGCAGCTGGGTCATGATCACTTCCGCCGCCGAAACCCCTTCGCCGGGGTGAATATCGGTCGGAATGCCGCGGCCATTGTCGGTGACGGTGCAGGAACCGTCCGGATTGAGGGTCACGGTCACGATATCGGCATGGCCGGCGAGTGCCTCGTCGATCGCATTGTCGACCACCTCGTAGACCATATGGTGCAGGCCCGAACCGTCATCGGTATCGCCGATATACATGCCGGGGCGCTTGCGCACCGCATCGAGGCCCTTGAGGACCTTGATGGAATCGGCGCCGTAGTCATTGTCGTTCGAAGTGTCGCGCGGCGTCTCGGCCATCAGATATCAGCTTTCAGTCCATTGATTCGAAAATGGAATATAGCCGTTTGGCGCGTCAGTTTCACGGCGTCATTCACATCATCGTGTCGCCATCACCAGCGCTGTTCCGGCCATGACGCCGGCGGTGGTGCGATTGATGCGGCGCACGGCCTCCGGCGAGCGGAAGAGCCGCCGCGTCCGGTCGGCCAACAATGCATAGGCAAGCATCACCGGCACGATCACGACGATGTTGGCAAGGCCGAGGATCAGGAAGGTCTCCGCCGTCAGCGACTTGAGATCGACGACGAGCGGCATGATCGAGAGGAAGAACATGATCGGCTTGGGATTGCCGAGGGTTAAAAGGAAGCTCGACAGGAAGGCCTGCACCGGCGTCTCGCGCAAAGTCTCTGCCGTGATGTCGATGGCGGTCGCCGGCGCGCGCCAGATCTTGACGGCGAGGTAGATCAGATAGGCCGCGCCCAGATAACGGATGATCAGGAATACATCCTCGAACGTCTGTGCGATGATCGCCAGCCCCGAGGCGGCGAGGACAAACAGCACCGTATCCCCGAGAGCGAAGCCGGCGACGAACCAGCCGACACGATCCAGGCCCTTGCCCATGGCGCGGGCAAGAACCAGCGCAATTCCCGGTCCGGGTGAGGCGACGGCGGCAAAATAGACCGATATGTAAAGAGCAAAGCCGGACAGCGTCATGATGCAACGATAGGCATGATGTGACCCGGTGTCACGGCAAAACAATCGGCACTCGCGTGAAGATCATCGGTCAGCGAAGGATCGGCGCCGGTCAGCCAGACCTGCCCGCCGAGCGCGCCGAGCGCACCGATCAGCGCACGCCGCCGGCCGGGATCAAGATGGGCTGCAACCTCGTCGAGCAGGGTGATCGGTGCCATGCCGGTCATGGCCGTGACCAGCCGGGCGTGAGCGAGAACCAGCGCGATCAGCAGGGCCTTCTGCTCGCCGGTCGAACACAGCCTCGCCGGCATATCCTTGGGTCCGTGCCGCACCGCCAGATCGCTGGCTTGCGGCCCGGTGAGCGTCCTGCCCGCAGCTTTGTCGCGGGCCCGGCCCGCCGCAAGTTCGGCGCGATACCAATCCTCGACAGCGCTGGCAGGCTCGGCTGCGATGCGCTCCTCCAGCGCCCCTTCCAAGGTCAGAACGGGGTAGGGAAACACCGAAGCCTCGTCGCGGCCTGTGGCAATCAGATGGGCGAGGCGATCAACCGTCTCGCGGCGTGCGGCGGCAACCGCGACCGCGATTTCGGCGACCTCGTGTTCAGCCGCATCAAGCCAGTGACGATCGGGCGCAAACTCTTCGAGAAGCCGGTTGCGCGCCCTGAGCGCCCGTTCGAGCGCACTGACCCTTGCGGCGTGAGCAGGATCGACCGCCAGCACCAGCCGATCGAGAAACCGGCGCCGTTCCCCGGCTGCGGCGCGGAACAGCCCGTCCTGATCGGGGGTCAACCAGACAATGCGCAAATGATCGGCAAAGGCGATGGGGGAACTGGCCGGCTCGCGATTGATGCGGTTGCGGCGCCCTGTCTCTCCGGCAATGACCCCGGTGCCCAGATGACAGGGACCAAGCCCACCCTCCGCCTCGACAGCCACGGCAAAGCTGCCGTCGCCGCTGCGCCGGGCCATGTCGGCCAGATCGGCACGGCGCAGGCCGCGGCCTTGCGCCAGCAACGACAGGGCTTCAAGCACATTCGTCTTGCCGGCGCCGTTGTCGCCAACCAGCGCAACCAATGCGCTGCCGACCTCCATTTCGGAGGCGGTGTAGGTACGGAAATCGGACAGGTGCAGCCGGCGGATGCGGCAGGCTATCGGCATGCAATCAACCTCGGCTTCCCGGCGGAGCCGTGCGACGGCAGGGCGCGGCTCACACCCGCATCGGCATCAGCACATACAGCGTCGGCGCCCCCTCGCGATCCTGGATCAGCGTCGGCGAGCCTGGCTCGGCCAGCTTGAACAGCGCGGTGTCGCCATCAAGCTGCTGGGTGATGTCGAGCAGATAGCGGGCATTGAACCCGATCTCAAGCGGGGTTTCGCCATAGTCGACGGACAGTTCCTCGGTCGCCTGGCCGGCATCGGGATTGTTGACCGACAAGGTCAGTTTGCCGTCGGCCAATGCCAGTTTCACCGCCCGCCCGCGTTCGGATGAAATCGTCGAGACGCGATCGACAGAGCCGGCAAATTCGGCAAGCTCCACCGTCAGGCGCTTGTCGTTGCGGGTGGGGATGACCCGGGCATAATCGGGGAATGTGCCGTCGATCAGCTTGGACGTAAACACGACCGACCCTGTGGTGAAGCGGACCTTGGCGCTCGACAGTTCCACCTTCACTTCGCCGCTGGCCTCGGCCAGAAGTTTCTGGATTTCGGCAACGGTCTTTTTCGGCACGATGACGCCAGGCATGCCGGAAGCTCCGGCCGGTGCCGGCGTATCCGCCTGGGCGAGACGATGACCGTCGGTTGCCACCGCACGCAGCACAGCTCCCGCCTCACCGGCAACGCAATGCAGATAGATGCCGTTGAGATAGTAGCGCGTCTCTTCGGTCGAGATGGCGAACTGGGTCTTTTCGATCAGCCGGCGCAACTCCGTAGCCGGAACATCGAAGGCATGCGACAATACGCCAGCGGCAAGATCAGGAAAATCACCGGCCGGCAGTGATTGCAGCACGAAGCGCGAGCGCCCGGAGCGCAGCAGCAGCTGTCCCGTGTCGCCGGTCTGCTCAAGCGAGACCTGCGCCCCGTCCGGCAGCTTGCGCACGATATCATGCAGCACATGCGCCGGCACGGTGGTGGCGCCGGCCTGGCTGACATCGGCCTCGATCACCTCGGTGACCTCGATATCGAGATCCGTTGCCTTGAGCTGCAACCGCCGTTCCTCGGCGCGGATCAGCACATTCGACAGGATCGGTATGGTGTTGCGGCGCTCGACAACGCGATGCACATGTCCCAGCGCTTTCAGCAGCGCTGCCTGTTCGATCGTAACCTTCATGCCAACCGTCCTACAAACCTGCCCATGCCAGCCGAGGCAGCATCCCGGCAAGGGTGCAGGACGATGCCGTCTCTTGCGCCCGGTTGCAAGAGCGGATCCTGTCTTGGCTGGGGATTACCGCGTCAAAGGCAGTGCCAGACCGGCAACGGACCCGTTCACTCCTGCAACATACGCTTGAGGTGGTCGATCTCTCCGGCCAGCGAGGTATCGCGCGCCACCAGCCCGTCAATCTTGCGAACCGCATGCAGCACGGTGGTGTGATCGCGGCCACCGAACCGGCGGCCGATTTCCGGCAGCGAGCGCAAGGTCAGCAGCTTGGCCAGATACATGGCGATCTGGCGGGGGCGAACCACCGTCGCCGTGCGGCGCGACGACAGGATGTCGGCACGGCTGACGTTATAGTGATTGGCGACCAGCCTCTGGATATCCTCGATTTTGACCTTCTTGGGTTCATGGGTGCGGATCAGATCGCGGATGGCCAGCTCCGCCCCTTCCTTGTCGAGGGGGCCGCCTGACAGGGTTGCATGGGCGAGCAACCGGTTGACCGCTCCTTCGAGATCGCGGCCATTGGCCGTAACCAATTGCGCGACATGGGCGATGACATCCGGCGCAATGGCAAAACCCGGCAGCCGCATCCGGGCGGTCTGGATCCGCGATTCCAGCACCTTGAGCCGCAGCGCCTCATCCAGCGCGCCGATTTCGACGACCAGTCCGCCGGCCAGCCGTGACTGGATCCGCTCATCGAGCGATTCAAGATCCGCCGGACTGCGGTCGGCCGCCACGATCACCTGTTTGCCGGCATCGATCAATGCATTCAGCGTGTGGCAGAATTCCTGCTGCACCTGCTTGCCGTTGAGAAACTGGGCATCGTCAATGACCAAGAGATCGATGGCCCGCAGCGTTTCCTTGAAGGCCAGCGCCGTCTGGCTGCGCAGGGCCGCAACAAAGCCATACATGAATTTTTCGGCCGTCAGATAGATCACCCGGCGGCCATTGGCCGCCACCGCCTGGGCCGTGGCCTGCAACAGATGCGTCTTGCCAAGTCCGACGGCCGAATGAACGAACAGGGGATTGTAGACCGGCATGTCCGCTGGTGCGGCCTGAACGACCTGGAGAGCCGCCGAATGGGCAAGAATATTGGATCGGCCGATATGGAAGGTCGAAAACACCAGGCGACGATCCAGCGGCGAACTCTCGAAATAATCCTGAGCCCGTGTTGGCGTCGCCCCAGGCGGGGTTGCCGCCACAACGACATCGGCCGCTGCAGGGGCGCTCGATGGCCCACCGGCAGGCGGACTTGCGGGAGAAATGCGCGCCAGAACAACTTTTTGGCCCGCCTCGCGCAGCGCGATCGACACTTTGCGCACATCATCGCGCTCTTCGGCGAACATTGCCTCAATGCGGTCGATATAGTGACCATGCAGCCAGCTGCGCAGAAACCGCGTCGGAACCGACAGATGAGCCACTCCATCGGCGATCGAAACCAGATCAAGCCGGGCGAACCATGAGGTAAAAATGTCCTCGCCAAGTTCGGCGCGCAGACGGGCGCGAACCCGTCCCCAGACGGTGTCGGCTCCATGCGGCTCGACCTCGGAGGCTCCAGCGGCGGCAGGCAGTGCTACGGGTGTCTTTTCGGCAAACATCAGGCAACCCAATTCTGAGAAGATCATCAGCCGGCAGCAACCCCTGTTTGGTCCGCCACCAGCGAGGAATTCAATCCGGCGTCATCACGCCAGCCAGTCAAGTCCATTGTCCGGAGCGCCATCAGTCCCGGATAAAAGAATATAGGTTATCCGAGCATAGTTCATTTCACCCTCGCATTGATCCCGCGCCCTTTCTGATTACAGAAAGAGTTTTTCCTACGAAAAATCTGTATTACCCCAAACAAGCACGCACAGAACCATGCCTGTTGCACAAGCAATGCCTTCTGAGCTGATCATAGGCGCAAGCAAGACTGCCAGGCCTCAAGGAGGGTCTGTCAATGCCTTGCTTTTGCTGCTGTGTCGGCGGCCGTTCGTCTGCCCGCCAAAAGAGTGTTAGCGGCCCCCAAGAGGGCGCGCAACTGCTTTTGTCCCGGGTCTCGGAGGCCGATCTCTGGCCAAGCCCCGAGGTCGCGCCAGCCTGGACCGGTGCGCCAGTTTTAAACCGTTGAGGTCAATGATTTTTCTGCTGTGGCCGGTTAAGAGAAATTTAATGTTTCGGAGGCGTAACACGAGACTTGTAACAAATTGTGATCGCCCTCTGCCGGCGCCGGATTTTCACCGGTGTTGCCTCTTGCCGGCTAACATCTTGAAATTTCAACAAAAAAAATGAGCGCTCGGTTTCAGAATCGGCCCGACGACAGGAACTGTGACATCGCGTCGATTCTTGGGGATTGACACAGATTCAGGATTTACAGCGCCAATATTGGTTCCGACATGCGGGTGTTTGACTGCGGTGCGGCCTTCAGCAACCCAAGGCTATATTGCGCCGGAATCGTGCACTTCAGCTGTGTATTCCGCCAGTATAGGCCCTCATGTCTTGATGGATGCGCCGATCATGGCATCAGGAGGACGCGCTGCGGAATTGGCCGCGCCATTTCCCCAGCGTCGGGCTTGCAGGTGTGGGCTGACGGGAGGGCGAAGCCGCAGTCTTGCCGCGGTCCTTGCAAGAATGAAAACCGATGATTGCAGGACAGGGAGTGCTTGCCCGGGCCATAAAACAAAAAAGCCCCGGCCGTAGCCAGGGCTGTCAACGGTCAGGCAGGCTGGTCTTCAGGCCTTGATCGCCTTGATCGCCTTCGTCAGGCGCGAGACCTTCCGCGACGCGGTATTCTTATGCATCACGCCGCTGCGGGCAGCACGCATCATCTCCGGCTCGGCGGCGCGCAGGGCCGTTGCCGCAGCTTCGGCGTTGCCGGAAGCAATCGCCTCTTCGACCTTGCGGATCGAGGTGCGCGTGCGGCTGCGGCGTGCCTTGTTGACTTCGGTCTTGCGCAAAGCCTGGCGTGCGGCCTTCTTGGCAGACTTGGTATTCGCCATTGTTTACTTCTCCGGGACAACCTGCCGGTAAATGCCGAGCATCAACCGAGACCACATCCCAACGGGTCGAGACAAAAAAGGAGCGCGCACACCCGGTCGGGTTTGCGCTTGGCGGTCCCATGGCACAGGCAGGGGCCTGCGTCAACGGTTGCCGGCGGGTTTTCTTGGATTGCCCGCCTCAGGACCGCAGCCACTGGCCAATCGGGTGCGTCGGATCGGCCAGTAGGCGCAGCGCCATCAGGATGGAGACAATCACCACCAGCGGCTTGATCAACCCGGCCCCGCGCTTCAGCGCAGCGCGTGCGCCGATACGGGCGCCAAGCATTGACGCAAGGCCCAGGGTCAGGCCGAGTGCCCACCAGACCTGGCCGGAAAATGCGAACAGGCCCAGCGCACCGGCGTTGCTGGCAAGATTGAGGAACTTGGCGTTGCCGGCGGCGCGCGTGACGCCCTGGCCGAGCAGCAGGACCAGCGAGATGAAATAGAAGGTGCCGCCACCGGGGCCGAAGATCCCGTCGTAGAAGCCTATGACCAGCGCCACGCCGAGCGCATAGGGCATCAGACCCAGCCTGGCGCGCGAGGCGACGTCGGAAAGCTTGGGCGAGGCCGCAACGAACAGGGCAACGCCGATCAACAGGACCGGAACCCCTGTGCGCAGCGCATCGATGGGAACGATCTGCGCCGAAACGGCGCCCATCGCGCCTCCGGCCAGGGAGGCGAGGAACGCTCCCCGCATCGCCACCCGGTCGATCAGCCCCGCCCGCATGTAGGACCGTGTCGCCGAGATCGCTCCGGCGGTGCCCTGCAATTTATTGGTGGCCACTGCTGCAACCGGGTTCAGCCCCGCCAGCATCAACGCCGGCACATTGAGGAGTCCGCCGCCGCCCGCCACAGCGTCGATCATGGCGGCCGTGAACGACACCGCGACCAGCCCCGCGACGCTGGCAAGCGGCAGGCCGTAAAGCTCGGCAAGGGTCTCGATCATGACAGCGGACCCTGGCGCATCGCGGCCGGCAGGTGGCGGTCAGCGATGCCGGAAACTGGCTTTGCGCTTTTCGGCGAAGGCGGCCATTCCTTCCTTCTGGTCGTCGGTGGCGAACATGGAATGGAACACGCGCCGCTCGAAGCGGATGCCTTCGGCGAGGGTCGTCTCATACGAACGATTGACCGATTCCTTCGTCATCATAACCGCTGGCAGCGACATTGTGGCAATGGTCTCGGCAGCCTTCATGGCTTCGGAGACCAGCTGATCGGCCGGCACGATGCGCGAGACGAGGCCGCAACGCTCGGCTTCGGCGGCATCCATCATGCGGCCGGTGAGACACAGATCCATCGCCTTGGACTTGCCGATATAACGGGTAAGCCGCTGCGTGCCTCCTGCGCCCGGCATGACGCCGAGCTTGATTTCCGGCTGGCCGAATTTCGCCGTCTCCGCTGCGATAATGAAATCGCACATCATGGCAATCTCGCAGCCGCCGCCCAGAGCGAAACCGGCAACCGCCGCAATCACCGGCTTGCGCGTGCGCGAAAGGTTATCCCAGCGGCCGATGAAATCGCTGAGATAGACGTCCATATAGGTCTTGGATTGCATTTCCTTGATGTCGGCACCGGCTGCGAAGGCCTTCTCGGATCCGGTCAGAACCAGACAGCCAATGGCCTCGTCCGCCTCGAAGACATCCAGTGCGTGGTTGAGATCGGCAATCAGCGCCGAATTGAGGGCATTGAGCGCCTGCGGCCGGTTCAGGCGGATCAGGCCGACGCGGCCATGGGTTTCGGCAATGATGTTGTCGTAGGACGGTTTCAGGCCCATGGCGGATCTCCTTGTTACTGGGATTGGCTAGCCGAGCTTGCGGAGCGCGGCAAGAGCCGAAAGGCGGAGCGTGTTCTTTCAAAAGCCGAAAAGGCGCTGGGGCTTACTTCTGGCAGCGGATGCAGGAGAAGGTCGAGCGACCCGACTGCACCTGCCGCTGGATGTGACCGTGGCAGCCGGGCGTCGGGCAGGGCGCGCCCTCCCGGTCATACACACGGAATGCATGCTGGAAGTAGCCCAGCGATCCATCGGTGCGCGCATGATCGCTGATGGAAGAGCCGCCCGCGGCCACGGCCTCGGTCAGCACATCACGGATCGCGCCAGCGAGACGCTCGCGTGCGCAGGCAGCCCTGCGTCTCGCCCCGCTCAGGGTTCCGGCTGGCCGCGCCGGGCTCAACCCTGCCCGGTGCAATGCCTCGCACACATAGATGTTGCCAAGCCCGGCGATCAGCCGCTGGTCGAGCAGCGCCGCCTTGAGAGGTGCGGCCTTGCCCGCAAACAGCCGGTCGATGGCCCCGGCATGAAAATCGTTGCTGAGAGGCTCGATGCCGAGGCCGGCCAGCAAGGGATGGTCGCAAAGCGCCCCCGCCTCGACCAGCACCATGAAGCCGAAGCGGCGTGGATCATTGTAGACAATGCGTGCGCCCGCCGCGGTTTCGAACACGACGTGATCATGGGCGGCAAGACGGGGGATGGCCTGGTGGAAGGCGCCCGGCTGGCGCGTCTCATCGATCTGCTCGACCACAAAACGCCCGCTCATCCCAAGGTGCAGGATCAGATGCTCGCCCGAGCCGAGATCGGCAATGAGGTATTTAGCCCGCCGGTTGAGGCGATCTACCCGCTGGCCGGTCAGCCGTTCGACAAAGCGCGGAACAAAGGGAAAGCGCAGGTTCGGCCGGTTGATCCGGACCGAGGCCAGCCGCTGACCTTCAAGCACCGGGGCAAGCCCGCGGCGCACCGTTTCGACTTCCGGCAGTTCCGGCATGGCCTCTTGTCCCTCCGCGTCAAGGATAGCTCCAAGAACGCATAGCCTTCACCGCCATGTTTCGCTATTGCTTCTCGCCGAAGTCAGGAGGAGCCACCATGGCCCGCGCCGCCCGCCCGTCCGCCGCAAGGGTTGCCACTTCGCCCCGCGAGGACGAGTCGACCCATTTCGGCTTTCAGGATGTGCCGCTCGGCGAGAAGCAGGGCCGGGTCAACGAAGTCTTTCATTCGGTCGCCAAGAAATATGACCTGATGAATGATCTGATGTCCGCCGGCCTTCACCGGGCCTGGAAGGATGCGATGATCTCGATGTTGCGCCCGCCACGAGGCGAGGGGCCGTATCGCCATCTCGATGTTGCCGGCGGAACCGGCGATGTGGCGTTTCGCATTCTCAAGGCCGGCGGGGCGGGCATGGCCGTCACGGTTCTCGACATCAATGGCGACATGCTGGCGGTGGGTCGCGACCGGGCCGAGAGGCAGGACTTCGCCGGCGCGATCGATTTTGTCGAGGCCAATGCCGAGGCTCTTCCCTATCCCGACAGGAGCTTTGACAGCTACACGATCGCTTTCGGTATCCGCAACGTCCCGCGCATCGATGTGGCGCTCAGGGAAGCCTTTCGTGTCCTCAAGCGCGGCGGCCGGTTCCTCTGCCTCGAATTCTCGCCGGTCGACATGCCGGTGCTCGACCGAATTTACGATGCCTATTCCTTCAACGTCATTCCGCTGGTCGGCCAGGCAGTGACGGGTGATGCCGACAGCTATCGTTACCTGGTGGAGTCGATCCGCAAGTTCCCACGCCCCGTCTTGTTCGCCGACATGATTCGTGCGGCCGGGTTTGGGCGGGTGACGATGCG
>DAOMXG010000045.1:0-14975 GCA_035436995.1 Beijerinckiaceae bacterium
CGGGCCTGGCGGTGGTTCTGGTTGTCCCTGGCGGGGCGCGCGGATTGCTGGCGGCAGCGGCCGTGGCCTGTGTGCTGGTAGCCCTTGGCTGGCTGCTGCCGCAGGCTTCGCTGCTGCCTCTGGCCGCCGAGGCGCGATCCGATGTGTTGGAAGCTGCGGTTATGCGCTTTGCCGAGGCGCCGGTGTCGGCAGGGGATCTCATCGGCTGGACCTGTGCGGGCATCGGCGTTCTGCTGCTGCTTGATACGGCGCTGACCGGGCAAAGACCGCTGCTTGCCCGGTCCGGACATGCGGCTGCGGTGCTTGTGTTGCTGGCTTTGGCCTTTCTTGCCAACCTGTCCGATGTCGGCGTGCGGCAGGCCATGCAGCGACTGGCCGCCACCCCGGTCGAATCCCTCCCCGCAGCCCTGTTTTCGGAACGCCACCGTGGCGAGATCACCATCTGCGGAACGGTTGCGCGCGGCGTGCCGGATGTCATGCGGGCCTGCTCCGGCTCGATAGTGGACGGGCGTGTGCCGGAAGCGCGCTTTGCCGTCAACCATCCCGGCTCCGGCCGCCAGCTGTCCGCTGTGCACGATCTGCCGACGATGGTCGGCGTCGCCTTCGATCTTGCGCTGCCGTTGGTGCTGGTCGTAACGTTCGCCCTGCTTGTTCATCAGGCCGCCAAACTCTTCGCCCACGATATCATCTATCGGCTGACGGGACGCACCGGAACCGGCAGCGGTCGGCTGGCCATGCAACGGCTGGCAGCGCTGGGGCTGATCGCCATGATAGCGCTGGGGGTTCGCCCGGCAGTCGACGGGGAGCTGGCCAGAGCGCTGGCGTCGCTTGCCCTGTTCCTGGCTGCGGCGGTACCGGTGCCACTGGTCATTCTGGCGCGCTGGGGCCGCGCCGATTCGCGCGCAGCCTTGTGCGGGCTGGCCAGTTCGCTGATCGCCGGCGTCGCGTTCTGGACCGGCTATCTGCCATCCGGTCCCGGTTATCTTGCCGGCACGGCGGCGGGACTATGCGCCGGAATGCTGGCTGCCCTGGTTTTTCCGGCGCGCTCGCCGCACGATCGCGTTGCTGCCGACATCCTTGCCGGAAAGCAGCCCGGGCCGCTGTTTCAGGACAAGAGCGCATGAGCCGGGATCACTCCTCGGGCGATCTGGCCGCCGACCGCCGGTATCTTTGGGCCGAGGCCAGCCTCAAGGAGGGGGACGCTCCGGCCGCTGCCGATCTCTTCCATCAGGCTTTGGCCTTGGCCCCGCATTTTTCTGCTGCGGTGTTCGGGCTGGGATCGGCTCTGGAACGGATGGGCGATGTGGACGGCGCTCGCACAGCCTATCGACGCTGTCTGGACCAGCGGCCTGACGACGTGTTTGGCGCAGGCCTTTCGCTGGCCCGGCTCGACGGCGCGACTCCGGCAGCCATGCCGCAGGACTATGTCGCCCGCTTGTTTGACGATTATGCCGGCCGCTTCGAAAGCCATCTTGTCGGTGCGCTCCACTATCGCGGCCCGGCCATTCTCGTGGAGGCGCTGGAGGCAGTGACCGCAGCGCAGCAGCGGCCCTGCCGGTTTCTACAGGCGCTGGATCTGGGCTGTGGCACGGGATTGATGGCCGATGCTCTCGGCGGGCGGGTTCAATGGATCGACGGCGTGGACCTGTCATCCGGCATGCTGGCCCAGGCTGCCGCTCGGGGCCACTACCGCAGCCTGATCCAGGCCGACATCACCGCAGCTCTGGCCATGCTGCCTGCCGGCCAGAGCTACGATCTGGTGATCGCTGCCGATGTCCTGGTCTATCTTGGTGATCTTGGCGACCTTTTTCGGGCCATCGCCGCTGCATTGGCGCCCGGCGGTCTGTTCGCCTTCACCGTTCAGGCGGGACCCGACGGCGGCTATGCCCTTGGTGGCGATCTCAGGTTTTCCCATGGTGCCGGCTATCTTGGCGCCGTGGCCGGGGCGGCTGGGCTCAGACTGACCCATCTCGCCCCTGCCGTGACCCGGAAGGATGCCGGCCGCGATGTTGCTGGCTACGCCGCGGTTCTGGAAAGCGCCGATCAGCCACCGCGCACGACCGGCCGGGATTCGTCCTGCGTCCAATCCGTCATGGACCCATCGTAGAGCCTGACATCAGCGCGATCGAGAACCCGGGACAGCACGAACCAGTTCAGCGCTGCCGTGTGGCCGGTGTTGCAATAGCTGATCACCGGCCTGTCGGTTGGCAGCATCGAAAAAATCCGGGCCAGCTCTGCCCGCGGTCTCAGGCGCTGCTGCGCCGGATCGTAGAGGCTGGCGTAATCGACCGATACGGCGCCGGGCAGATGGCCGGCGGCGCGCGCTTCGGGTGCCTTTTCCTGCCCGTCGAAATAGGATCGGGAGCGGGCATCGACGAACGTCGTTCGACCGTCAGCCAGCGCTTGGGCAACATCCGTTGCCGTTGCCCGGGTGCTGGTATCGATGTGCAGGGCTCCGCTGCCCGGCACTGGTTGCACGGCGCCCTTCTGCACAGGCAGGCCGGCGGCCATCCATGCGGTCATGCCTCCATCAAGCAGGGCTTCAACCCGATAGCCGCAAAGGTCCAGAGTCCAGGCCATGCGGGCGGTTGCGGAAAGATCGCTCACCGATTGGCCGGCCGGGACCAGGATGATGGCCCGTGTCGGGGCAAGTCCCAACCGGCTGAACAAGCCCGCGAGGTGCTCCACTCCGGGCAACAGTCCCGGCACCATTCCGACGCGCGCCCGCCAGCCATCGGCGGCATAATCGCTGTTGATGGCGCCGGGAATATGCCCGGCCTCGAACATGGAGGCGCTGCGCGCATCGAGGATCGAAAGATCACTGCCGAGCCGCTGTGCCAGCGTTGCAGCGCTGATCAATCCATTCGCGGCGGTCATCCGATCAGATCCCTGGCTTCGGAAACGGAAAATTCGTGCGTCATCGTTGCCGTTGCGCCCAGCATGATCGATGCGGAACAGTATTTCTCCTTCGACAGGGCGATCGCCCGTTCAACCTTTGCGGGGTTGAGCCCGCGCCCACTGACGCGATAGTTGAGATGGATGGTGGTGAACACCTTGGGATCGCTCTCGGCCCTTTCGGCGCTGATCTCGATGGTGCAGCCTTCGACAGGCTCACGCCCGCGCTTGAGAATCAGGACGACATCGAAGGCGGTGCAACCGCCAAGCCCGATCAGCAGCATTTCCATCGGGCGGATACCGTGATTGCGCCCGCCGGATTCGGGAGCGCCATCCATCACGACCGAATGCCCGCTCCCCGATTCGCCGAGGAACATCATTCCGTCCACCCATTTCACACTCGCCTTCATGTCTGTTCCCCTGATCCCGCCATTCCGTCAGGTGCAAAGGTGCGCGCAACCCCGCCGCCGGTCAATGCCAGCACGGCGGACGCGGTGACGCAGAAGCCAGGGGGGAGCCCCAGCGGCAGGATCGTTCAGCCAGCCTTGAGCCCGAGCGCTTCCAGCGTCGGTCCATCGAACCGCACGCTTTCATCGGTCTCGATCAACGACATCCCGCCATAGCCGGACAGGACCCAGAGCGCCCAGCCGAAGCCGCGTGCTTCAGCCTCCTCGCGTACGTCGGAAAGCCAGTTCTTCAGGGGGGCGGGCGGAGACGCCCGATAGCGGCCATAGGTGCGGGTGACGCCGAATTCACCGAGGAAGATGTGGTTGTTGGCAATGTTGTTGCGCTTGGCCCAGTCCACCACAGTGTCGAATTGGGCCTTGATCGTCTTGCGGCCTGGCCGGGCCTCGAGATATTTGGCCAGTGCAGTGCGTGCCTCGGACGTCAGTTCTTTCTTCTGCGCCGCCGACAGGGCGGTGTCTGCTCCAATGTTGCCGGCGATGATGCGCATGGCATCCTCGAGATGCTCCGGGGCGCCCGGATAGGGCAAATCGGAAAAATACTTCCGCGTTCTGGCCTTCGGATCGGTGAAATGGACGCCGGCATGGGTCAGTTCGTAGGGCTCGTAATAGTGGAAGGTCCAGAGGGTGTTGCTGCCTGCAAAGGGTTTGGCATCCATCAGCCTGAGACCGTCGATGTTCCCTCCGCGCGCACCGGTCAGCACCAGCATCAGGTCCGGCGCCACGCTCCGCACGCGTTCGTGCCAGATTTCCAGCATCTTCTGCCAGCGTGCCGCTGTGCCGCCGTCCCATCCCCATTGCGGTTCGTTCATCAGTTCGAATGCGACACGGCTTCCGGTCAATGGCTTGAGCAGCAGCGCGGTCCGCTCCAGCATCGCGCCATAATCCTTGAACAGGGCGCTGTTGGCGTTTTCGGTTATTTTCTCCGGCGCGTAGTCAGGCACCTGGCTGTTGGGATGGAAATCGACGATGACACCCAGCCCCAGCCCCTGGAACTTTTTCACATGAGTCAGCAATTGCGCGTCGAGATCGGCGCGATGTTGGCCGGAAGCCTGCAGGAAAACGCCGGGATCTAGCGTCAGCCGGACGAAGTCGAACCCTGCCTCCACCAGATTGTCGTAGATCTGGGGTTGCAACTGATGATGAACGGATGCGAAGGGCGGCCAGCGGTATCTGGTCTTGTCGTTCGGCTCCAGCTGGCCCCAGTTCATCAGGTTGTGGATGCTGACGCCACGCCTGAATGGCGCGCGCGGTTCGCTGGCGCAAAGACCGGACGCCAGCCCTGCCAATCCCGCGAGCGCAGCGCCGGCGGTGAATGCACGTCGGGAAATCGGACGCAGCATGGTTTCATGCCTCCCAGTTTGGGCGAACCCGTCTGCCCAGATGGTCATGGCTGTTGTTCCTGAATGCGATCAGACACAGGAACAGGACCGCAAAGTGAAAATGCTTGCCTGACAGGGTGTCGTTGCTCATCGCCACCGCGCAGAAGGTCACGGACGCAACCACGCCGCGCCAGTCCGAGGCAGAGGAGATCCGCCAGACGGTCCAGAAGATCGTGGCTGCAAGGGTGATGGCGCCGAACAGCCCGAACTGGAATACGAACACCACGACCGAGCTTTCGATCAGCAGATCCAGCCGATCTTTCACCATGGCCTTGATTTCGAGCATGTCGGCGCCGAACAGGATGTCTTTCCAGCTCACCCAGTCGAAGACCTGATAGACATCGATGCGGGCGGAGGCGTTTTCGTCGATATAGCCCCCCTCGAAACGCTCGAGAAATCCGGCAGCCAGGCCAATGCTGAATAAGAGAACTCCGCCGAAGGCCATGGACCCGAACAGCAGCAACCGCCGCTGCAGCCGCTGCTCTCCGGTCTGTCCGCCGACATCGGTCAGCACGAGCGCGCCCAGGATCGAAAGGGTGGTGAAGATGAGGCCGGTGCGCGCTCCCGAGGCTGCCGTTCCAAGCAGAAATGCCAGCAGCGCCAGTCCCTTCACCCATGGCCGCCAGCCTGTGGCCAGGGTAAACGCGGCGCCGCCCGCGCTGAACAGGCCGACTGCCAAGGGATGGGCGGTGAGCGCCGTCGGCCGGAACACGGTCTCGACATAGGGATAGGGCATCAGCCGGAAGGATGTGGCCTTCTCGACGATCGCGACCAGCGAATTGACCACAAGATAGGCCATGATCACATGGCCGATCATCCGCCTGTGCCGGAGCGGCAAAGCAAACATCAGGAAGCAGACAAGGCAGGCGCCGATATAGGTATCGAGCAGATAGCCGATCGCGATCGGCCGGCCCATGACCTGGACCAGCATTACCAGCGCGACGATCACCGCCATCAGGATGCACATCTGCCGAATGATCAACGCTTCGGATGGCGTCAGCGACACCTTGACCTTGGCAAGCGTGATGAACAGCAGAAGCACGATCGCCTGGGTGCAGGGGTGGATCTTCTCGAGGATGAAGCCGCCTTCACCGGTATAGTTGATGAACTGGTTGAGCACCGAATCGGTCAAAAGCAGCCTGAGCACCAAGAGGACAGCGAAGATATAGGCGACGCCTGTCACAAAGCGGCTGGTATCGACTTCGCCGGATGCCTCGACAACCGGCAAGCCGAACGTCGGCGCCGGGGCAGGCGGGGCTATCCGCTGGGAGGATGATCCGCGATACACGGTGCGCATGATCAGTAGGCGTTCCGGTAGCTCTTTTTGGAAAGGATGGTCATCACGATGATGATAAGGTCGAAACTTAAGGACCAGTTATCGAGATAGTAGAGATCGAGGTCGACGCGCGCCCGCATGGCGGCATCATCGGTCTCGCCACGCAGCCCGTTGACCTGTGCCCAGCCGGTGATTCCGGGAAGAACATTGTGACGCCGGGCATAGAGGTCGATCTTGCCCTCGTAGAAGCGATTGTGCGCGACGGCATGCGGGCGCGGGCCTACCAGCGACATCTCGCCGATCAGAACGTTGAAAAGCTGCGGCAGTTCGTCAATGTTCAGCCGGCGCAGGTGTTTGCCAATCCGGGTGATGCGCGCATCGTTGCGGCTGGCCTGCTGGACCACCGGGCCGTTGTCCTGGGTGTGCATGGTCCGGAATTTCCAGATCAGGAAGGGCTTCTGGTTGAAGCCGTAGCGCGTCTGGCGGAACAGCGCCGGGCCGGGGCTGTCGAGCCGGATCAAGAGGGCAACGACGGCGAACAGCGGCGCCAGCAGCAGGAGCGCTGTCATCGCCAGCACGATATCGAGCAGGCGTTTGGTCGCACGGCCGGCGTGCCCAAGCGGCGGGCGCAGCACATTGAGCGTCAGCATGGCGCCGAGGCGGCCAAGGCGCAGTTCGGAATAGCGTTCGAGCACGCGCTCGGGGGCGAGTTCGACGCGCGCCGGCAGGTTCATGAAGGCCCGCACGCATTGCTCGATCAGGTCCGATCGCGACCACGGCAACGCCAGGACGATCGTGTCGGGATTGAGGAACCGCGCCTTGTCGACGATTGCATCAATCCTGATCCCGGGGATCGGCTGCTGGTCGCCACGCTCGTCGGCAAGCTGCTCGACGCCGATCACGTCAAACCCCATGCGCTGGGGTGAGCCCTTGTGCAGGACCCAGTCAAGCTCGTCGGCAAATCCGACAACCATCACCCGTCCGGCCGAAACCCAGCCGGATCGGGTCACCCGCCTCACCGCCTTGCTGATCATCAGTCGCGCACCGATCAGGCTGGCAAGTCCGGTCGGCAGAAACAGCAGGACCGAACCGCGCGAGAAACTTTCGGAGCTCTTTGTGACAAAGGCCAGCACGATGACGGCGACCAGGGCAAGAGCGAAGGACTGTACCACGCTCTGGGCTGCCTTGCGCGTTTTCTGGTAGAGGCTGAGACGGTAATCGTCCCGATAGAAGCTGATGAGGACAAACAGCACCGTGAATGTGGCTGCCAGGTCCATCTGTGGATTGGTATAGGCCAGCGAACGGTTGACCGCGACGTGGTAGGCAACACCGCTGGCATAGGCGGCAAGAAAGACAACACTCGCTTCGCTGACGATGCGGATCAAAGTGACCAGCGGCGGGCTCAGAATCCGCTTATGGGACGCGGCGGCAACGGCAAGTGTTTCGATTTGATGCGCCATGGGACACCTGAACTGGATTGTAGCCTTCGGTGTGCGAATCCCATGCCGATGCGGGTTGGAGATCGTCAGGGCGAGCGGGGAGGCGGGGACTGCCCCAAATTGGCACCCCGGTAAACACTTCATAAAGGTTTGGCGGATGATGATCGGCGAGGTTCGATTGATTCTTTGACCGGCTGGCATCGAGAGCTTCGGCACCGTTCTCGAGCAGCTGGTATCCGGTGAGGGTGATGGTCATTCGCTACGCTTCCGAGACGGGTCCGGATGCTTCCGAGCCGAAGCGGATCCGGCCGCTGGCGCCCGTACTTGCGGTCGACAGCCTTGGACTGCGGCTTTCCGGTTTGGCACGCGCTGCACTGGCACGCCTGCGGCGTCGTCTGCTGGCGATGATCTTGGTGGCGGCATTGCCGCTCGCCGGAGCCTTTGCCTATCTCAAGGTGATGCCACCGGTCTACCTTGCCACCGCTTCGGTGTTTGTCGATCCGGCCGGCGGTCGGCCGGGCAGGTCCGACAGTCCGGTCGATCCTGCGATCATCGCGGCGCATCTGCGGCAGGTGACCGCCAAGTCCACGTTCCAGCGGGCCATCGACAAGGACCGTCTGGCCGAGGATTCATCGATCCACGCCCGGCCGACCGGCATGGCGGCGCTGGCACGCATCGTGCTCGACCTGATCAATCGTTCGCAGGACAACCGCTCCGAGAACCGCAACGAGACTCTGCTGCGTGTTCTGGCCGAGCAGATCAGCGCCCGGCGCTCCGGTGAAGCCAATCTGATCGAGATCGTCGCCCGGTCGTCGGATGGGGACACGGCAGCGCGGCTCGCCAATGCAGTGGCGCAGGCATTTGTTGATGAGGTTGTTGCCGGGGCTGGCAGTGTGCAGGGTGCCGAAAGGGCACGCGCCGCGGCTCTCGGGGACGACGCATTGAAGAAGTTGCGGGAGGCGGAAGCGAAACTGGCTGATTTCCGGGCACGCAACGGGATCGAGCCGGCCGGCCAGGGCAAGCCCGGCGCCCAGGACGGCGACATTGCCGCCCAGTTGACGCGAGCCCGCGCGGCCAGCCTGGAGGCCAAGACACGCTCCGACCAGATCCAGAAGCTGCTTGCCAGCGGCAAGGACATCGAGGCCATTGCCGATCTCGTCCGCTCGCCGGCCATCGACCGTCTGCGCATCCAATACAACGAGGCTGCGGCTCAGGAAGCCAGTTTTCGCACCTCGCTCGGGCCCCGTCACCCGTCCTATCTGGAGGCAGCCGAACAGGCGCGCGAGCGCCGCAGGCTGCTGATGGAAGGCTTGCGCCTGGCTGGCTCGAGTGCCCGTTCCGACTGGCAGGCTGCGCGGGATCAGGAACTGGCCCTCGAGCGACGCGCCGGCACAGATGCGCCGGCACAATCCGCTGCCGCTCCGGCGGAGCCGCCAGCGCTGCTGCGTGAACTTGAACGGGCCGTCGATCTGGCAAGACTCGCCTATGAGCGAACACTGAAGACCCAGCAGAGCGCTGAATCGGCCCCGGATCAGGGGGCGGCCCGCGTTGTCACGCGCGCCTCGCCGTCGGATGAACCGTCCCGGATCGAGGCTGGCGTGGTCTGGTCGCGGGCCGGCATGGCCTCGGCCGGGCTGTCGGCTCTCGTCCTGCTGCTCGGCGGCGGAGGTAAGCGTTCGGGCCCGTCCGGTTCGGTCAAGCCATCCCGCCGTAGCAGGACCGTTCCGGTCAGGGACATGCAGGTGGCTGGCGAAATGGCCACGCCCCCGGCCGATCAAACAGGGGCCGGCAGGGTCACGGCAGAACAGGTTGCCCGGGGCTGGGCCGAGGTTGTCGAGCGCACGTTTGGTGCCGCGCCTGCCGGAGGGGCTCCGGCATCTGCGCCGCCGCCGGCTGAGCCACCGACCGCATCGCAGGCTGTTGCCCGCGAGATCGCCGCCCGCGACGGCGAATTCGCACTCCAGCTCGTGCTGGTGACTGCCGATGTCCCCTCGCCCCAGCAGGGAGAAATTGCCCTGGATCTAGCCCGGGCATCGGCCCAGCTTGATCTGCGCGTGCTTGTGGTCGATGCCAATCCCGGGGACCAGGAACTGTCCCGTCGCTTTGCTGCGGCGCCCTGCAAGGGCCGCCTGCATCTCAACGGGCGTGACCGGCCATTGCTGCAGGCCGAACTTGGCGCGGCAAGCGTGGCGATGGTGCCGAACGAGCAGGTCAGGGGCTTGCCCGCCAATGACGCGAGCGGGACGCATATCAAGAGCCTTGCCGGCCATTTCGACCTGGTGATCATCAACGGAGCACCATTGACCGATGCTGCCGCGGTGCGTGCGCTGGCCCGCACGGCACAAAGCATTGTGGTTGCCATGAGCAACTCTGCCGGCCCCGGTCAGGCCCAGATTGCCGCCTTGCTGGGGACCTCGGCCAGCCAGGTGCGCATCGTGCCGACCGGTTCGCCACCGGCCCCGCCACTCGACGCCCGCAATCGGCCGATGGCGGTTGTTCGGCTCTCGCAATGCGCCTGATTCCAGTATCGCAACCGGCACTGAGACATGTCACGGTAGAAGTGCGTGTGCCCCGGCGGGCCTGCCGTCGCTGGCACCGCTGGCTGGTCGAGGCGCTGCTGGCGCAGGGCCACCGCGTCAGCCTGCGCATCTGCGACGGCCCGGCCGATGAGGTTGCCGGGCTCGAATTGCTCGGTTTTGTCGAACGCATGCTCTATCAGCATCAGCTGGGCGAAGAGACCGATGCAAGTGCCGTCATCGAGGCCAGGGACTGGGTCGGCGGTCCGGCAGCGGATAGGCCGGAGGTCATTTTCGACTGTTCCACAACCGATGGGCCCTATCCGGAAACCGGTGAGGTGCTCTTGCCTTCCTTTGACGGCATGCGCTCGCTCGCAGGTCTTGTAGGGTCGTTGATCGGGCAGCGGGAACCGTTGATTGGCTGGCGCCGCAAGAGCGACGGGGCGCTGGTGGCTGGCGGGCGGGCGGCACTCGCGGCCCGTCATATCCTGACCGCGACATTGGCCCAGTCGCTCGCATTGATGCCGGGGCTCGGAGCCCGCGCCCTGGCCGACACAATGCAGGCTGGCGCGGTAACGGCGCCGGGCGCAGTGTCCGCCAACCTGCCCGCAGGGCACCTGGCCATCACCCGCTTCGGTCTTGCCAATCTGGCTGATCGTCTAAGCCGCCGTTTGCGGGAAACGCTGACGACGCCGCGCCAGTGGAGCGTCGCCTGGCGCCGCGTGGCGCCTGAGCAGGGGCTGGTTGCGGCCGCGTCCTTCGATCCGACCTGCTACACTTGGCTTCCGCGTGATCCGGCGCGCTACTTTGCCGATCCGTTCCTGTTCGAGCACCAGGGTGGGATGTTCCTGTTCTGCGAGGAATTTCCCCACGCAACCGGTCGCGGGCTGATCTCGGTCATGGAATGGACCGGCAATGGCTTCGGCACGCCCCGCCCGGTGCTGGAACGGCCTTACCACTTATCGTATCCATGCGTCTTTCGGCATGGCAGCGAGATCTGGATGATCCCCGAAACGACGGCGGCGGGAACACTGGAGCTTTACCGTGCCACGGACTTTCCTGATCGGTGGAGCCTGCATGGCGTGATCGCCGAGGGCATCAATGCTGCGGACGCGACCGTGTTCAAGCATGACGGTCTGATATGGATCGCCGCCGGGACGGCGGCCCCGGGCTCGTCGGATCGTGACCAGCTGTCGTTGTTCTTTGCTGAATCGCTGGAAGGCCCCTGGCAGCAGCATCCGCTCAATCCTGTGGTGGTCGATGCCTTCGGCGCCCGTCCTGCCGGCGGTTGGCAAAGCACGCCGTCCGGATGGCGGCGCCCGGCGCAGGATTGTTCGGGTGGCTACGGCTGGGGCCTGTCGCTCCGCCGGATTGACCGGCTGGACCGGGAGCGTTTTGCCGAGACAGAGCTGATCCGCTTCCCGCCGCCAGCCGTGCTGGATGCCACCGGATTCCACACCGTCAACGTCGGCGGCGGCCTTGAGACGATTGACGCGCTCAAGCCGTGAAGGACTGCCGGGGCGGCAGAACCTTGCCCGGGTTGAGGATGTTGTGGGGGTCGAGCGTCGCCTTCAGACGTGCCATGAGATCGAGAGCGACCGGATCCTTGTAGCGCGCCAGTTCGTGCAGTTTGATCAGGCCGATACCGTGCTCGGCCGAGATTGATCCGCCCAGGTCGGCCACGATGTCATGCACGATGCGGTTGAAGCGATCCCACATCGACAGATACTCGGCCTTGTCCATGCCGACCGGCTGGCTGAGATTGAAATGAATGTTGCCGTCGCCGAAATGGCCGAAGGCGACGACGCGGAGTCCGGCCAGTTCAGCCTCGCAGGCTGCGGTTGCCCTGTCCAGAAATGCAACGACGGCGGAGACAGGCACGGAAATGTCGTGCTTGATCGAACCACCCTCGAATTTCTGGGCATCGGAAATATGTTCACGCAGGCTCCACAGTGCAGCGGCCTGGGCCACGCTCGCCGCAATGGTCGCATCGCCAATCAGGCCACGCTCGTAGGCATCGCCCAGCAGGCTTTCCAGGCGTCCGGCAAGATCAAGCGAGGCATCGGACGAACTCAGCTCGATCAGCACATGAAAGGGCGAACGGCTGTCCAGTGGGCATCGCGTGCCCGGGATGTGCCTGAGGACGAAATCGATCCCTTCCGCATACATGAATTCATAGCCGGTGAGGCACTCTCCGGCGCTGGCGCGGACCAGGTCGAACAGGTCAAGCCCGGCCTGCCGGCTGTCGAGTCCGACCCAGGCTGTGGCGCGCACCCTTGGCGCCGGAAAGAGCTTGAGGACGGCGGCGGTGATGATTCCAAGCGTGCCCTCTGCGCCGATGAACAGGTTTCTCAGGTCATAGCCCGTATTGTTCTTGCGCAGACGGTTGAGATCGTTGAGCACCCGTCCATCCGCCAGCACCACCTCAAGCCCAAGCGCGAGTTCGCGTGCATTGCCATAGCGCAGCACCGCCGTCCCGCCGGCATTGGTGGATAGATTGCCGCCGATGGTGCACGATCCTTCGGAGCCGAGTGAAAGTGGGAACAGGCAGCCCTCAGCAGTGGCCGCATCCTGCACGGTTTTCAGAATGGCGCCGGCCTCGACGGTCATGGTGAGATTGACCGGGTCGACCGCGCGAATGCGGTTCATCCGGTCGAGCGACAGGACCAGTGCGTCGCGCGGCACGCCGCCACCGACCAGCCCAGTGTTGCCGCCATGGGCGACGACAGGCAGACGATGGCGGTTGGCCAGCCAGAGGCATGCGGAGACATCGTCAGTGTCGCGCGGTCGGGCCAGCCCGAACGCCGTGCCGCGATAGAGCCCGCGCCCTTCAACGAGATGCGGGGCGAGATCATTGGGATCGGTGGAGATTTGCGCCGGGCCGATCGTTGCCGCAAGTTCGGCCAGAAAGCTGGAGAAGGTCTCGCTCATGCCTCGCACCTTGGCCGGCAACCCGGCCGGGCGTCAACTGCCGTGCGCCTTACAAGAGTCCTGGATCGATGCTCGGCCGAGGCCGTAACCAGGCCGGGACCGCGAGCCCCTTGGATTCAAGAAACGCCGGATCGTAAAGCTTGGAGGCATAGCGTGTGCCTCCGTCACACAGCAGCGTGACGATCGTCTTGCCGGGGCCGAGATGCCGCGCCAGCCGGATCGCGCCAGCGACATTGACGCCGGACGAGCCGCCGACGCACAACCCTTCCAGCGCCAGAAGATCGAACATCACCGGAATGGCTTCCTCATCCGGAATCTGGAAGCTGACATCGACCGGCGCGCCCTCGATGTTGCGGGTGATGCGCCCCTGCCCGATGCCTTCGGTCACCGACGAGCCGGCAGCCTTGAGTTCTCCGGTGGTGAAGTAGCTGTGCAGCGCCGCGCCCATCGGATCAGCCAGGGCAATGGTGATCGCAGGGTTGCGTTCCTTAAGGCCGAGGCCGATGCCGGCGAGGGACCCGCCGGTGCCGACCGCACAGACAAAGCCATCAATGCGCTCGTCGGTCTGTTCAAAGATCTCGCGCGCCGTGGTGCGTCGGTGCCCCTCCCGGTTGGCGGTATTGTCGAACTGATTGGCCCAGAAGGCGCCATGCGGCTCGCTCCTGTTGAGCTGTTCGGCCAGCCGGGCGGAGACCTTGATGTAGTTGTTGGGGTTGGCATAGGGCGCGGCCGGCACTTCGACGAGATCGGCGCCGGCATGGCGCAGCATGTCCTTCTTCTCGCGTGATTGGGTCTCGGGTATGACGATCACCGTGCGGTGCCCCAGCGCATTGCCGACCAGCGCCAGCCCGATGCCGGTGTTGCCTGCGGTGCCCTCGACAATGACGCCGCCCGGCTTCAGCGCGCCGGAGGCACGGCCATCCTCAAGGATTGCCAATGCGGCCCGGTCCTTGACCGAACCGCCGGGATTCATGAATTCAGCCTTGCCGAGAATGGTGCAGCCGGTTGCTTCGGAGGCGTGGCGCAGCCGGATCAGCGGCGTGTTGCCAATGGCACCGATCAGGCCGTGGCGGATGGACATGGCCTTGATCCTCAGGCGCTGGGCGGAATGATGAATGCGGTCGTTGACTTGATGCGCTCCATGGCAAAGCGCGATGTCACGTTCTTGAGCGCGATCGTGTTGATCAGCCGCTTGTAGAACTGGTCATAGGCAGCCATGTCGGCGACCACCACATGGGCGAGATAGTCAACATCGCCAGCCATACGGTATAGTCCCATCACTTCGGGCATGGCCGAGACGATATCGGCAAAGCGTTCCAGCCAGGGCCCGGAATGATCCCCGGTTTCGATAGAGACGAAAACGGTCAGCCCCAGCCCGATCTTGTCCGGATTGAGCAGGGCAACCCGCTTGGCGATAATCCCGGTGGCTTCGAGTTTCTGTATGCGCTTCCAGCAGGGCGTCTGCGACAACCCGACGCGCTCGGACAATTCCGCCAGTGACTGGTTGGCGTCCTGCTGCAACAAGGTCAGCAGTTTCCGGTCGATCATATCCATCATGGCGGCCCTTTTTCAAAATCGAAAAATTTTTTAAGCACCGGGGATCTGTTCTGCCAGATATAGCAAAAAATTCTTCGATGCAACAGTTCTGCCCGTGCTTCCACTCTGTCTTGCCAGGTGCGGGATCACTCCGCGCGGCAGGGAAAGCCGCGATTCGTTCGGATTAGAAAATTATTCGTTCTTCTTGTCGAACGGTTTTTCATGGTTTATCCCATTGTTCATCTGTTTCCGAGATTGCCATGACCCGTCCCGACCGCCCTCCGCTGGATTGTTCTGTCCTCCACGCCGAGACACGCCTTGTCCATGAGGGCATATTGCGCAGCGGCTTCGGCGAGACCTCCGAGGCGCTGTTTCTCACCCAGGGCCATGTCTATGACAATGCCGAGCAATGTGAGGCACGTTTTGCGGGCGCCGATCCGGGGTTCATCTATGCGCGTTTTTCCAATCCGACCGTGCAGATGTTCGAGCGGCGCATGGCGGGCCTGGAAGGCGCCGAGGCGGCGCGGGCCACGGCC
>DAOMXG010000046.1:0-14586 GCA_035436995.1 Beijerinckiaceae bacterium
CCGTCGAACTCTGCAGCGCCGTCGCCACCACCACGCCAAGGCCGCAGGCCGCCAGCCGATTCGCCGTCGAGCGGTGCAGCATGCGTTGCAAGCCATCGCCGAAGGCCCGGAAAACGCCGGTCTTGACCAGTCGCGTCGCCCACAGAAGCAGGGCGATTCCGCCCAGGATATTCAGCAGGAGAGCCGAAACGTTCATCGCAACCGAGATGCTCCCCGAAACAGTTCGCACCGGCGTCAGCCGGACCATTTGCCGTTGCAGAACCGTCGACTCGTTGGTCGCCGCACCGCTTTTTTGTTAGCCGACTGAACCGGCTTTTGCATCCCGCGTCAATGCGTTGTGCGAAAGGCGTGGGCCAGCCGGTTCAAGCAGGGGCCTGACTTGCGCCCTGTCCGCGCTGCTGTGAGTTGACGAGCGCGGCATTCCTTCGCACTCTGCCGCCAATCAAACGAACGAGATAGGGAGCACCCGATGCCTCTGACCCGCCGCCTTGCCATGATCGTCGCCGCCGGCCTTGCCCTGCCCACACCTGGCCATGCGCAGGCCCCGACCGGCAAGCTCACCATCGTCACCTCGTTCTCAAAGGAAGTGACCGATCCTTTCAAGGCGGCGTTCGAGAAAGCCTATCCCGGCACCAATGTCGATATCCAGAACCGCAACACCAATGCGGGGGTGAAATTCGTCGACGAGACCAAGGCCAACAACCCGGTCGACCTGTTCTGGGCATCGGCACCCGATGCGTTCGAGGTGCTCAAGGCCAAGGGCCTGCTCGAAGCCTACAAGCCCAAAGCCGAAGGCGTTCCGGAAAAGATCGGCCAGTTTCCGATCCATGATCCGGCTGGCTTCTATTCGGGCTTTGCCGCGTCGGGCTACGGAATCATGTGGAACACCCGCTATGTAGCGGCACAGAAGCTGCCTGAGCCGAAGGAATGGCAGGATCTGGCCACCGCGCCCTATTTCGACCACATCTCGATGGCGGCGCCTTCTCGCTCCGGCACCACCCATCTGACGCTGGAAGCCATTCTGCAGACCGCCGGCTGGGACAAGGGATGGGGCATCATCAAGGCCTTCTCGGGCAATCTGCGCTCGATCACCGAGCGCTCGTTCGGCGTGCCGGATGCGGTCAACTCCGGTCAGGTCGGCTACGGGATCGTCATCGATTTCTTTGCCTTCTCCGCCCAGGGCGCGGGCTTTCCGGTCAAGTTCGTCTACCCCTCGCTGTCGACCATCGTGCCGGCCAATATCGGCGTGGTGAAGAACGCGCCGAACGCCGCCGCCGCCAAGGCGTTTGTCGATTTCATCCTGTCCGAGCCGGGTCAGGCGATCCTGTTCGATCCGAAGATCCGCCGCCTGCCGGTGAGAACGGCAAGCTACGCCAAGGCGCCGGAAGGGCTGCCCAACCCGTTCGAGTTCAAATGGGTCGCCGATGCCAAATTCGATGTCGAGAAGTCGGAAAAGCGCTTTGCCGTGGTCGATGCACTCTACGATCAGCTTGTGACCTTCCAGCACGACGCGCTGAAGGCTGCGACCAAGGCCATTCACGAAGCCGATGCGGCAATCGCCAAAAAGCCCAATGCGGAGGCCGCGAAACTGGTGGCCGAAGCCCGTGCGCTGATCGCCGCCATGCCGGTCACCGAAGCGGATGCGGCCGGTCCCGATCTGGCAGCGGCGTTCAAGGGCGCCGGCGGCAAGGACAAGGCGCCGCGTCAGGCCGAGCTTGAACAGGCCTGGGCCAGCTTTGCCAAGGAGAAATATGCGGCGGCGCAGGCCAAGGCCGAGGCGGCCGTGAAGGCGGCCAAGTGACGGCTGCGAGCGCACTCTGATGACTACCGGGACCACATCGCCGGCCGCCACGCGGAGCCTTGGCCAACCAGGCACCCTGGTCGTTGCCCTGTTGCTGGCGCTGTTTCTCGCGGCGTTCCTGGTCATTCCGGTGATGACGGTGATGGTTGCCGCCTTCCAGCCCAAGGGCGGCGGCGGCTTCACGCTGATCAACTTCGTCGATTTCTTTGCCAACGATCTGTTCCGCCGCTCGTTCTGGAACTCGGTCTATGTCGCGGCGATGTCGGTCTTGCTGGCGACGCTGTTTGCGGTGCCGCTTGCCTATTTCACCACGCGGTTCGACTTCCGCGGCGCCGCCATCGTGCAGACACTCGGCATCATTCCCTTGATCATGCCGCCATTTGCCGGAGCGGTGGCGATGCAGCTGCTGTTCGGGCGCAATGGCACGATCAACCTGCTGCTCGATCAGGCGTTCGGCTTCCGCATTCCGTTCATGGAAGGGCTCAACGGCGTCATTTTCGTCGAGGCGGTGCATTATTTTCCGTTCATCCTGATCAATCTGTCGGCGGCGTTGAACGCCATCGACCGGACGATGGAGGAAGCGGCGCAGAATCTCGGCTGTTCCGGGTTCCGGCTGTTCCGCCGCATCGTGTTTCCGCTGGCGATGCCCGGCTATGTCGCCGGCGCGAGTCTCGTGTTCATCAAGGTGTTCGACGATCTGGCGACGCCGCTGCTGCTCAACGTCAAGGACATGCTGGCGCCGCAGGCCTATCTGCGCATCACCTCGGTCGGGCTGACCGATCCGATGGGCTATGTGATCTCGGTGATCCTGATCGTCGCCTCGCTGGTGGCGATGTATCTGTCGACCCTGGCGCTCAAGGGCAAGGATTACGCCACGGTCCAGCGGGGCGGCGGCGGGCTGTCGCGGCGGGCGCTGGGCCCCATGGACGCGCTGCTCGCCTATGGCATGATCACCCTTGTGCTGCTGCTGGTGCTGGCGCCGCATGTCGGCCTGCTGCTGCTGTCGCTGGCGACCATCTGGTCGTTCTCGCCGCTGCCCGATGCCTATACGCTGGCCCACTACGCCCGGGTGTTTTCCGACAGTGGCCAGTACATCTGGAACACGCTGCTCTATGCCGGGCTGGCCGGATTGATCGACGTGGTGATCGGCACGGCCATCGCCTATCTGGTGCTGCGCACCCGCACCTGGGGAGCCCGGTGGCTCGATGCTGTCGCCATGGCGGCGCTGGCGGTTCCCGGGGTTGTGCTGGGCATCGGCTTCCTGCGCACCTATTTCGGCGTCACCTTGCCGTCCGGCCAGTCGCTGGCCGCCTTCTGGGGCATGATCGTGCTGGCCCTGGCGATCCGCCGCCTGCCGTATGCTCTGCGGGCGTCGATGGCGGGGTTGCAGCAGGTGTCCGCATCGCTGGAGGAGGCGGCGCAGAATCTCGGCGCAACGCGCGGGCGCACCGTGCGCCGCATCGTGCTGCCGCTGATGACCGGGGCGATCGCCGCCGGCTTTGTCACCTCCTTTGCGACGGCGGCGGTCGAGCTCTCGGCCACGATGATGCTGGTGCAGTCGAGCAACGATGCGCCGCTCGCTTATGGGCTTTACGTGTTCATGCAATCGCCGGCGGGGCGCGGCGCGGGCGCGGCGCTTGGCGTCATCGCGGTGGTGATCGTCGGCATTTCCACCTACATTTCCAACCGCATCGTCGAGCGTGACCGGGCCGGCAGGGCCGGCGCGCCCGGGCACTGACCTGACCGACCGGAGATCCGCACGATGAGCCTCAAAGCCCAGTCCGCCGGCATCGAGATCGAGAACGTTGACCTGTCCTACGGCCAGACCCGGGTGCTGAAGGATGTCAGCCTTTCGATCCGGCAGGGCGAGTTCTTTGCCTTCCTCGGCCCCTCGGGCTGCGGCAAGACCACGCTGCTGCGGCTGATCGCCGGGTTCAACACCTGCCAGAGCGGCCGCGTGCTGATCGGCGGGAAGGATGTCTCCGCCCTGCCCCCGTGGAAGCGCGACGTCGGCATGGTGTTCCAGTCCTATGCGCTGTGGCCGCATATGAGCGTTGCCCGCAATGTTGCCTTCGGGCTGGAGGAGCGGCGCCTGCCGCGTGACCAGATCGAGGATCGGGTCGATTCGGCGCTGGATATCGTCGGGCTGAAGCACCTCAAGGATCGCAAGCCCTCCCAGCTTTCCGGCGGCCAGCAGCAGCGTGTCGCGCTCGCCCGCACCATCGCCGTGCGGCCGAAAGTGCTGCTGCTCGACGAGCCGCTGTCCAATCTCGACGCCAGAATGCGCGTCGATGTACGGCGTGAATTGCGTGCGCTGCAGCAGGACCTGAAGCTGACCACCGTCTTCGTCACCCACGATCAGGAAGAGGCCAACACCATTTCCGACCGGATCGCGGTGATGCAGGATGGCCGCGTGCAGCAGGTCGGAACCCCGCAGGAGCTTTATGACGCGCCGGCCAACCTGTTCGTCGCCGGGTTTCTGGGAACCGCCAACATCCTTGCCGCCGAGCGGCAGGCCGACGGTCGGGCGTCGCTGCCGGGCGGCGTGCGGATCGATCTGCCTGATGACGGGCGCACGCGGGCCATGTTCCGTCCGCAGAACGCTCGGCTGGCGACGCCGGGCGACTCTGTGTCGACCGGGCGGGCGCGACTGACCGGAACCATCAGCCATCGCGAATTCCTCGGCTCGACGGTGCGATATGGCGTTCGGGTCGGCGCCAGCGAATGCCTTGTCGATGCTCCCCACCACGGCGGTGAACAGGGGTTCCGTCTCGGCGATCCGGTGGCTGTCGATGTCGATCGCAACCGCATCCTCTGGCTCGCCGACTGATCGGGCTGGCCATGCCAGGCCGTTGATGCTACCTCGCGCGGCGTCCACATCCGGGGGAAGGCTTTTGGACGACCGCTACTACGCCACTGCCCGCAACGATGTCCTCGCCCATGTCGAGGGCGTTCCGGCGCGCGTGCTCGAGATCGGTTGCGGCACCGGCGCGACGATGCAGGTGCTGCGCCAGCGCGGAACGGCTTTTGCCGTGGGCGTCGAACTCGATCCGGTTTCGGCCGAGGCGGCACGGCCGCAGTTCGACCGGCTCTATGTTTCGGCGGTGGAAGCGGCCCCGTTCGAGGAGGCGATCGCGCCGGGTTCGCTCGATGCGGTGTTCTGCCTCGATGTGCTCGAACATCTGGTCGATCCCTGGCAGGTGGTGCGGCGGGTCTCGCCGCTGCTCAAGCCGGGCGGGCGGCTCCATATCTCGCTGCCCAACGTCCGCAACTGGAAGTTTCTCTGGCGGCTGTTCGCCTTCGGCGATTTTCACTATCGCGATTCGGGCGTGCTGGATCGCACCCATCTGCGGTTCTTCGTGCGGTCGACGGCAGTCGAACTGGCCGAATGCGGCGGTTTGACCGCGATCCGGGCGGTGGATGCGCGGGTCTATCATCCTTACGAGATCCGCCGGCTGCTCAATCTCGTCAGCTTCGGCCTGACAGAGGAATGGATCGCCAAACAATGGATCGTCATTGCCGAACGGCGGTGAGACCTCCTGCCGCAGGCGGACGCGGACGCAGGGCGACTGGTCCGAATCCCGATGTTGGGCTACGTCTTGATCCGACGAGACGGTCGGCGCGCAGACGCCGGCAGAGGGGAGACGCCATGTCCAAGCTGTTGCGGCATCCGGCCGCCACCAATCCTGTCCACAGCGTCACGCCACGCAATGCGCGCTGGAAATATGTCGGCTTCGAGGTGCATGACCTCAAGCGCGGCGAGGTGCTGAAAGCCGAGACCGGCAATCGCGAGGTCTGCATCGTCATGGTCCATGGCCGGGCCGATGTCGCAGCCTCCGGCCATGATTTCGGCCATATCGGCGAGCGATCGAGCCCGTTCTTCGGCGAGCCCTGGGCCGTCTATGTGCCGGCCAGATCCGGTTTCCGCATCGAGGCGGATACCGATTGCGAAGTGGCGCTGTGTTCGGCCCCGGCCAAGGGCACCAAGGTAGCCCGGCTCATCACCCCGCAGGAAGTCAGCCACGAGACGCGTGGCAATGGCACAAACCAGCGGTTTGTCCGCAATATCCTGCCCGATACGTCCCCGATCGCCGAGAGCCTGCTGGTGGTCGAAGTGGTGACCCCCGGCGGCCACTGGTCGTCCTATCCGCCGCACAAGCATGACACCGACGATTTCCCGAACGAGACCTATCTGGAGGAAACCTACTACCATCAGCTCAAGCGCGGCTCGGGCTTTGCCATGCAGCGCGTCTACACCAAGGATGGCAGCCTGGATGAGTGCATGGCTGTCGGCCACCGCGATGTCGTGCTGGTGCCCAGGGGCTATCATCCGGTCGGCGCGCCGCACGGCTTTGACCTGTGGTATCTCAACGTGATGGCCGGACCGAAGCGGGCGTGGAAATTCTCGTTCGACCACGACCACAGCTTCCTGACCTGGTGACCGGCCATCGCCAGCAGCTCAGGTCGTCATTGACTAAGGTCTCATAGGGGCGCTAGGGTCGCTCCAAACAGGGCGCTGCACCGGGAGGGTTTTTGCTGTCCGCACCTGTTTCTGGTTGTTCTTGAAGAACATACAATGGTCTCTTCAACGGGAGAATGAAGAAAATGTCGATCCGAAAACTGTGCCTCGCCACTGTTGCGGCGCTGGCTCTGGCATCTGTGTCCGCCAATGCCGTCACGCTGCGTTATGCCAACCAGGGCGATCTGAAGTCGCTTGACCCCTATACCTTGAACGAAACCACCGCCAACGCCCATCTCGGCCATGTCTACGAGGGGCTGACCAAGCGCGACCGCGAGCTGAAGATCATTCCGGGTCTGGCGGAGCGCTGGGAGGTTATGGACGGCGCCAAGAAGTGGCGGTTCTATCTGCGCAAGGGCGTCAAGTTCCAGAATGGCGAGGATTTCACCGCTGATGACGTGATCTTCTCCGCCGATCGGGTGCGGGCTCAGGGCTCGAACTTCCAGACGCGCGTGCCCAAGGGCGCCAAGTTCAGCAAGATCGATGACCACACCGTCGAGGTCGAGCTGGAATCGCCCAACCCGATCATGAATGCCCAGTGGGATACCTGGTATATCATGTCGAAGAAGTGGGCGGAGGCGAACAACACCGCCGCGCCGACTCCGGCCTCGGCCACTTCGCCCAGCCATGCCTCGCTGAATGCCAACGGCACCGGTCCGTTCAGGATCGAGAGCCATCAGCCGGGCGTCAAGACCGTGTTCAAGCCGCATGCCGGCTGGTGGGGCAAGAAGGAGCACAATCTCGACGAGATCGTGTTCACCCCGATCTCCAACGACGCAACCCGCGTCGCGGCGCTGCTGTCGGGCGAGGTTGACGTGATCGAGCCGGTGCCGATCCAGGACATTCCGCGCGTCAATTCGTCGGACAAGGCACGTGTGCTGGCCGGGCCGGAATCGCGCACGATCTTCCTCGGCTTCGACCAGATCCGTGATGAACTGCTGGAATCGAACGTCAAGGGCAAGAACCCGTTCAAGGATGTGCGGGTGCGCCAGGCGTTCAACATGGCGATTGACAAGGAGACGATCAAGACGCGCGTCATGCGCGGTCTGTCGACCCCCTCGCCGCTGATGATCGCGCCGGAACTGGTTCCGTGGCCGAAGGACTTCCAGAATCCGAAGTTCGATCCGGACGCGGCCAAGAAGCTGCTGGAGGAAGCCGGCTACCCGAACGGGTTCGAGGTCGGCATGGATTGCCCGAACGACCGCTATGTCAACGACGGCCCGATCTGCCAGGCGGTTGTCGGCATGCTGGCGCGCATCGGCGTCAAGGTGAACCTCAACGCCCAGCCGAAGGCGCAGTATTTCGCCAAGATCCTCAAGCCCGGCGGTTACAAGACCTCGTTCTATCTGCTCGGCTGGACCCCTGGCACCTTCGACAGCCACAACGTGCTCTATGACATCCATGGCTGCCGGGCCGAAGGCTCGCCGCGCGGGGAGTCGAATGTCGGTGGTTATTGCAACAAGACCGTCGATGAACTCGCCGACAAGGTTCTGGTGGAAAGCGATACCGCCAAGCGCAACGCTCTGATCAAGGAAGCGTTCCAGATCACCACCAAGGAGTTCGCCTACGTTCCGCTGCACCAGCAGGCGCTTGCCTGGGGTGTCGCCAAGAACGTCGAGCTCTCGCAGCGCCCGGACAATTCGGTGCTGCTCTACTGGGCCACCAAGAAGTAACTCCCGAGAACGCCGTGACGGGAAGGCCCCCTTCCCGTCCGGCCCTTGGTGCCAGCCGGTTTTCCTGATGCTTGCTTTCATCCTCCGGCGTATTGCGCAGTCGCTTCTCGTCATGGTGACGGTAGCGCTGATCGCCTTCGTGATGTTCCGTTTTGTCGGCGACCCGGTCAACCAGATGGTCGGGGTCGATACGCCGCAGGCGGAGGTCGCGCGCCTGCGCGAGAGTCTTGGGCTGAATGATTCGACCATCGTGCAGTTCGGCCGGTTCCTGTGGAACGCGCTGCATTTCGAATTCGGCACTTCCTACCAGTTCCGCCTGCCGGTGACGCAGCTGCTGGGCGAGCGGGCCCCTGCGACGCTCGAACTGGCGCTGGTCGCCTCGCTGTTTGCGCTCATTGTCGGCGTCGTCATGGGCGTTTATTGTGCGCTGCGGCCGAATGGCATTCTGGCGCGGCTGTTTCAGGCGATCAGTCTCGTCGGCGTGAGCCTGCCGACCTTTCTGATCGGCATCCTGCTGATCTACGTATTCGCGGTGACGCTCGGCTGGCTGCCGTCGAACGGGCGCGGCCAGGTGGTCAAGCTCGGCCGCTGGTGGACGACCGGCTTTTTCACCGCCTCCGGCCTAAGGGCCTTGATCCTTCCGGCAATCACCCTGGGCCTTTTCCAGATGACCCTGATCATGCGCCTTGTGCGCGCCGAGATGATGGAGGTCATGCGCACCGATTATGTGAAATTCGCCCGTGCGCGCGGCATACGCACCCGGTCGATTCACTTCCGCCATGCGCTGAAGAACACGCTGATCCCGGTGATTACCATCGCCGGGCTGCAACTTGGCTCGATCATCGCCTTTGCCATCATCACCGAGACGGTATTCAACTGGCCGGGCATGGGCCTGTTGTTCCTCAAGGCGGTGCAGAATGTCGATATTCCGATCATGGCGGCCTATCTGATGCTGATCGGGCTGTTGTTCGTGACCATCAACCTGATCGTCGATCTGGCCTATGGCCTTGTCGATCCGCGCCTGCGCGTGGCGATGCGGAGCTGAACGATGCCGACACCCACGCCCGAGGAGGTCAAGGGGCTTGTCGCCAGCGGCGGCGCAACGCTCGCGTCGCGGATCAGGGACTCGGACATCTATCTCAGCTTCCGCGCCTCGCCGCTGACGATGCTGGCTGCAGCAATCGTCGTCATCATGGTCGCCGGGGCCCTGCTGGCAGCGTGGATAGCCCCGACCAATCCGTTCGATCCGGCGACGGTGTTTCTCGCCGATGCCTCGATCCCGCCGCGCTGGCAGCAGGGCGGCGATCCGCGCTTTGTCATCGGCACCGATGATCAGGGCCGCGATCTTTATTCGGCCATTCTCTACGGGCTGCGGGTTTCGCTGCTGGTCGGCGGGATGGGTGTGCTGCTGGCGGCGGTCATCGGCATCACGTTGGGGCTGGTGGCCGGCTATTTCGGCGGCCGGGTTGATGCGATCATCATGCGCATCGCCGATGTGCAGCTGACCTTCCCGGCCATCCTGATCGCTCTGCTGATCGATGGCGTGGTGCAGGCGCTGATGAAGGGCGTGCCGCGCGAGCAATCAGCGATTCCGGTGCTGGTCATTTCCATTGGCCTGTCCTTCTGGGTGCAGTATGCGCGCACCATCCGCGGCTCGACCATGGTGGAGAAGAACAAGGATTATGTTGCCGCCGCCCGGCTGGTCGGCCTGCCGGCGCCGGTGATCATGCTGCGGCATGTGCTGCCGAACGTGATCGGCCCGGTTCTGGTGATCCTGACGATCAACCTCGGCCTGGCGATCATCACCGAGGCGACGCTGTCGTTTCTCGGCGTCGGCCTGCCGCCGACCCAGCCCTCGCTCGGCACGCTGATCGCCATCGGCAACAAATACCTGTTTTCCGGCGACTGGTGGATTGTCACCTTCCCCGGGCTGACGCTGGCCATCCTGGTGCTGGCGGTGAACCTGCTGGGCGACTGGCTGCGCGACGCGCTCAACCCGAAGCTGAGGTGAGGCGTGCCCGAACCGGTCGTTTCCGTTCGCAATCTGAAGGTCGAATTTGCCGGCCGGCGCGGCACGCTGGTCGCCATCGACGATGTGTCGTTCGACATCCATCGCGGCGAGGTGCTGGGCGTGGTCGGGGAATCCGGCGCCGGCAAATCGGTGACCGGATCGGCGATCATCGGCCTGATCGAGCCGCCCGGCCGCATCGCCGGCGGCCAGATCCTGCTGCATGGACAAAGGATCGACAATCTTGCCCCGGAGGAGATGCGGCGGCTGCGGGGACGCAAGATCGCCATGATCTTCCAGGACCCGCTGACCTCGCTCAATCCCCTGTTCACGGTGGGCGAGCAACTGGTCGAGACCATTCTGACCCATCTCGACCTGTCGCCGGCCGAGGCGCGGGCCATCAGCCTCTTGGGCGAGGTCGGCATTCCCGCGCCCGACAAGCGCATCGACGGCTATCCGCACGAGTTTTCCGGCGGCATGCGCCAGCGTGTCGTCATCGCACTGGCATTGTCGGCCGAGCCCGATTTCATCGTTGCCGACGAGCCGACCACCGCGCTCGATGTTTCCGTGCAGGCGCAGATCATCGCCCTTCTGAAAAAGCTCTGCCGCGAGCGAGGTACGGCGGTGATGCTGGTGACCCACGACATGGGCGTGATCGCCGAAACCGCCGATCGCGTGGCGGTGATGTATGCAGGGCGTGTCGCCGAGATCGGCCCGGTGCGCGATGTGGTCAAGCATCCGCTGCACCCCTACGCCAGGGGGCTGATGGGCGCGATCCCGACGCTGGAAAGCGAGGCGGACCGGCTGGTGCAGATCCCCGGCTCGATGCCGCGCCTGACCAACATCCCCAGAGGATGCGCCTTCAATCCGCGCTGCGACCGGCTGATTGACCGCTGCCGCCAGGATCGGCCCGATCCGATCGAGCCCGATCCCGCCACCGCCGCCCGCGAGCACCTGATGGCCGGCCATCGCGTTGCCTGCCACCTCTACGAGCCCCGCAAGACCGGAGCGAAGCAATGAACGCTCCCGCGCCCCTCGTATCCGTGCGCGACCTCAGGCGAGTGTTCGACGTTTCGCGCCCCTGGCTCAACCGCGTGCTGGAAGGCAGCGAGAAGCAGTTTCTCAAGGCGGTGGACGGCGTCACCTTCGACATCCGCAAGGGCGAGACCTTCGCGCTGGTTGGCGAATCGGGCTCTGGCAAATCCACGGTGGCGCGGATGGCGGTGGGATTGCTGCCGATGAGCGGCGGATCCGTCACCATCGACGGCGTGGCGATGGGAACCGGCGAGGACAGCAGGGAACGCCGCGCCCTACGCAAGCGCATCCAGATGATCTTTCAGGATCCCTATGCCAGCCTCAATCCCCGCTGGAAGGTCGAACGCATCATTGCCGAGCCGATCCGGGCGTTCGGACTGGCGCAAGGCGCCGACCTTGTCGCCCGGATCGGTGAACTGCTGACGCTGGTCGGCCTGCATCCGGATGACCGGACGAAATTTCCGCACGAATTTTCCGGCGGCCAGCGCCAGCGCATCGCCATCGCCCGAGCTTTGGCGGCCAATGCCGAATTCATCGTCTGCGACGAACCGACCTCGGCGCTGGATGTCTCGGTTCAGGCGCAGATCCTCAATCTGATGCGCGATCTCCAGCAGCGCCTGGGGCTCACCTATCTGTTCATTTCGCACAATCTCGCCGTGGTCCGGCACATGGCCGACCGCATCGGCGTGATGTATCTTGGCCGGCTGGTTGAGGTGAGTGAGGGCAAGCGGCTGTTTTCGGCCCCGCGCCATCCCTATACGCGCATGCTGCTTGATGCGGTTCCCGATCTCGGCATGACCGGCCGGCAGCGCATTGCGGTCGCCGGAGAAATTCCCAACCCGATCAATCCGCCCTCAGGATGCACTTTCCACCCGCGTTGTCCGCTCGCCAGCGACCGCTGCAAGCGTGAGGCGCCGCAGCCGCTGGACGGTGTGGCCTGCCATGCCGTCGAGGAAGGACGCAGCGGCCGATAGGCAAAACGGTCAGCGCGCTGTCCGCTCCCGGGCGACATTGATGAAGAACTGCATGCCGTAGGGCAGCACCTCATCGTTGAAATCATAGGCGGCATTGTGCAACCCGGCCGTATCGCCATTGCCGATGAACAGATAGGCGCCGGGCCGTGCTTCCAGCATGTAGGAGAAATCCTCCCCGCCCATCATCGGCGCGATATTCCCGTCGACATTCTCGGGGCCGGCAATTCCGCGTGCGATCTCGGTCGCCAGAATCGTCTCGCGCTCATGGTTGACAGTCGCCGGATAGCCGTAGCGGTAGCTCACCGTCGCATTCGCGCCGAAAACGCGGGCGGTGCCGATCGCGATCTCCTTCAGCCGCGCCTCCGCCATCGACCGGATGCTGGCATTGAGCGTTCGCACCGTACCGGTGAGTTCGGCGCGGGTCGGGATCACGTTGAAGGCCGTGCCGGCATGGAACATCGTCGTTGAGACGACGACCGAATGCAGCGGGTCGGCATTGCGCGAGGCGATGGTCTGCAAGGCGCTGATGATATGCACGCCAACGATCACCGGATCGACCCCGAGATGCGGGGCCGCCGCATGCCCGCCCTTGCCCTCGACGGTGATGACGAATTCATCGGCAGCAGCCATGATCGGCCCGGAGCGGGCCCCGAAGCTGCCGACCGGCTGTCCGGGCATGTTGTGCATGCCGTAGACCTCGGCGATCGACCAGCGGTCCATCATGCCATCCTCGACCATCGCCTTGCCGCCGGCGCCGCCTTCCTCCGCCGGCTGGAAGATCAGCGCGACGGTGCCGTCGAATTCGCGCGTGGCGGTCAGGTGGCGGGCCGCACCGAGCAGCATGGCGGTATGGCCGTCATGGCCGCAGGCATGCATGACGCCGGCAACCTTCGACCGGTAGGGCAGATTGGTCTCTTCCTCGATGGGCAGCGCGTCCATATCCGCCCGCAGGCCGACGACCCGGCCGCCCGCCCCCTTGCGCCCATGGACGATCCCGACGACGCCTGTCCGGCCGATGCCTTCGACCACCTCGTCGCAGCCGAAGGCGCGCAGCTTCTCGGCCACGAAGGCCGCAGTCCGGTGCACCTCATAGCCAAGCTCGGGCTGCTGATGCAATTGCTGGCGCCATCCCCGGACCGTGCCGGCCAGGTCAAGGACGCGTGAATCGATAGCCATGGGTCCCTCTCAGCAAACCTTGATCTTTGAAATCCATTGCGGGGCTGTCAACCCAAAAGCATGCTTGCACACGAAGCTTTGTTGGCCACAATGCCGGCCTGCACAGGAGCATGCCCCTTGAAACAGTCATCCTCATGGACCCGCCAGACCCTTGCCGCCCAGGCCCTCGGCCGCATCGACGCGGCGACCAAGGCCGTCGTCACGCCGATCCATGTGGCCACCACCTTCATCCGCGATCCTGACAATCAGTATCGTTCCGGTTTTGAATATGGTCGTGCCGACAATGGCTCGGTGCGGGAGGCGGAGGCCATCATCGCGGCGCTGGAAGGGGCCAACACTGCCATGGTGCTTGGCTCGGGCATGTCCGCCGCAACGGCGGTTTTTCTCGCGCTGAAACCCGGCGATCATGTGATCGCGCCCAGGGTGATGTATTGGGGCCTGCGCAACTGGCTGCTTACCTATGCCACCGAATGGGGCTTGCAGATTGAATTGGTCGATACGGGCGATACGGCCGCCGTCGCTGCCGCCCTTCGCCCCGGCAAGACCAAGCTTGTCTGGCTGGAAACGCCAGCCAATCCATTGTGGACGATCTGTGACATCGCGGCGATCAGCGCGATGGCGAAGAAGGCCGGCGCGCGCGTCGCCGTCGATTCAACCTGCGCGACGCCGCTGCTGACCCGTCCGCTGGAGCATGGCGCCGATATCGTGATGCATTCGGCCACAAAATATCTCAATGGCCATTCCGATGTGATCGCCGGAGCGCTGGTGACCGGCGCCGAAGACGAATTGTGGTCACGCATCAAGACCTTGCGTGGCAAGCTTGGGCTGATCCTCGGCGGGTTCGAAGCCTTCCTGCTCATTCGCGGCATGCGCACCCTCCCGCTGCGGCTGCGGGCCGCCTGCGACGGCGCGATGGAACTGGCGCGGCGCTTTTCCAATCACCCCGGCGTGGCCGAGGTGCTCTATCCCGGGCTGGAAAGCCATCCGGGCCATGCCATCGCCCGGCGGCAGATGCAGGGCGGCTTCGGCGGCATGCTGTCGATCCGAATCCGGGGCGGCGAGGCAGCGGCCATCGCCACCGCTGCCCGGGTGGACTTATGGAAGCGGGCGACCTCGCTGGGCGGCGTCGAAAGCCTGATCGAGCATCGCGCCTCGGTCGAGGGCGCGGGCAGTCCCTGCCCGCCAGACCTGCTGCGCCTGTCGGTGGGCGCCGAGGATATCGAGGACCTGTTCGCCGATCTCGACCGCGCCTTAAGGGCCGCAACAGGCTGATCGAAAAGCGCTCTATATTTTTGTTTTTCGCCTTTTCTTGACGCGAACCGGAAGCCACTTCGCTCGAAAATGCTCTAGGCTCAGGACTCATTGATTGAGATAGAAAGCGACGGCGGCCGCGATGCAGA
>DAOMXG010000047.1:0-14574 GCA_035436995.1 Beijerinckiaceae bacterium
AGTTAGAGCATGTCTTCTGCGATTGACCGGTATCCACTTAATCGCGACATGCTCTAAGAATTTCACCGTTCTGGCCATCAGATGGTAAGACGAATCAGTTCCGATTGCTGGGATGGATCGTCACTTGCCCGTTGCCGGACCAAAACTCAGGGCGGATTTTGTGCGGCGCAACCGGTGCGGGCGCTTCTGTCTTGCCGTGATGACCCTGCTGCTGGCGGTGGGCCTGGCCGCTGCCCAGGCGCCGCCTGCCGGCGAGGCAACGCCGCAGGGTGAATTGCGGCAGGTGCTCGAAAAGATCCAGCGCAGCGAAGCCGAGCAGTCGCGGCTAAGGAGCGAGATCACCGGGCTGAAGGGCGATCGCGCCCAACTCAACAAGGATCTGCTCGCCTCGACCGTTGCTGTGCGAGAGGCGGAAGTGCGTATCGGTGAGGCACAGGCCCGCCTCAACGAGGTGACGGCAAGCGAACAGGCGCTCAAACAGTCGCTGGAGGCACGGAGAGGCGTCATCACCGAGGTGCTGGCGACGCTGCAACGGATGGGGCGGCGATCGCCGCCTGCGGTACTGGTCCGGCCCGAGGATATGCTGGAAGCCATCCGCTCGGCGATCCTGCTTGGTCATGTGGTGCCCGATATCAAGGCGGAGGCCGAGCAGCTTGCGGCCGACCTCAGCGAGCTTGTCCGGCTGCGCAGGGCAGCGGCGGCAGAGCGCCAGCGCCTGCAAGGCGAGCGCGACCGAATCGAAGCCGAGAGAACACGGCTGGCAGGGCTGATCGATGCCCGCCAGAGCCAGATCGAATCATCGGAAAAGGCATTGGGCGACGAACGGGGTCGGCTCGACGGCATGGCCAGGCAGGCGCAGACTCTCAAAGATTTGATCGCGCGGCTGGAGCAGGATGCCGCCAGCATGCAGCGTGTCCAGGAACAGGCGAAGAAGGCTCCTTCTCCCGCCCAGAGTCAGGAAGATGCCACCAGGCTGGCGGCGCTTGCTTTCAGGGATCCGGCGCGGCTGGCGCCAAAAATCGCCTTCCAGGACGCTCGCGGCCTGCTGGCGTTGCCGACAAATGGCCCGGTCATCAAGGTCTTCGGGGCGGCTGACGGGTTCGGCGGTTCGGAGCGCGGCATTACCATCGCAGCCCAGCCCGGGCATGTGGTGACCGCGCCGTCGGATGGCTGGATCCTGTTTGCCGGACCCTACCGCTCTTACGGTCGGATCTTGATTATCAATGCCGGCAACGGCTACAATTTCGTGCTGACCGGATTGCAGTCGACATCGGTCGAGCCGGGCCAGTTCGTGCTGGCCGGGGAACCGGTCGGCATGATGGGATCGCCCGCCCTCGAGGCGGCGCGGACCGGGGATGGTCAGCCGGCCACCTCGCACCTATATGTGGAACTGCGTAAGGATAACCAGCCCATCGACCCGACACCCTGGTGGGCGAAGGCGACCAACGAAAAGGCGCGAGGATGATGCGCAAGGCTTCTTTGTTTCTGGCAGGCGTCGCAGCGGGCGCCCTGTTGTTCGGCGCGGCGGAGCTGGTGAGGGCGACCGGTCCGGCCACGGCCGCACCGTCCGACACCTACCGTCGGCTGACGATGTTCGGCGACATGTTCGACAAAATCCGTGCCGATTACGTCGAGGCGCCGGACGAGCAGAAGCTGATCGAGGCGGCAATCAACGGCATGCTCGGTTCGCTCGATCCGCATTCGGCATTCCTTGACCAGAAGGCCAATGAGGACATGCAGCGCACGACGCGCGGTTCGTTCGGCGGACTCGGCATCGAGGTGATGATGGAGGATGGCCTGGTCAAGGTCATGAGTCCCTTCGACGATTCGCCCGCCGCCCAGGCGGGGATCCTCGCCAATGACCTGATCACCCATATCGATGGCACCCAGGTTCAGGGCCTGTCGCTCAATCAGGCGGTTGACCGGATGCGTGGCGATATCGGCAGCAAGGTCACCCTGAAGATCCTGCGCAACAAGACCCAGACGCTTGAGGTGACGCTGACCCGCGCCACCATCCGTCCGCCGGTCGCCAAGGTGCGCAAGGAGGGCGATGAGGTCGCCTACATCCGGCTGTCACAGTTCAACGAACAATCCTATGACGCGATCCGCAAGGGCGTCGAGGACATGACGAAAGAGATCGGCGCCGACAAGCTCAAGGGCTTCATCCTCGATCTGCGCAACAATCCGGGCGGGCTGCTGGAACAGTCGATCCAGGTCGCCGATGCATTCCTTGAGCGTGGCGAGATCGTCTCGACGCGTGGGCGCACGCCGGACGCAACCCAGAGGTTCTCGGCCAGGGCAGGCGATATCACCAAGGGCAAGCCGGTCGTGGTTCTGATCAACGGCGGGTCGGCCTCGGCCTCGGAAATCGTCGCCGGTGCGCTGCAGGATCACAAGCGCGGCACCATCATCGGAACACGCTCGTTCGGCAAGGCATCGGTGCAGTCGATCTTCCAGATGCGCGACAAGGTGGCGCTGAAACTGACGACGCAGCTCTATTACACGCCGTCGGGCAAATCGATCCAGGGCAAGGGGATCGATCCGGACATCCAGGTGCTCCAGGATGTGCCCGATGACATCAAGGGCAAGGACGAGGTCAAGGGCGAGGCGGCCCTGAAAGGTCATATCAAGACCAATGAGGACGAAAAGTCTGGATCCTCGTCCTATGTGCCGCCGGATCCCAAGAACGACAAGCAGCTCATCTATGCGGTCGACTGGCTGAAGTCGGGCGGCAAGCTCGAGCCGCCGAAGAAGGCCGAGGCGCCGGCCAAGGACGAGACCAAGAAGAACTGAGGCCGGCTGCCGCCGCAACGGCGGCTTTGCCTCCACGGCGCAGACAAGTAATCTCGCAGGGCAGGTGATTCGCCTGCCGGTTGTCTTGTTTGCATGGTCAGCGACGAACTCAGCAAGCCCCTCGGTCTCGACCGGACGGCCGCAAGCGCCGTGCCGGGGTTTCCGGTTGCGCGGATGGTTCTGGGGCTGGCCGGTGTGGTGGCCGTGGCCGGGGTGCTGTGGCTGATCCTGCGCACCGACCCTATGGGCGGGGAGCCCTATGCCCGGGTCAGGATCGAGCGCATCGCCCAGGCGCCGGCTGTCTCTCCGGCTGACGACAAGAAGCCGAATGCTCCGGCCGGGCAGAAACAGCGGGAAACCGCCGCCGAGGTCGAGGCTGCCTCCGGCGTCAAGGTGACCCGCGGGCGCGACGGTGCGGCGCCCGGGGCGCTGATCATCCATGTGCCGGACAGTCCCGGCAGCGGCGAGCGGCTCGCGCCGGTGGATCGCCGCCTCACCGAGCGAGGCCGCCATGGCCTATTGCCCAAGGCGTCGCCCGAGACCGGCAAGCCGCGCGAGGTCTATGCCCGGCCGCTGAATGCCGCTGCGGTGGCCGGTCGTCCGGCCGTGGCGGTGATGGTGACCGGACTTGGTATCGGCGCCACCGCAACGGCCGAGGCGATCGCCAGATTGCCGGGTGAGGTAAGCCTGGCCTTTGCGCCCTACGGCAACGATCTTGAACGCCAGGTTGGCGGGGCACGCGCCGATGGTCACGAGGTGTTCCTCCAGGTGCCGATGGAGCCGTTCGACTATCCTGACAATGACCCTGGCCCGCAGACGCTTCTGGCGGACGGGGCCGAGGCACAGACGCTCGACCGGCTGCACTGGCTGATGGGACGATTGCAGGGGTATGTCGGACTGACGAATTTCATGGGGGCGAAGTTCACGGCTTCGCGTCAGGCGCTCAAACCGGTCCTGGAAGAGACGGCCAAACGCGGTTTGATGTTTGTCGATGACGGTTCTTCGGCGCGAAGTCAGCTGGTGACTGCCGCTGCAGCGGCCGGGTTGCCGGCACTGCGTGGTGACGTGCTGCTCGACGGGCTCGACAAGGCCGCCGATGTCGATGCGGCACTGGCCCGGGCCGAAGCGGCCGCCCGGGCCAACGGTGTTGCACTGGTTGTCGGCCCGACGCTGCCAATGACGGTTGACCGCCTGGCCGGCTGGCTGCGCACGCTGGACGCAAAGGGGTTGGCGCTGGTGCCGGTTTCGTCGGCACAGCGGTTCAGGAGGCCGTGAATTCCATGACGGTGGAGAAAAAGCCGGTCCGTGCATTGATGCCTTTCCGCCCCTGTGTCGGCGCCGCCCTGTTCAACCGCCGCGGCGAGGTGTTCATCGGTCGCCGCAAGTCCGGCCAGGGCCCGGAATACGAGGCATTGCGGCAGGAGTGGCAGATGCCGCAGGGCGGGATCGACGGAAACGAGCCGGCCTTCAATGCGGCAAAACGCGAACTTTATGAGGAAACCAACGTCCGCAGTGCCGAATTGCTGGGCGTAGCTCCCTACTGGTTCCACTATGACCTGCCCGATTCCGTCCTCGGCAAGGCATTGCACGGCAAATATCGCGGCCAGACGCAGTTGTGGTTCGCCTTCCGCTTTACTGGAGAGGACCATGAAATCGATGTCGCCCATCCGGCCGGGGGAGGACATCCGGCCGAGTTTGTCGAATGGCGATGGGAACGGCTGGAGCGGCTGCCGGATCTGATCGTGCCGTTCAAGCGCCCGGTTTATGCCCAGGTGGTCGCCGCCTTTCGTCACCATGCCGATGCGCTGGCGGGTTGAACCGGAAAGCCTTTTGCAAACGGCGCATTCCGCAGGATAGTCGGACCATGCCCGATTCGATTCAATCCCTTTACATGGCCATTCTCAAGGAGCGGCGTCGCTCGCCCATGGCTTCGCGCACAGCCAAGCTGCTCAGCGAGGGCACGGTCAAGATCGCCAAGAAGCTTGCCGAGGAGGCGGTCGAGGTCGGTCATGAGGCGATGCTGAAACGCAAGGCTGCTGTGATCGCCGAAAGCGCCGATGTGCTTTACAATCTTGCCGTGCTCTGGGTCGATGCGGGGACAAGGCCTGCCGATGTCTGGGCAGAGATGAAGCGCCGCGAGGCCATGCTCGGGATTGCCGAGAAACTGCCGAAGGAAGGTCAGCCGGTGCGACCGCGCAAGCGCGAAAAGGCCGACAAGAGCGCCAAGGAGGCAAGACCGGTCGCTCCCCAGCGCTGGGCCTTGCGCCGTTCGGTGCATTGGTTACGATTGGGTCACAACCGAACCAATTCGAGGATCTGACCCGTGACGGCTCCCAATACTCTCGGCTGGAGGCTGACGCTTCCGGTCATCGCAGCGCCGATGTTTCTGGTGTCCGGCCCGGAACTCGTGATCGGCGCCATGCGTGCCGGTATTGTCGGCACTTTCCCGGCACTCAACCAGCGCTCGACCGAGGGGTATGTCGAATGGGTCAGGGAGATCCGTGCCGCGACTGCGGATCTGCCGCCGGAACAGGCTATTTTCGGGGTCAACCTGATCGTCCATCCCAGCAACACACGGCTGGAAGCGGATGTGCGCGCCACGATGGATCTCAAGGTGCCGCTGGTCATCACCTCGCTGGGGGCTGTGAAGCTGGTGGTTGATGCGGTGCACAGCTACGGCGGCAAGGTGTTCCACGACATCACCAACCGCCGGCATGCGGAAAAGGCGATCGAGGCGGGTGTTGACGGGCTGATCCTGGTGACAGCCGGGGCTGGCGGGCATGCCGGCACGGCCAATCCGTTCGCGCTGGTCGCGGAGATCCGCCGCATCTACGATGGACCGATCGCGCTGGCCGGTGCGCTGTCGAATGGCGCCCAGGTGGCCGCTGCGCTCGCGGCGGGCGCAGATTTTGCCTATATGGGCACCCGCTTCATCGCGACCAAGGAAAGCCGCGCGATGCCGGGGTATCGCGAGATGATCCACGCATCGCAGATCCGCGATATCGTCTACACGCCGGCAATTTCCGGCATTCCTGCCAATTTCATGGCTGGTTCCCTGGTCAAGGCGGGGCTCGACCCCAAGAACCTTCCGGCCGTCGATCCCAAGACCCACAAGATCGACATGGGCCAGGAGGCGCGCGCCTGGCGCGATGTCTGGTCTGCCGGACATGGCGTTGTCGACACCAAAGACAATCCGACCGTTGCGGAACTGATCGGGCGCATGCGCCGGGAGTTCGAGGCGGCGCGCCAGCGGCTTTCCGGCGTGTGATGGTGATGGGTCCGGGCAACGGACGAGGCAAGATCGCCTTTGTCGTGACCGAGGACTGGTTCTTCTGCTCGCATTTCCTGCCGATGGCGCGGGCAGCGCGCGATGCGGGATTCGACAGTGTGGTCATTGCCCGCGAGCGCGACCATCGGCACCAGATCGAGGCGGAAGGGTTCCGGCTGGTGGCACGCGACCGGTCGATCGTGTCATGACCCGCATCGCGCCCGGGGAGGCCGCAATTTTCATTCAGCGCGAGACGCGGCTGATGCCAGTGCCTCATGCGCCGGAGCTTGTGCTGCATCTTGCCGATGAGGCGATCGAGCTTTGGCAAAAGACCGAGGAGGAACTGGAAGCGCTCGGCCTGCCGCCGCCATTCTGGGCTTTTGCCTGGGCAGGCGGCCAGGCGCTGGCCCGTTATGTGCTTGATCATCCCGAAATCGTGCGCGGCCGGCGCGTGCTCGACTTCGCCTCTGGGTCGGGATTATGCGCCATAGCGGCGGCACGGGCGGGAGCTGCCAGCGTGCTGGCAGCCGATATCGATCCGTTTGCCCTGTCGGCGATCACGCTCAACAGCGATGCCAACGGTGTTGTCCTGGCCGCCACCGGCGAGGACGTGATCGGCCAGGCCGGGGGATGGGACGTGATCCTCGCCGGCGACATCTTCTATGAGCAGGATCTGGCGGCCCGTGTGTTCGACTGGCTGAGCGCCTGCATGCGCGACGGGGCGCAGGTGCTGATCGGTGATCCTGGCCGCAGCTATCTGCCGAAGGAGCAGTTGATCGAGCTTGCCTGCTATCAGGTTCCGGTGACCCGGGCACTGGAGGATGCCGAGATCAAGAAAAGCTGCGTCTGGTCGCTGCGATCATGAGCCCGCAGGTGCTGCTGAGAGCCCTCGCATCCGGCGACGAGTTGGGCTATAGCCAGCGCATGGCCCGATTGAACGCGGATGACAAGCCTTCCTTCCTCAAGGCCCATGCCTGCTGTGACGCGCATCACCCGAGCGCGGAGGCGCGCCTCGCCGAGGCCGAGGCCGTTTGCGCGCGCAAGGGATCGCGGCTGACCGCGCAACGGCGCATGGTGCTTGAACATCTGGTCGGCGCCGGGCGGGCGCTGGGAGCCTACGACCTGATTTCAAGGATCGAGGCGACAGCAGGGCGCAAGCTCGCGCCGATCACGATCTATCGCGCGCTCGATTTCCTTGTTGAAGCCGGACTTGTTCACAGGATCGAAAGTCACAATGCCTTTTTCGCCTGCCCGGCTGGACACGGGCCGCATCCCAATGCGGTGTTCATGATCTGCGAGACCTGCGGCAGCGTGAACGAGGCAGCAAGCGCCCGGATCGCCGAGGAACTGTCCAGGCTTGCCATGCGGAGCGGATTCGTTCCGCAAAGCCACATTATCGAACTGACTGGCCATTGTGCGGCCTGCTCCCCTGCCCAGAACCCGTAGTCGATGAACGATTCTATACCTCCCTCCCTGAGCGCCGCACCGCAAGCACGGCACCGGACTGTTGCCGTTGGCGTGGGCAAAGTGCTGGTCGGTGGCGGGGCGCCGATCATTGTCCAGTCGATGACCAATACCGATACGGCCGATATCGGCGCGACGGTGGCGCAGGTCGCGGAACTGGCGCGGGCCGGATCGGAACTGGTGCGCATCACGGTGGATCGCGACGATGCGGCGGCAGCCGTGCCGCATATCAGGGAGCAGTTGCTCAAGCGCGGCATTGCTGTGCCATTGATCGGAGATTTCCATTACATCGGCCACAAGCTTCTGGCCGATCACCCCGCCTGTGCCGAAGCGCTCGACAAATACCGCATCAATCCGGGCAATGTCGGCTTCAAGGACAAGCGCGACCGGCAATTCAGCCAGATCGTCGAAATGGCGATCAAGCATGCAAAGCCGGTGCGGATCGGCGCCAATTGGGGCTCGCTTGATCAGGAGCTGCTGACCCATCTGATGGATGCCAATTCCCGCGCCGCTGCTCCCCTCGATGCGCGGGCGGTGACGCGCGAGGCCATGGTGCAGTCGGCCTTGCTGTCGGCAGCACGCGCCGAGGAGATCGGATTGGGCAGGGACCGCATCATCCTGTCGGCCAAGGTCTCGGCGGTGCAGGATCTGATCGCCGTCTACCGCATGCTGGCGGCGCGCTCGGATTATGCGCTACATCTGGGGTTGACCGAGGCAGGGATGGGCTCGAAAGGCCTGGTTGCCTCGTCGGCTGCGATCGGCATCCTGTTGCAGGAAGGGATTGGCGACACGATCCGCTATTCGCTGACGCCGGAACCGGGCGGGGATCGGACGGCGGAAGTCCGCGCCGCGCAGGAATTGCTGCAGACCATGGGGTTCCGCACCTTCGTGCCGCTGGTCGCTGCCTGTCCGGGCTGCGGGCGGACCACCTCGACCGTGTTTCAGGAGCTGGCGCGCGATATCCAGACGTGGATTTCCACCTCAATGCCGGAGTGGAAGACGCGGTATCCCGGCGTCGAGGGCCTCAATGTCGCGGTGATGGGCTGCATCGTCAACGGGCCGGGCGAATCCAAGCATGCGGATATCGGCATTTCGCTGCCGGGGACAGGTGAAGCACCGGCCGCGCCGGTCTTCATCGACGGAGTGAAGGCAAGAACCCTGCGGGGCCCTACCATCGCCGCCGAGTTCAAGGCCCTTGTGGCCGCCTATATCGAGACCCGCTACGGCTCCAGGCTCTGACCCAGTGGCACGCAGGCTGCTGCGGCCATCAGGCCAACACCCTGCGCAAAGCAAGAGGGAATGTGTCATGCCATCGTCGGCCGGCCTCGTCGATCTTCAGGTCAACGGCTTTGCCGGTGTCGATTTCAATTCCGGAACCATCAGCGCGGAGGCGCTGGATCATGCGCTGGAGGCGATGCTCGCCACAGGCGTCACCATGTGTCTGCCGACGATCATCACAGCCTATCCCGCCGCACTGGAGCAACGGCTGAGGGCGCTCGACGCAGCAGTGAACGCGAGCAAGCTTGGGCCGCTGATGTGCCCCGGCTATCATCTTGAGGGCCCGTTCCTCAATCCTGAGCCCGGATATCGCGGCTGCCACCCGCCCGGAGCGATGACGCCGGCCGATGGAGCGCTTATCGCCAGGCTTCAGGCGGTCATTTCCCGGCCAATCCTGATGATCACGGTCGCGCCTGAAATCCCCGGCGTGATGGACCTGATTCCACGCCTCGTCGACCAGGGCATGATCGTCGCTATCGGCCACACGGCGGCCAGCATCGATGTGGTGGCCGCCGCTGCGGCGGCGGGTGCGCGGATGTCGACCCATCTGGGCAATGGTGTGCCGCAGCTCACGCACAAATTCGCCAACCCGATATTTGCCCAGCTTGCGGAGGATCGCCTTTCTGCCGGCTTCATCGCCGATGGTGTCCATCTGCCGGTCTCGGCGCTCAAGCCGATGATGCGGGCCAAGGGGTTTGAGCGCAGCATCCTGGTGACAGATGCCGCAACCGGTGCGGCATCTGCGCCCGGGCGCTATCGCTTCGCCGGGATGGAGATCGACCGCATGGCGGACGGATCGCTTCGGCTTGCCGAAACCGGATCGTTGGCCGGGTCCGCTTTGTGCCTTGACCAGGCTGTCCGCAATGTCGTGGCCTGGAACCTTGCGCCGCCGGCGCAGGCCATCGCGATGGCGTCCGACAATCCGCGTGCGCTGCTTGAGCCTGCACTGGCCAGGACCGGACCTCCGCTGGAGCGTGGCATCGTGGAGTGGACCGAGCATCTGACGGTGCAGGAGGTGCGCATCGGCGCGGTCGAACGTCATTTTGCTGCGAGGCAAGGGGGCCACGCCGCAGAGCCGGGTCGCGCAAAACCCGCGTGACCGCCGTCCTGCTCGTCGGCGTCAGATGCGCGCCGCGCCCTCTGGTCCGCCGCGCAGCGCAATGTAGATCGCCGGAATCACCAGCAGCGTCAGCAGCGTCGACGAGGCAAGGCCGAACAGCAGCGAAATCGCCAGCCCCTGAAAGATCGGATCGTTCAGGATCGTCACGGCGCCGATCATCGCCGCCAGCGCTGTCAGCAGGATCGGCTTGAAACGGATGGCGCCGGCTTCCAGCAGGATGTCGATGAGCGGGCGGGGCACGATCAGGGTTTCGCTTGTCCCCGCCTCGGTGGTTCTCGTCACTGTCATGGTTCGTGGCGCATGGCGGATGAAATCGACCAGCAGGATCGAGTTGCGCACGATGATCCCGGCCAATGCGATAAAGCCGATCATCGACGTTGCCGAGAACGGGGCGCCGAACAGCCAATGACCGAGCATGATGCCGATGAAGGTCAGCGGCACCGGCGTCAGGATCACCAGCGGCAGTTTGAACGAACCGAACTGCGCAACGACAAGAATGTAGATGCCCAGCATGGCCACGGCGAAGGCCGCGCCCATGTCACGGAACGTCACCCAGGTGACTTCCCATTCGCCGTCCCACAGCAGGGCAGGACGGGCGGTGTCGTCCGGCTGGCCGTGCAGCAGGATCCGCGGCTTCTCAAGGCCGCTCCAATCCTGACGATCGAGTTCGCGCTGAACGGCGATCATGCCGTAGAGGGGCGCCTCGAAACTGCCGGCCAGCTCCGCCATCACCATCTCGGCGGCGCGGCCATTGCGGCGGAAGATCACCGAGAAGGGTTGTTCGGTCTCGATCCGCACCACATCGCCGAGTTCGACGACGCCGCGCGCGCCGGGGATGACATTGGCCGGCACCGGAACCGCGAGGGCGCGTTCGTCCAGCACCTTTGTGGATCTGTCGAGGGCGACGCGGATCGGGATCGGCTGCCGGCTGTCGCCACGATGCGAATAGCCGACAATGGAGCCGCCATACAGCATGCGGATGGTCTCGAACACGTCGCGCTGCTCGACCTTGTGGAACTGGATCTGTTCATCAACGAGGGTCAGGCGCCGGCGCTCGGGCAGGCGGGCGAGCGTATCGTCGATGTCGACGATGAAGGGCACGGCGCGGAAGGCGGCCTTGACCTTCTCGGCAACCTGGCGGCGGATGTCCGGGGTCGGGCCATAGATTTCCGCAAGCAGCGTCGCCAGCACCGGAGGCCCCGGCGGGGGCTCGACCACCTTCACCACGGTGCCGGGCGGAAAGGCCACCGCCTTCAGCCGCTCGCGCACGTCCAGCGCGATGGCATGGCTGGGGCGCTTGCGCTGGCCCTTGGGGACGAGGTTGAGTTGCAGGTCTCCCATATGCGGCTCGCCGCGCAGATAGGAATGGCGTACCAGCCCATTGAAATTGAAGGGTGCTGCCGTGCCGGCATGGCTCTGCAGGGTGGCGATCTCGCGCACCGGCCGCAGCGCCGCCGCTGCTTCCTGCAGGGTGCGGTCGGTGTCTTCCACCGAGGTGCCGCGCGGCAGGTCCAGCATGACGCTGAGTTCAGGCTTGTCATCGAACGGCAGGAGCTTGACCGTGACAGCCTGGGTCTGGAACATGGCCAGCGAGCCGAGAGTGAGCACCAGCACGATCAGCAGGAAGGCCCAGGCTCGCGGCTTGTTGGTCAGCACCGGGGCGGCGGCGGCGCGATAGAGCCGGCCGAGCAGGCCACCATCTTGGTCATGACCATGCGTGTGGCCCGGTTTCCTGCCGAGTTTGAGCATCAGCCAGGGCGTGACCGTCACCGCGACAAAGAACGAGAAGATCATCGCGGCTGAGGCGTTCGACGGGATCGGGCTCATGTAGGGTCCCATCAGCCCGGAGACGAACAGCATCGGCAGCAGCGCCGCGACGACGGTCAGGGTGGCAACGATGGTCGGATTGCCGACCTCGGCCACCGCATCGATGGCCGCCTCGCGCGGATCACGGCCGTCCGCCATGTCCCAATGGCGCGCGATGTTCTCGATGACCACGATCGCGTCATCGACCAGAATGCCGATGGAAAAGATCAGCGCAAACAGGCTGACACGATTGAGCGTGTAGCCCATCACCTTGGCCGAAAACAGCGTCAGCAGGATGGTCACCGGTATGACAACGGCGACCACCAGAGCTTCGCGGCGGCCGATGGCGAAAAACACCAGTGCAACGATCGAAAGGGTTGCCAGTCCGAGGTGGAACAGCAGTTCGTTGGCCTTCTCGTTGGCCGTTTCTCCGTAGTTGCGTGTTGCGATCACTTCGATATCGGCCGGAACCAGCGTGCCTCTGGCGCGCTCGACTGCCGCCAGAACCTGGTCGGCGATGATGACTGCATTGGCGCCCGCCCGCTTGGCCACCGCAATCGACACGGCGGGTGCGCGGCGGAAGCGGTCGCCATCATGGACGAGATGGGCCACGCGCACCTCCGTCTCCTGGGCGAGGCCGATTGTGGCTACATCGCGGACGTATACGGGCCGATCATCGCGTGTTGTCACGGAGAGATTGGCGATCTCCTCGATGGTCGCGAGCGTTCGGCCGGCGATGAGTGAAAGCTGGCGGCCTTCGGTACGGATGGTGCCGGCCGGGAAGGCGCTATTGGCGCTCTGGATCTTGGCCGTCAGGGCCTGCAACGTAAGCCCGGACCGTGCCAGCCGTTCGGGATCCGGCGTGATGCGGATTTCTTCCGGGGTTTCGCCGACGAGATAGGTCAGGCCGACATTGTCGAGCTTGGCAATGTCGGTGCGCAATTCCCGGGCAAGCCGGGTCAGATCGGCGGCGGTCCAGCGCTCCGCAGCTTCCGGCTTGGGCGTCAGTGTCAGCACGGCGATCGCCACATCATCGATGCCGCGCCCCACGACCAGGGGCTCCGGGATGCCGGCCGGGATGCGGTCGATGTTGGCGCGGATCTTTTCATGCACGCGCAGGATCGCCGCGTCCGACGCCGTGCCAACCATGAAGCGCGCCGTGACGACAACACCGTGGTCCAGCGTCTGTGAATAGACGTGTTCAACCGAGTTGATCGACTTGATGATGGCTTCCAGCGGCTCTGTGACGAGCTTGACCGCATCGTCCGCCCGCAAGCCTTCGGCGCGCACGTGAATGTCGACCATCGGCACGGAGATCTGCGGCTCTTCCTCGCGCGCCAGCGTCACCAGCGCAACCAGTCCTAGGGCGAGGGCGACGATCAGAAACAGCGGTGTCAGCGGAGAGGTGATGAAAGCGCGGGTCAGCCGCCCCGCCAGGCCAGGAGAGGGAGCATTCACGGCACGATCACCCGGTCGCCCGACCTCAGGCCGGAAAGGATTTCAAGTCTCGGACCCGCCTCGGTTTCGACCATTCTGCCCGGCACCACCGCAACCTCGCTGCCGCCGGCAAGCCGCACGATATCGATGCCCGAACGGGTCATGACGGCCTGTTGCGGCACGGCAATGGCCTGCCGGGTGGCCACAGGGACATGCACCAGCACCCGTTCACCGACAAAGAAATCGCCCAATGTGTTGAGTTCAACGTCGGCGATGACCCGGCCGTTCTCGATCTGCGGAAAGATTTTTGCCAGCTTGCCGGTGCCGGTCGCCTGGCCGGGGCGGCCATCAACCGGCACGTCCACACCCAGCTTGAGATGGGGCGCATGGCGCTCCGGTATTGCCAAGCGCAGGAAGAAGCCGCCACCGGCGATGGTAGCGACGGTCTCGCCCGGCAGAATGACACCGCCCACCGTCACCGGCTTGGTCAGCACGCGACCCGTTGCCGGGGCCAGAACCGCGCCTTCCGCCGCCTGCTGGGCAATGACGGAGCGCTCCGCTTCAGCCGCCGCGATCTGATTGCCCACCACTTCGAGGGCGGTGCGGGTCTGATCGAGGCGCTGCTGGGTGCTGGCGCCGCGCGCCATCAGTTCACGGGCGCGGTCATATTCTGTCCGGGCATTGGCCTGTTCGGAAACCAGGGCCTTGATGCGCGCATCCGCAGCGCTCATCTGCAGCGCCAGCTTCTGATCGGCGACCAGCGCAATGCGATCACCCTGCCTGACCGCATCTCCCTCGCTCACGGTGATCGACATCAGCGTGCCGCCGATGCGGGCGCGGGCGGGAACGACATCCCGCGTTTCCACGCGCCCGAACACGGCCTTCGTCTCGGTGATCGCCAACGGCTTGATCTCAAGCTCGCCGGCTCTGGCTGCACCGGCCAGTCCGAGCAAAACAAGCAGCGTCAAAATGCGCATCATGGCCTCAGTTGAAGATGCAGCCGGCGCGAAACCCCAGCTTCCTGGCCAGCATGGCAGCAGGGCAGAAGCCGGTAAAGGCAGCCTGAAGCATGTTCAACCCGACAAAGCCGGTCAGAAGCCAGAAATGGGGCGATACGAAATAGGTCAATGCCAGCGATAACAGGACCATAAAGCCGGCAAAGGCCATAACTGCTTGATCAATCGACACGGGAGCCTCCATAGGTGTTGCGGCCCCTAATATATTAGAAATCTCTAATATTGCAAGGCCTGACGAACTCCCATCTTTCTGATCGTGCGACAGTTGAGAGGCCGTTGCCAGTGTCTCCTGGATGAATCAGAGCCAGGGGCCGCTGGCCACAGTGCCGACGGGCCCAAGAAGAGCGCTGACCGGAGGCCAACACCCGGCCGGGTCGGACAATAGTGCTCTA
>DAOMXG010000048.1:0-14481 GCA_035436995.1 Beijerinckiaceae bacterium
TGATCTACATCGCAGCAGCCGTCATCAATTCACGATGAATCCCCACGCGCCTTAGTCTGTCGGGGCCAGACCAACGCGCTGCATGGCAAGCGCAAAGCTCCGCCCGGCCGGATCTGCGAAATCCTCGACAATTGTGAAATGGTTGTGGCCGGCGAGAGCCTGAACCGAGCCTGCCGGCATATGCCAGGCTTCGGCCAGAGCAAAACTCTGACGATGGAACTCTCCCGGTTCATCGGCACCAAGGGCAAGGGACAGCGGCACCGTCGTCGCCGGTGCGGCACGGGTGAGGCTCCAGTCTCGTGCGGTCTCGGGCGTCAACCGGATCAACTCGTTCATGCTGGTGTTGAGCAGCGGTGGCAAATCGAACACGCCGGATAGCGACAGGGCCCCGGACAGGGCGACAGCGGGCAACCCCGGCGCCGCCCAATCGGTCGCCGCCATCGCGGCAGCAAGATAGCCGCCGGCCGAATGACCCGCGACCAAGACATGGCGGCGCTCGGCCTCCCCCAGCATCGGCCAGAGCGTTGCCATGGCGCGCCGGCAGGAGGCGACGATATCCTTGATCGTTACCTGCGGACACAGCGGATAATTGACCAGAAACACGCTGAACCCGGCCTCAAGCCAGGCCGGGGCGACGAAACTGTGTTCCTTGGTCGACAGCGCCCGCCAATAGCCACCATGCAGGAAAACCAGCGCGCCGCGCGGCCGATCCGCCGGGAACAGGTCGATCACCTCCCGCGGATGCGGACCATAGGGAAGGTCTAGGCGGCAGGGACGGCCCTTCCGGGTGGCCGCCGAAACCGCCGTCCAGCGATCGAAAATGCCCTGCACATCCGTAACCGTCAGTCGCGGGTTGTATTGCTGCTCGAACCAGTCGCGATCACGGAGGGGGCCGGTCATGACGGGGACCCCGGCTCAACGCTTCTTGGCATGATAGGGCGGCAATCCATTCTGGGTCGCGATCACATCGACCACGAGCGGTACGAACGTATCGCCCTCTCCCTGCGCGGTAGCGAGCGCATAGGTGTTCTTGACCGCGTTGCCGACCGGGTTGGACACCACTGCCGCATTGGCCATGGTCTCGACATAGCGCAGGTCCTTCAGCGCATTGCGGATCGAAAACTTGTGGCTTTCAAGCTCGCCCCTGGCAGCATAGGCCGCAAAGGTCTGGAAATAGCCGCAATCCATTCGCCCGCCGTTGATGACGTTGAACAAAGTTTCCGGCGCAATCCCGGATTTCCGGGCGAGGGCGAATGCCTCCGCATAGATGGCGCCATAGCCCTGCGCGATGAAGTTGTTGATGAGCTTGAGCTTGTGTCCGGTGGTTGCCGGGCCGAAATGCTGCACGCGGCCGGCCCAGGCCTCGATGGCAGGTCTGATGCGCGTGAAGGTCGCTTCATCGCAGCCGACCATGGCGAACAGCTTGCCCTCCTCGGCCTGCACCGGGGTCCCACCCAGGGGGGCATCACAGAAAGTGACGCCGAACGGGGCAAGATCGTCGATGATCCGCCGGGTGGAGGTGGGGTCTGCGGTGGAACAATCGACGATGACAAGACCCCGGTGCGCACCGGCCTTCAGCCCCTGCGGGCCGGATACCAGAGCTTCCACGGTCGGGGAATCGGTGACGCAGAGAAAAACGATGTCGGAACTGGCGGCCACGTCCCTGGCCGTTTTCACCTCTTTCGCGCCGAGGCTGACGAGATTGTCAACTGGCGCGCGGTTGCGGTTGCCCATGATCGTCAGCGGGAACCCCTTGGTCACGAGATTCTTGGCCATGCCGTGGCCCATGAGGCCGACGCCGATGAAACCGATGCGTTCCTTGCTCATAGTCCCATGCCTTTCTCTCGGCTGACACCGGTCCAATCATTGCACTGCGGCACGTCAACCACGCTTTCCGGTTTCAACTGGCCCGATGCACATGCAGCCTCAGCTCTTCGGTTCGGTTCCGTTCATCGCCCGATAGGTGCGGATCACCTGGCTGTCATCGGCGGCGCCGTGTCCGGCGCCGGAAGCGGCCAGAAACATCTGGTGTGCTGCCGCCGACAATGGCAGGGCCACCTTCTCGGCCCGGCCGGCATCGAGCACCAGCGACAGGTCCTTGACGAAGATGTCGACAGCGCTGGTGACCTCCGGTTCGGCTTCCAGCATGCGCGGACCGCGATTGTTGAGCATCCAGGACCCCGCCGCCGAGTTGCCAAGGATCTTCAGCATCATTGCAGTATCAAGCCCCGCCTTCTCGGCCAATGCCATGGCCTCGGCCGCAGCGACGATATGGACCCCGCACAGGAGCTGGTTCAAGGTCTTGACCGTCGACCCCTGACCCCAATGTTTGCCAACGAGAAACACCTTGTCGCCAAATACCCGCAGGATAGGCTCCGCCGCCGCAAAATCCTCTCCGGGTGCCGCAGCCATGATGGTCAGCAAGCCGGCACGGGCACCGACAACGCCGCCAGAGACCGGACAGTCAACAAATTTGCGCCCTGAAGCCTTGACCTTTTCTCCGATCTCGCGCGCATCGGCCGCCGAGCAGGTCGCCATCAACATGACAACAGCACCGGGGTTGAGCGCATCGAGCGCGGCGGCATCGAACAGGGCGGATTTGGCCTGAGCACCGTTGACCACCATCAGCACCAGGGCCTCGGCGCCGGTTGCCGCCTCTGCGGCCGAGGCGCAGGCAATGCCCCCGTTGCGCTGATGAACCTCCAGCGCCTCTTTCCTGAAATCGAAGCCGCGCACCTTGTGCTGGCGCTTGATCAGGTTGTCGGCCATGGGCAGACCCATGGCGCCGAGACCGATGAAGGCAATGGTGGCCATTCCAGATACTCCCATCGTCATGGCCGACGCGGCCGGTGCTGGCGGCATGAACGCCTATTCTTTCACCGCGCCGGTCATCGCCGAGACGTAATATTCGACGAAGAAGGAATAGAGGATCACCAAAGGCAGCGAGCCGACCAGCGCACCCGCCATCAGCGAGCCCCAGCGGAAGATGTCGCCATCGACGAATTCGTTGACCACCGCCACCGGCACCGTCTTGTTCGGCACCGAGGAGATAAAGGTCAGCGCGTAGATGAACTCGTTCCAGCACAGGGTGAGCGCGAAGATCGAAGCCGAGATCAAGCCAGGCACCGCCAGCGGCAGAATGATCTTCCACAGGATCTGCCAGCGCGTCGCCCCGTCCATCAGCGCGCATTCCTCAAGCTCGAAGGGAATCGTCTTGAAATAGCCCATCAACAGCCAGGTGCAGAACGGGATGAGGATCGTCGGATAGGTCAGGATCAGCGCGAGCGGCGAATCGAACAGCCCGTAGGCAACGATGACGGTCGACAGCGGGATGAACAGGATCGAAGGCGGCACCAGATAGGCGAGGAAAATCATCGCGCCGACAGTGGACGAGCCCCTGAAGCGCAGCCGGGTGATCGCATAGGCAGCAAACACCGAGGCGATCAGCGACAGGAAGGTCGCCGCAAACGCGACATAAAAAGTGTTCCACAGCCAGCGCGGGTAATTTGATTCAAACAGCAGCTTGTTGATGTGCTTGAACGTCGGCTCCCAGGTCCACAGCGGATTGTAGGTGTTGAAATCGAGAAGCTGATTGTCGGGTTTGATCGCCGTCAGCGCCATCCAGTAGAACGGGAACAAAAGAACGAACACGATCAGCCCGAGCGGCAGCCAGAGGGTGATCAAGCGGCTGCGGGTCGTCTCCAGATAGCTCATGCCATCGGAATGATCCTCAAGCGTCATCACCTCATGGGCCGTGACCCTGTGCTGGCCCGCGCCTTGCGTGTTGGGCGAAGCGATGGGAGAAACGGGACTGGTCATTCTTTGGCTCCCTGCTGCCACTTGCGCTGCTGAAGGCCGAACCACGACACCATGATCGCCGCCAGCAGGAACGGCACCATCGCGGTGGCAATCGCCGCGCCCTCGCCAAGCTGTCCGCCGAGAATGCCCTTCTGGTAGGAATAGGTCGCCATCAGATGGGTGGCGTTCACCGGCCCGCCGCGGGTCATCGCCCAGATCAGCTGGAAATCGGTGAAGGTGAACAGCACCGAAAAGGTCATCACCACGGCGATGATCGGTGTCAGCAGCGGATATGTGATGTTCTTGAAGATCTGCCAGCGGGTCGCCCCGTCCAGCGTCGCTGCTTCATAAAGCGAAGGCGACACTGTTTGAAGGCCGGCCAGCAGGGTGATGGCGATGAACGGGATGCCGCGCCAGATGTTGCAGAAGATCACGGTCGCCTGCGCCAGCAGCGGATCGCCAAGGAAATTGATGTTCTGGCTGATCAGGCCGGTCTTTTTGAGAAACCACGAAATGATCGAGAACTGCGTGTCGAAAATCCACCAGAAGGCGATCGCCGACAGCACCGTGGGCACGATGAAGGGGATCAGCACGATCGAGCGGATGAACGACTTGAACGGCATGTTGTTGTTGAGCAGCAGCGCCAGATAGAGACCCAGCGCGAACTTGATGACCGAGGCGACCGCCGTATAGACCAGCGTGAACGCGGTCGCCCGCAGGAACGTCTTGTCGTAGCTGATCAGCTCTATGTAGTTCTCGAGCCCGATGAACTGGCCGGCACGACCGATCTTGACGTCGGTCAGGCTCATCCAGATGCCCTTGGCCAGCGGATAGGCGAGAAACAGCAACAGAATGGCCGCCGCCGGCAGCATGAACCAGAAGCCGAGCCAGTTTCGGTCTGACTGGAGACGCTCCCAGGTCGTGGGTTCCTTGAAAGGCTGGCGTTTGCCGGCAGAGGGGGCAGTCGCACTCATCGCTTGGGTTCCCGGAGAGAGGCGAGCCATCCTGCCGCAGAAGGCGGGACAGCGGATGGCAGGCGGCGGGAGAAAACCCCGCCGCCGCCCATTTCTTAGCGGTAGATGCGGCGGGCCTGACGCTCGGCCTGCGCCATCGCGCCCTTCAGGTCCTCGCGGCCGGTGCAGTAATTGGCGAACATGTCGACGATGATGAAATCGGCAACCGCAGTCGCCGCCTTCTCGCCGAGCGAACCGAGTCCGGAGATCGGCAGCGTACGCTTGGCCGCCTCGCGATACGGGGCGCGCTTCTTGTCCGCCGCCCACACCGGGTTGTTGTCATAGGCGTTGAGCAGATGGGTCAGATATCCCTGCGCGCCTTCCAGCCACGGGTTGAAGTTCTCCGCTTCCAGCATGAAGGCTGCCAACGCCTTGGCGGCGTTCGGCACCTTGGTGTAATTGAAGATCATCATCGGGAACACGAGCTGCAGTTCCGCCGGCTTGCCCGAGGGGCCAAGCGGATAGAACGCATGGTCCATGTCCTCGGCGATGGCCAGCTGCTTGGGATCACCCGAGTTCTTGGCCGCGGCATAGATCGAGATGCCGTTCGAGGTGAGGAACAATTCGCCGGAGAGGAACGCCTTGTTGTTGTTGGAATCGTTCCACGACGCGGTGCCTGGAATGAAGGTCTCGTAGAGCGCCTTGCAATATTCCAGCGCCTTGGCGGTTTCCGGCGAGTTGATGATGACCTTGTCGTCCTTGTCGACAAGGAAGCCGCCATGGCTCCACAGCAGCCAGTGAATCCAGGCATTGGCATCGCCCGAGGCATGGCCGAGCGCAAAGCCGGCCGGAGTGTTCTTGGCCTTGAGCGCCTTGCACAATGCCAGGAACTCGTCGGTCGTTTCCGGGAATTTGGAGAAGCCGGCATCATTCATCGCCTTGATGCGATAGTTGATGTAGCCGCCGTTGATGGCGATCGGCAGGGCGATCCACTTGCCCTTGGACTTGCCATAAAGCTCGGCAACCGGCACCCAGCCACCATATTTCTTGCCGAGGTAATCGGCGACATCCGTGACGTCGAGCAGCTTTTCCGGGAAAAGATGCGGGGTCGAATGCAGCGGCCACACCGCATCCGGGCCCTGCCCGGTATTGGCCGCCACCGAGGCTTTGGGCTGGATGTCGTCGAAGGATTCGTTGGTCACCTCGACCTTGACGCCGGTCGCCTTCTGGAAGGCATCGACCATCTTGAGGAAAGCGTCCTCTTCCTGCTGGAGGAAACGCTTCCAGCGCATCAGCTTGACAGTGGCGCCGGCTTCCGGCTTCCACGGCGCGGCCTGAGCCCACGACTTGGCGAAGCCGAGCAAGGCTTCGGAACTAAGGCCGGCGGCGGCGGCCAGACCAGCGCTACCCTTGAGAATGCTGCGGCGAGTAAACGTCATGGTATCCTCCGTTTGACGTCTGGTGTGAATGCGTCGTCAATTCACATGGTCGGGCATATTGCGGGCGATTGATCCGTAGCCAGCCAGTCGCCCTATGCTCTATGCTTTGGGACCCCGAGCGCGGCGCATGCCGCGCCGGTACGTGGCACCATGATTCCTCATGCCCCTGCCAGGGACAAGCGCTGCTGCGTCTCACTCGAGAACAGGTGAACGCGCCCTTCCATCGGCAAGACATGCATCACGTCGCCCGGCCTTGCCGAGATCCGCTCGCGGAATACGGCGATGATTTCCTGAACCGCATCGCCCTTTCCTATCCGCAGGGCGACCTGGGTTTCCGAACCGGTCGGCTCGATCACCACCACCTCGGCGGCAAAGCCTTTCGGATCGAGCCGGATATATTCGGGTCGCAGCCCGAGGGTCACCGCCTGGCCGTCCACATTGGCGCTGGTGTCGGGCAGCGACAGCGTAAAGCCCGCATCGGCGACAAACTGACCGCGGCGAGCCACACCCTTGATGAAATTCATCGCCGGCGAGCCGATGAACCCGGCGACAAACAGATTGTCGGGCCGATCGTAAAGATCCAGCGGCGCCCCGATCTGCTCGACGATGCCGTCATGCATCACCACGATCTTGTCGGCCATGGTCATCGCCTCGATCTGATCGTGGGTGACATAGACCGTGGTGGTCTTGAGCCGCTGGTGCAGCTCCTTGATCTCCGAACGCATCTGCACGCGCAGCTTGGCATCGAGATTGGACAAGGGCTCGTCGAACAGGAACACCTGCGGATCGCGCACGATGGCACGGCCCATGGCAACGCGCTGGCGTTGGCCGCCCGAAAGCTGGCGCGGGTAGCGCTCAAGCAGGGGGGTGAGGCCAAGGATCTTGGCGGCCTTGCTGACACGCTCGTCGATTTCCGTCTGCGCGGCATTCCGCAGCTTGAGCGAAAAGGCCATGTTGTCCTTCACAGTCATATGCGGGTAGAGCGCATAGTTCTGGAACACCATGGCAATGTCGCGCTCCTTCGGCGGGACATTGTTGACGACGCGGCCGCCGATGGCGATCTCGCCCGCCGTGATATTCTCGAGGCCGGCGATCATGCGCAACAGCGTGGATTTCCCGCAGCCGGAGGGGCCAACCAGAATGACGAATTCGCCGTCCTCGATGTCGATGTTCACACCCTTGATGATCTGCACATTGCCGAACGCCTTGCGCACGTCGCGGACCGTCACCGACGCCATCTACATCCTCCCTGAGCCGACCCCGTCCGGGTGCTGCCCGCCTGTAGGGCCCGATCTGGTGCCGGGCTTCTTGGCCTTCGCCCAAAGACGAAAGACCTTGCACTCGATTAGTCAGATTATATGATGTCATTTGTCAAGCATGAATGCGCCAGGCGCCGAAAAATGCGCCGAGGCGTCCAGCCGGGAGACCAGCGATGAACGTCCCAAACGATGTTTTGCGTCCACCGCTTGGCAATCCCGACAGCCTGTTTTCCCAGGTTGCCGAACATATTGCTCTGCTGATCGTCTCGGGAAGCGTAGCGGTCGGCGACCTGATTCCGAACGAGACAACCATCAGCGGCCCCTTGTCGGTATCGCGCAGCGTTTACCGCGAGGCGGTCAAGTTCCTTTCCGCCAAGGGGCTGGTTGAATCGCGCCCCAAAAGCGGAACCCGCGCCGCGCCGGCGACCGCCTGGAACCTGCTCGACCCGGACGTCCTGCGATGGACGTTCCAGGCCGGGGCGAGCGATCAATTCATTCGTGATCTCTATGAGTTACGGATCATGATCGAGCCTGGAGCGGCAAGAATGGCGGCTGAGCGCCGCACACCGGCGCAGGCGGCTGCAATCCGCGATGCCTATGAGACAATGGCCAGCACCGAACCCTACTCGACTGAAAATATCCGGGCCGATGTCCTGTTTCACGACCTGCTGCTCGATGCCTGCGGCAATGGCGCTTTCCGTTGCCTGCGGAGCGTTGTGATGACCACGCTGATGTGGTCACTGGCACTGCAAAAGGGCACGCCCCGGCAGGACTATGCTCCCGCCCTGGGCGATCACGCCCGCGTCTGTCAGGCCATCGAAACACAGGATGGGGCACGCGCGGAAGCCGTGATGCGGCTCTTGGTCCATGATGCGCTGGACGATACGCTGCGACGATTCCGCCGCCGTGCCGACGCCGCGAAACGGGCGGCGGCCGAATAGAGGGCCCAGGAATAAATCATACTTATTCGCGCGATTGGACCTGGCTCGCATCACAGTATGCGCTTTGGCAAGCCGGCAGCGGCGTCTCCCCACCTGGCATCTCAGACCGCCCGCGCCACGGATCTCATCAAGATGAGAAAGGACGGCGCGGAAGGCGGGCTGCAGTTGGCGATTGGACAAGTGCGCTGGCTCCTGTATAGGGCACGAGGTTCAGGCATGACCCGTCATGGGAAAAGGGCCTTTTGAGTTTTGCAGATCAGCCCCTGAGGAGCGGCGCAATGTCGTCAACCTTCGAGAAAGTCGCCGATATCATCGCGGAGACCGCCGATATCGACCGGACCAGCATCACCGAGGCATCGCACGCGATCGACGATCTCGGCATCGATTCGCTGGCATTCCTCGACATCGCCTTTGCCATCGACAAGGCTTTTGGCATCAAGCTTCCGCTCGAACAGTGGACGCAGGAGGTCAACGAGGGCAAGGCGCCGGCCGAGAACTACTTTGTCATGAAGAACCTCTGCGCCCGCATCGACGAACTGGTCGCCGCCAAGAAAGCGTGATCGATCCATCGCGGGCAGGCGGTCACCGGACCCGGGCATGAAGCTTGAATATTTCCAGATGATCGACCGCGTGGTCTCCCTCGACCGGGAGACGCTGCGGCTTGTCGCAACGTCGCGCATTCCTTCGATCAGCCCGATTTTCGAGGGGCATTTTCCCGGACATCCGCTGATGCCCGGCGTGCTGCTGATCGAAACCATGGCGCAGACCTCGGGCTATCTGCTGCTCGGGCTGAACAATTTCACCGCCATGCCGTTCCTGACCAAGGTGGTGAACGCGAACCTGAGACGGTTCCTGGGACCCGACACGCCGATCGAAATGGAAGCCACGCTTCTGCACGACGGTTCAGGCTATGCCGTCACGAAAGCCAAGATCACCACAGGCGGCAAGGCAGTCTGCGACGCCGAGATCATGTTCAAGATCCTGCCCTTCCCGGAGGACCTTGGCGCGAAAATGCGCGCCAATGCGGCCAGCCTCGGCATGGTTGTGACGGAGCCGGCAGCATGAGCGGGCGTGACGTTGTCATTACCGGCGTCGGGCTGGTCTCGAGCCTCGGTGAGGGGCTGGAAGCCCATGGTGCCGCGCTGGCCGACGCGGGGCACGTGCATGTCGACGCGACGACCTACGCGCCTTACGCCGTTCATCCGGCCACCGCGCTTGAACTTGACCGGCAGATCCCCAAGAAGCTCGACCAGAAGCAGATGGAACCGTGGCAGCGGCTCGGCACCTATGCGGCCGGGCTTGCACTCGAGATGGCTGGCCTGAAGGGCGGCAAGGATCTTCTGGGCGAGACCCAGCTGATCGTCGCGGCCGGCGGCGGCGAGCGTGATTACGCGGTCGACAGCCAGATTCTGTCGCAGATGCCTGGGGCGGAAAAGCCAGAGGTTCTGCTCAATGAAAAGCTGATGAGCGAACTCAGGCCGACGCTGTTCCTGGCGCAATTGTCCAACCTGCTCGCTGGCAACATTTCTATCGTGCATGGCGTCACTGGCGCCTCGCGTACCTTCATGGGCGAAGAGCAATGCGGTGTGGATGCCTTCCGCATCGCTTTCGAGCGCATCCGCGCCGGACAGGGCGACCGGTTCCTCGTCGGCGGCTCCTACAACGCGGAGCGTGCCGATTCGCTGCTGATCTTCGCGATGGGCGGATTCCTGCGCCGCGCCGGCTACAGGCCGGTCGATGCGCGCGACGATGATCCCGGCTTCATTCTCGGCAGCGGCGGCGCTTTCCTGATGCTGGAAGCACGGGAAGCCGCCGAAGCGCGGGGAGCGACCATTCTGGCCAGGCTCGACAGCGTGGCGGCGATGCGCACGCGGCGCAAGCCCGGCGCCGTCCAGGCGGCCCTGGGTAAAGCATTGCAGAACGCGTCGGCCTCATCCGGCGGCTCGCCGCTGGTGATCTCCGGAGCAACCGGGGTTGCCGGGCTCACAGCAGAAGAACTTGCCGCCATCGGCTCCGCCCTGCCGGGCGCCCCGGTGCGGATTGCCGGCAACCGCGTTGGCCATGTGCTGGAAGCGCATTTTCCGGTTTCGCTGGCGTTGGCCGTTGCCGCGCTTCGGCAGGGGGCGGTCTATCCGCCGACGCCGGGCAGCGCGGTCGAGGCGCCGTATGCGGGCGCGCCGGATTGCGTGATCATCACCAGCGTCGGGCACATGCGCGGCGAAGGTCTCGCCGTTGTGGCGGCGGAACAGGGGGCGGCATGAAGGACCGTTTCAATCGCCCTGTCGTCGTCGTCACCGGCATGGGCATGGTCACCTCGCTGGGGCGCGGCAAGGCCGACAATTGGGCGGCACTCACCGCCGGCCGGTCGGGCATTCGGCGCATTTCCCGGTTTGCGGTCGAGGGTTTGAAAACAACCATCGCCGGCACCGTCGATTTCGTGCCGGCAGAGCCATTCTGTGCAGCGCAACTGTCGGAGAATTTTGCCCGCCTTGCCGCCGAGGAAGCTATTGGCGAAGCCGCAATCGGGATGAAGGGCGATTTCCCCGGGCCGCTGTTCGTCGCCGTGCCGCCGGTCGAGATGGAATGGCCGCAGCGAGTAGACCTGGCACGCGCCTCCGGTGCCGGCAGCGAAGTCACCTACACCGACCTGTTGCGTGCGGCGGGCACCGGACACTTCAAGCCCTGGCACGATCTGTTCCTGTTCGGCACGGTCGCCGATCGACTGGCTGATGACTTCGGCACCAAAGGCTCGCCGATCTCGCTGTCGACCGCCTGTTCGTCCGGCGCCACCGCCATCCAGCTCGGCGTCGAGGCCATCCGTCGCGGCGAGACCGAGGCCGCCCTGTGCATCGGCACCGATGGGTCGGTGCAGGCCGAGGCACTGATCCGCTTTTCGCTGCTGTCGGCGCTGTCGACCCAGAACGATCCGCCCGAGGGCGCGTCCAAACCGTTTTCCAAGAACCGCGACGGTTTTGTCATGGGCGAGGGCGCGGCCGCGCTTGTGCTCGAATCCTATGCCTCCGCCAAGGCGCGCGGCGCACGCATTCTCGGGATTCTCTCCGGCTGCGGCGAGAAGGGCGACGGGTTCCACCGCACCCGCACCAGCCCGGACGGCATGCCGGCAATCCGTGCCATGCGCGACGCGATCGCCGATGCCGGCCTGACGCCGGACGACATCGATTATGTCAACGCCCACGGTACCTCGACGCCCGAGAACGACAAGATGGAATGCCTCGGCTGCATGACAGTGATGGGCGAGCGGATGCGGAGCGTGCCGATTTCCTCCAACAAGTCGATGATCGGCCACACGCTGACGGCGGCCGGCGCAGTCGAGGCGGTGATTTCGCTGATGACGCTGGCCAACCAGCGCATTCCGCCGACGATCAATCATCATCTGCCCGATCCGGCGATCCCGCTTGATGTCGTGCCGAATGCAGCGCGCGATGCACGGGTACGCCATGTGATGTCGAATTCCTTCGGCTTTGGCGGTCAGAACACGGTGCTGCTGCTCTCCGGTGAGGTGCCAGCATGAGCGGGCGGGTGCTGGTCACCGGCGGCGGCAAGGGCGTCGGCGCGGCCATCGTGCGGGCGCTGGCCGAAGCCGGTCATGATGTCGATTTCACCTATCGCACGTCCTCTGCCGCAGCCGAGGCGCTGGCGGCGGAGATCGCCGCAGCCCATCCCGGCCGGACCTTGCGCGCACTGCCGCTTGATCTTGCCGACCGCGAGGCGGTGGAACGGTTTTCGACCGAAATCGAGGATACGGTCTATTTTGGCTTCGTCCACAATGCCGGCCAGTCCTATGACGCGCTTGCGGCGATGATGGCGCAGGACAAGGCCGAAGCGATCATGCAGGTCAATTTCTGGTCGATGACGCGCCTTGCCAAGGCGGTTCTGCGGCCGATGCTGCGGGCGCGGTCGGGCCGGATTGTCGGGATCGGTTCGGTGGCGGCGCTCGAAGGCAATCAGGGCAATGCCGCCTATGCCGCCACCAAGGGAGCGATGCTGAGCTATATGCGCACGCTCGCGGTGGAGAGCGCCAAGCGTGGTGTCACCGTCAATTATATCGCGCCCGGTTTCATCGACACCGACATGCTGGCACCCTATGCCAATTACCGGGCACAGATGGAAAAACAGATCCCGGCCGGGCGGTTCGCGCAGCCGGACGACATCGCCGCGCTGGTGACTTTTCTGCTCTCACCCGGCGCCGCCTACATCACCGGCGCGGTGCTGCCGGTGGATGGCGGGCTGACCGCAACGATTGCCTTCCAGCGGTAACCAGCGCCTGCCCGGTCATCCCGAGCTTGTCGAAGGATGCCGTTCCAACGTATCAGCAGCTTGGTTCGGCAGGTTCATGATGATGCCCGCAGGACAAACAGGATGGACCCATGCGCGCGTTGCAACTTTTCGGCGATCGTGACCTTCGGCTGACCAGGCTGGAGCCACCGCCTCACCCCGGCCGGGGCGAGGTACAGGTGCGGGTCCATGCGGTCGGCCTCAACCACATCGACGTGTGGGGGTTCCGCGGCATGGCGTTTGCCAAGCGCAAGATGCCGCTGATCGTTGGCGCGGAAGCTGCCGGCGTCGTCGCCTCGGTGGGCGAGGATGTCACCCATGTCGATATCGGCGACCGGGTGGTGATGTATGGTGCGCGCACCTGCGGGCATTGCACGATGTGCGTCAAGGGGCGCGACAACCTGTGCGAGAACGTCGGCGGCATCATGGGCTTCCACATCGACGGCTTCGCCTGCGACTTCGTCAACATGCCGCAGCGGCTGCTGGTCAAGGTGCCGGACGGGGTCAGCTTTGCGGAGGCGGCCTGCGCGCCGATCGCCTTCGGCACGGTGCAGCACATGCTGTTCGACAACGCCAGGCTTGAGCCGGGCGAGACCATCCTTGTGCAGGCCGGCGGCTCCGGTATCGGCACGGCGGCAATCCGCATGGCCAAGGCAATCGGCTGCACGGTCATCACCACGGTGGGCGACGACGACAAGGCGGCGAAAGCCAAGGCGCTCGGCGCCGATCATGTCATCAATTACCGCGAGGAGCGCTTCGAGGGCGTCGTGCGCAAGATCACCGGCCGTAAGGGTGTCGATGTGGTGTTCGAGCATACCGGCGTCGATACCTGGCAGGGCTCACTCTTGTCGATGAAGAAGGGCGGGCGGCTGGTCACCTGCGGTTCGACCTCGGGCATTTCGACAACGATGAACCTGATGCAATTGTTCCAGCAGCAATACAAGATCTTCGGCTCGTTCGGTTGCTCCATCCGCAACATCGAACAATCGCTGGAGAAGATGGCGCAGGGCATCCGCCCGGTGATCGACACCGAATTCCCCCTTGCCGATTTCGCCAAGGGGCTCGACAGGCTCGAAGGCCGCAAGGTTTTCGGCAAGATCATCGTTTCGTTTTGATCCCCCTCGTCTGGAAAATCCGCGCCTGGCGCGCGCTCAATACCGCCGGCGGCTGGCTGATGCTGCCGCTGGTGCGGCTGGTATTCGGCTTTCTGAAGCTGCTCGGGCCGGACCGGGCCGCCGACCTCGGCGGCTGGCTGACACGCAGCATCGGCCCGCGTCTGAAGGTGCACCGGGTCGGCCTTGCGAACCTGCGCGCCGCCTATCCCGACAAGACCGAGGACGAGATCGCGGCCATCGCGCTGGGCGCCTGGGACAATCTCGGCCGTACCGGTGCCGAATATGCCCATCTGGGCTCATTGTTCGATTGGGATGCCGACAATCCGGATGGCCCGAGCCGGACGGAAGTTTCGGGAATCGAGCATTTCGAGGCGCTGCGTGACGATGGCCGGCCGGGCATCATCTTCTCTGCTCATCTCGCCAACTGGGAATTGCCGGCGATCTGCGCGGCAAAATATGGCCTTCAGGTCACCGCCGTTTTCCGCGCGCCGAACAATCCGGCGGTCAACCGGGTTGTCCACGAAATCCGCTCCGGCACGATGGGCGGGCTGGAGGCGGCGCGCGCCGGGGCGGCGTTCGCCATGAAGGAGGCCCTGGAAAAGGGCGGGCATCTCGGCATGCTGATCGATCAGCATTTCACCCGCGGCGTGCCAGTGACGTTCTTCGGCCGTACGGCGATG
>DAOMXG010000049.1:0-14316 GCA_035436995.1 Beijerinckiaceae bacterium
GGCACATGCAGCCGTTGCCAGCGGACAGCGGGTCCGGAACACGCAGCCCGAAGGCGGGGCCAGCGGCGAGGGCATGTCGCCCTGGAGCAGCCGGCGTGTGCGCGGCGCATCGGGGTCTGGCTTGGGAGAGGCAGCCAGCAGCGCTTGCGTGTAGGGATGGCGCGGGCGGCGGCAGACCTCGTCCACCGGGCCGCTTTCCATTACCCGGCCGAGATAGAGCACGACGATCCGGTCGCACATCAGCTCGATCACATCGAGATCATGGCTGATGAACAGCAACGCCATGCCGAACCGTTGCCGCAAGTCCTGCAACAGGTTCAGCACCTGTGCCTGCACCGAGACATCGAGCGCGGAGACCGGTTCATCGGTGACGATCAGGTCTGGCTCGACCGCCAGGGCGCGGGCGATGCCGATGCGCTGACGCTGGCCGCCTGAAAATTCATGTGGAAACCGGGTGGCATGGTCTGCCTGCAGCCCGACCGTTTCCAGCAATTCGCCCACCCGCCTGTCGCGTGCGGCGCCGCGGGCCAGCCCATGCGCATCCAGTGCCTCCCCGACGATATCGCGCACCCGCAGCCGCGGGTTGAGGCTGGCATAGGGATCCTGAAACACCATCTGCATGCGTCGTCGCAGCGGACGCAGCTCCCGCTGTGACATGCGGGCGATATCCTGCCCCTCGAAAAGGATCTCGCCGGCCGTCGGATCAATCGATCTGAGGATCATCCGGCCGATGGTGCTCTTGCCCGAGCCGGATTCGCCAACAAGGCCGACGACTTCACCACGGTCGATGGCGAGCGAAACATCCTCCACCGCATGAACAATTGCCGGCGGCGTGCCGAAATGCTTGGTCAGGCCGGAGACGCGGATCAGGGGCACGCCGGTCACAGATCCCTCCATCGCGCACAGCGGATCAGATGCGCCGCCTCGTTCCGCTCCAGCGCCGGGGGAGCGGCATGGCAGGGAGCGGTGGCATGATTGCAGCGCGGCGCAAACCTGCAGCCTTGGGCCGAAGCGGCGCTGGCGACCGTGCCGGGGATCGAGTGAACGATGCGCCGTCCGCCCGGACCCGCCGCCGCACGGGCGGGCAGGCAGTCGATCAGGGCCCTTGTGTAAGGATGGCGCGGAGCCCGAAACAGGGTGCGGACATCGGCCGATTCCACCACCTCGCCCGCATACATCACGGTGACGGCATCGGCTACTTCGGCCACCACACCGAGGTTGTGAGTGATGAACAACACGCCCATGTCATGCTCGCGGCGCAGCTTGTCGATGAGCGCGAGGATCTGCGCCTGAATGGTGACATCCAGCGCGGTGGTCGGCTCGTCGGCGATCAGGAGGCGCGGATTGCACGACATTGCCAGCGCGATCATCACCCGCTGGCGCATGCCGCCGGACATCTGGTGCGGATAGTCGGTCGCCCGGCGGCGGGCATCAGGAATTTCCACCAGACCCAGCATGTCCTCGGCGCGGCGCATGGCTGCGGCAGAGCCCAGCCCCATGTGCAGGCGGACCTGTTCGGCAATCTGCTCGCCGACCGTCAGCACCGGATTGAGCGACGTCATCGGCTCCTGGAAGATCATGGCTATCTCGCTGCCGCGCAGCTTGCGCATCTCCGCCGGTGGCAGGCTGGCGAGGTCAACCGCGCCGCCGGATTTCATGGCAAAATGCACCGATCCGCCGCTGATCCGCCCCGACGGGCGCGGCAGCAGCCCCATGACGGCGAGACTCGTCACCGATTTTCCCGAGCCCGATTCTCCCACCAGCGCGGTTGTCCGGCCTGCCTCGACCGTAAGACTGACGCCGCTTACAGGCGTAACCTCGCCCGCCTCGGTGCGGAAGCGAACCTCAAGGCTGGCAATGTCGAGAAGGCCAGCCATCACAGCGCCTTCCGCAGTTTGGGATCAAGCATGTCCCGCAATCCGTCGCCCAGAAGCTGAAGACACAGCGCCGACAGCACGATGGCAAGCCCGGGAAACAGCACCACCCAGACCGCCTGATCGGCATATTGCTGACCGGTGGCGATCATCGTGCCCCAGGTGGGGATTTCCGGCGGGACGCCGGCGCCGAGGAACGACAGCCCGGCTTCCGCCAGCACCGCGTAGGCGAAGATGAAGGTGGCCTGCACCAGGATGGGCGAGGCGACATTGAGCAGGATGTGGCGGGTCAGGATGCGCCAGGTGGAAACGCCGATGGTGCGCGCCGCCTCGACAAAGGGAAGCTCGCGCACCACCAGCGTGGAGCCGCGCACGACCCGCACCACACGCGGTGTGTAGACGATGGCCAGCGCCAGCACGACATTGCCGGCAGATGCGCCCAGCACCGCCACCAGAAAGATCGCCAGCAGGATATCAGGCAACGACATCATCGCATCGACCATGCGCATGATGATCCCATCAAGCGTGCGGAAGTAGCCGGCCAGCAGACCGAGCGTCGTGCCCGCCAGCATGGATGCGATGACAACCGCCATGCCGATTCCCAATGACGCGCGACCGCCATAGATGATGCGGGACAGAACATCGCGGCCGAATTCGTCGGTGCCGAACCAGTTGATGCCGCTTGGCGGTTTCAGCCGGTTGGCGACACGCATGCCCGTCGGCGAGTAGGGCGCGACCAGAGGCGCAAGAACCGCCAGCACGACAATCAGCGCCAGCACAAGCGTGGCGAACAGCACCAGCTTGCGCCGGAACAGCCGGCGGAAGAACAAGACGATTCCGGCCAGGTCCATGGTCAGCTCAAGTCCTGACGCGCGGATCGACGAGCGTGTAGATCACGTCGATAGCGAAGTTGATGATGACATAGATGCCGGCGATGACGATCAGCGCGCCCTGGATGACCGGATAATCGCGCCGCAGCACGGCGGACACCACAAGGTTGCCGATGCCGGGCAGGCCAAACACCGTTTCGGTGATGATCGCCCCGCCCACCAAGAGCGCGGCCGTCAGACCAACGACGGTGATGATCGGCACCAGAGCATTGCCAAGGGCGTGACGCAGGACAATGCGGGCCTCCGAAATGCCCTTTGCCCGCGCGGTGCGGATGTAGTCCTCGCTCAGCACGTCCAGCATACTGGCTCGGGTGAAACGGGTGATCAGCGCCGAATTGACGATGCCGAGCACCGTTGCCGGCAGCACCAGATGATAGAGACGCATGCCCAGCGATGCCCCGGGATCGCCATAGCCGGCAACCGGAAACCAGCCGAGCCGCACCGACAGGAACTGGATCAGCAGCAGCCCAAGCCAGAAACTCGGGATGCTGGCAGCCAGCATGGCCCCGGCGCTGACCGCCTGATCCAGCCGGTCGCCGCGCCACACCGCCGAGGCGATCCCCGACGGAATGCCGATCAGCGCCGCAATGAGAATGGAAAACAGCGCCAGAAAGAACGTCGGTTCGGCGCGTTCGGCAATCGCCTGCAACACCGGGCGCTGGAGAAAAATCGACTGGCCAAGATTGCCCGAGGCAATCTCCTTCAGCCACAGGACATATTGCACCAGCAGGGGCTGATCGAGCCCATAGGTTGCGCGCAGCACCGCGACATCGGCCGCCGTCGCCTGGTCGCCAAGCATCAGGGACGCAGGGTCGCCCGGCGCAAGGCGCGTCAGGAAAAACACCATCGTGGCGACGATGAACATGACGGCCAGCATTCCGGCCAGCCTACGGGCGATGGCGACGAGCATGCATCCTCACGGAAACTCAGATGCGGTGCACGAGGCCGCAGCGGCAGGCGCCGCGGCCCTGTGGGTTCACACTGCTGGACTGCCGCTGGCCGGCGCGATGGTTAGGCCAGATCGACGTTCCAGAAGGCGGGCGATGGCATCGGCACCAGGCCGGTCATCTTGGCCGAAGTGGCGCTGAGCGCGGCAAAATCGCCGACCCGGATGTAGGGCACCTCGTCGTAGACGACTTCCTGCACCTTGGCCCAGAGCGCGCCGCGCTTGACCGGATCGCTTTCGGCGTTGAAGGCCGCCAGTGTCGCCTTCTTGGCCGGCGTGTCCCACCAGCCCGGAGCGCCATCGCCCAATTGCGGCGGCGACAGCATCGGCTCGGGCAGGAAGGTCGAATGTGTGACGTAGACGTCATAGACTGCCGGATCGGCGCGGCGCTGCACCAGCGTCGCCCAGTCCACCACATCAAGCTGCACCTTGAAGCCCGCTTCCTTCAGATTCTCGGCCATGACCAGCGCCATGCGATTGTGGAACTCATACTGCTTGGAATTGAGGATGCGGATCGGCGATCCGTCATATTTGGCCTCGGCCAGCAGCTTCTTGGCCGCTGCCGCATCCCCCTTGTTGTAGGCCGCCCCGCCTGCTTCCGAATGGAACGGCGAAGCCTTGGGGAAATGCGCGGCGGTCGCCTTGAAGAACTTGTCGTCGCCAAATGCCGCCAGCATCATCTCGGTATTGTTGAGAGCAAGCTGATAGGCCTGCCGGATTTTCTTGTCGGCGAACGGGCCCTGCTTGGTGTTCAGCACGAAATAGGGAAAGCCATAGGGCATCACCAGTACCGGCTTGACCGAGGCCGTGGCAGCGATGCGCTTGTAGCTCTCCACCGGTAACTGGTCGGCAAAGTGATATTGCCCGGCCACGACACCTTCCACCCGGGTGTTGGCGTTCGGCACCGGGATGAAGCGCAATTCGGCAATCTTCGCCTCGCGCTTGCCGGCATAGCCGTTGGCCGGTTCGCTGCGCGCCGAATAGCCATCGAACTTGGTCAGGATCACATATTGGTCCGGCTTGCGCTCCTGGAACTTGTAGGGGCCGGTGCCGACAAAGCTGACGAGCGGATTGGCGATCGATTCCTTGGCCATGATTGCGGCATAGCCGGAAGGCAGCGCCATATGGGTGAGCAGGGCAGGGACAGGATTTTTGAGTGAAATCGCCAGGCTGTGCGAGCCCTTGGCTTCAAGCTTGTCAACATTGGCGCCGACGGACTTGCCACGCGGCGTCATGGCGATCCAGCGGTTGAGCGAGGCGATGACGTCCTCGACATCAAGGTCGCGACCCGAGTGCAGCTTCACGCCCTTGCGGATCTCGATCTCGTACAGCTTGCCGTCGGCGCTGACCTTCGGCATCGCCGCTGCCAGCATCGGCTGGGCGTTGAGATCCTTGTCGAACGTATAAAGCGATTCATAGACATGCATCATGATCGTCGAGACGAGATCGGCAGTGGACGCCATCGGGTCGAGCGACTGCGGCTCGCCGATCATTGCCAGATTGGCGCTCTTGGCGCCCTGGGCAAGCGCCTGGCTTCCGGCGGGAAGCGTTGCCAGCAGGCCGGCGCCGGCGATGAACTTGGCGAGATCGCGGCGGCTCCAGCCGTGCAGCGACATGTCCCTGGCTTGATCAGACATCGGCAACCCTCCCGTGAGCGCCGTCCGGAAGTCGGGGCGCGGTTCTTGGTTTAGATTTTGAAACTTTATTGCTTGACGTTGGGCTGTCAAGCGCTAATGCCGGGGCTCTGGGGTAATGTGAACTTAGAATAGCGCGCGTTGATGCGGTTATTGCGCTGCAAAAATAGCATCTTGTGGCGCTGAGCACTGGATTCGAGGTCTGTCCTGCCGCACAAAATGAAACGTTATTTCTTTTTTGATTGATCTGTCGCTGCGCTTTTGTATCCTTGCCCGGAAAGATCGCAGCCCGGGCCCGGAGGCATAGCCATGAACCATTCCGTTGTCTTGAAGGGCGGTCGCGTCATTGATCCGTCGCAGGGGATCGATGGCATCATGGATGTTGCGTTCCGTGATGGAAAGGTGGTGGCGAGTGGCGTCGGGCTATCGACAGGTGCCGGGACAGAAGTGATCGATGTTGCGGGCAAGATCGTCACGCCCGGGCTGATTGATCTGCACACCCATGTCTATGACAGGGGAACATCGCTCGGTGTGGACGCCATGCGATTGTTCCAGCGCGGCGCGGTGACCACCCTGGTTGATACCGGAAGCGCCGGTCCGGGCAATTTTCCGGGGTTCCGTTCGCATGTGATCGAGCGCATTCCGGTCCGCGTTCTGGCCTATCTCAACGTGTCCTTTGCCGGGATCTATGGCTTTTCGAAGCGGATCATGGTGGGCGAAGCCAGTGACATGCGGCTGATGGCTCCGATCGATACGGTCGAGGTCGCCAATGCCAACAGGGACATGATCATCGGCATCAAGGTGCGCGTCGGCCGCAATGCCAGCGGGTTCTCGGGGCTGGCGCCGCTGCAGATCGCCCGGCAGGTGGCAGATGAACTTGGGCTCCCGCTGATGGTCCATATTGATGAGCCGCCGCCGATGCTGCACGAGGTTCTCGCGCTGTTACGCAAGGGCGATGTGCTGACCCATTGCTTCCGGCCATTCCCCAATTGCGCTTCGACGGCGGATGGCAAGGTGCATGATTATGTGCTCGATGCCCGGCGGCGCGGCGTGATTTTCGACATTGGCCATGGAATGGGATCGTTCTCCTTCCAGGTCGCGCGGACCATGCTGGCCAATGCCTTCCAGCCCGATTGCATTTCCTCGGATGTGCATGCGCTGTGCATCGAGGGGCCGGCGTTCGACCTGCTGACGACGATGTCAAAATTCCTCTGCCTCGCCATGCCGCTGAACGATGTCATCCGCGCCGCGACCGAGGCGCCGGCAGCGGCATTGAACCGCCCGGATCTCGGCACATTCCGGCCCGGGGCCGCCGGGGATGCCTCTGTCCTGTCGCTCGAATCGGGCAGTTTCGACTATGTCGATTCGGTCGGAGAACGCCTGAAAGGCGGCCAGCGCCTGACGGCAAGCGGCGTCGTTCTGGCGGGACAATATCAGCCCTGCACGCCGGAGATCGGTCTTGGCGGACGGCCGCACAGTCTGGCATGACGGGGCGATGACCTATGCCAGTCTGTTCTTTGCGTCATTTGTCGCCGCGACCATCCTGCCCGCCCAATCGGAAGCAGTGCTGGCGGCGCTGCTGGTCAGGGGTGAACAGCCGGCTGCGGCACTGATCATAGTGGCAACGATTGGCAATGTGCTGGGCAGCCTGTGCAACTGGCTGCTGGGGCGCGGCATCGACCGCTTCAGGCAGCACCGCTGGTTTCCGGCCACGCCCGAACAGCTCGACCGCGCCGCAGCCCATTATGCCCGCTGGGGCCATTGGTCACTGCTGCTGAGTTGGGCACCGGTGATCGGCGATCCGCTGACCCTGATTGCCGGCGTGCTGCGCGAACCATTGTGGCGCTTTCTGCTGCTGGTCACGCTTGCCAAGCTCGGCCGCTATCTGATCGTCTATTTCGCCGTCCAGGCATTGGCTTGAAGGCGCGCCCGGTTCAGCGCGAATGGGCATAGTCCATGTAAAGATCGCGCGCCCGGCGTGTCAGCGGTCCCGGCTGCAGGTCGCGGTCGTCGATCTTGGTCACCGCGACGATCTTGGAGTAATTGCCTGAGGTGAAGATCTCGTCGGCGCCCTGGAAATCGGCATAGGTGAGCGCCTTTTCCACCACTTCCATGCCATCGGCGCGCATCAGCGCGATGCTGCGCTGGCGGGTAATCCCGTTAAGGAACGACCCGTTGGGGATCGGCGTGAACACCACGCCGTCCCTGGCCATGAACACATTTGCCGTGCAGGTCTCGGCGATATTGCCCAGCATGTCGCGCACCAGCGCATTGGAAAAGCCGCGCGCGCGGGCCTCGCGCAGCGCCCGGCCGTTCTGTGGATAGAGGCACCCGGCCTTCGAATCGGTTGGTGCACTCTCGATAGTCGGCCGGCGGAACGGCGACAGCGTGATCGATGCCCCGCCATAGGCTGTGGCCATCGGCGCCTCGAACAGGCACAGGCAGAACCGGGTCGTCTCCGCATCCGGCAGGATCGCGCTGGCGCCTTCCCCCTCGGCCCAGTACATCGGCTTGACGTAGATCGCGGTGCCGGGAGAAAACTTCTTCACCCCCTCCCAGGTCAGGGCCTGCATCTCCTCGACCGAATGGGTCGCCTTGAGCCCGATCGCCGGGCCCGAGCGGTTGAGCCGCTGGAAATGCAGGTCAAGATCGGGGCCGACTCCGTCGAATACCCTGCCTCCATCGAAAACGCTCGAAGCCAGCCAGAAGGCGTGACTGCGCGGTCCGGTGAGCGGGGGATTTCCCTCCAGCCAGCGGCCATCCACGAATGTCCAGGTTTGCGACCAGCCCGCCATGCGCTCACTCCCATGCGATCAGTTGACCTGTATGGGAACAGGAGGCGGCGCCCCCGGTCAAGGGCGCCGCGCACTTTGCCTCAGACGAACTGCGACAGGCCCGGAATGGCGCCAACGATCTGGCCCATCGTGTCCTCGCCCGCCACTTCACGGCCGTAGGCGAACACTTCCTTGGAGATCGACTGGATCTGGCCCATTGACAGACCGGCGCCCATCATCTGCGCGCCAAGCCCCATGACGCCGCCGCCGCCGCCCATCATGCCCATCAGCGAGCCCATCAGGCCGCCGCCACCGCCGCCGCCGCTGTTGGCTTCCGCCACCGCCGCCGCACCCGGAACTGCATTGACCAGCGCCGCGAAACTGTCAGCCGGCGCTTCCTTCTTGAGGAAGCCGAAAATCATGCCGACGGCCTTTTCGGCCAGACCGGCGTCGATGCCTGCCGCTGCAGCGACACGTCCGATGAGTTGTTCCATTTATCTCTCCCGTTTCGGCAGTCCTTGCCGTCGCCCCATACATAATACACAGCAGCAGCGGCCTGCAAGGAGGGATAGTTCATATATGAACAAAATTGACCGCCCTGCAAAGGAACTGGTTTTCGCAGCCCTCTGCGCCTATAAGGCTGGCCAGCTTGGCCAATTTTGAGAGACGGCAGACCATGGCTTCACCGCTGATCGCACCCGCAGGCACCATTCTGGTTGGCAAGAGTGTCAAGCCGGAGGTTCTGACCCTCAAGCTGGCCAATCGTCATGGCCTGATCACCGGGGCGACCGGCACCGGAAAGACCGTGACCTTGCAGACCATGGCCGAGGAGTTTTCGCGTCAGGGCGTGCCGGTCTTTGCCGCCGATATCAAGGGCGACCTTTCGGGAATTGCCAAGCCGGGCCGTGGCGAGGCGCATTTCCTCAAGCGCTGCGAGGATATCGGCCTCGACTACAAGGCCGACCAGTCGCCTGTGGTGTTCTGGGATGTGTTCGGCCAGCAGGGCCATCCGATCCGCGCCACCGTGGCCGAGATGGGGCCGCTGCTGCTCTCGCGCATGCTGATGCTGAACGAAGTGCAGGAAGGCGTCCTCAACATCCTGTTCCGCTATTGCGACGACAACAAGCTGCTGCTGCTCGACCTCAAGGACCTCAGGGCGATGCTGGCCGAATTCGGCTCGAACCGCGAATTGCAGGGCGAGTTGATGGCCACCTACGGCAACATCACGCCACAGACGGTGGGGGCGATCCAGCGCCAGCTGCTTATTCTGGAAAATCAGGGCGCCGCGCGCTTCTTCGGCGAGCCGGCGCTTGATATCCTCGATCTCATCAAGACCGAGGGCGGCCGCGGCGTCGTCAACATTCTGGCGGCCGACAAGCTGATGGAAGCCCCGCAGCTTTATGCGACCTTCCTGCTCTGGCTGCTTTCCGAACTTTTTCAGGAGCTGCCCGAGGTCGGTGATCTCGACAAGCCCAGGCTGGTGTTCTTCTTCGATGAGGCGCATCTGCTGTTCACCGATGCGCCGAAAGCGCTGCTGGCCAAGATCGAACAGGTCGTCCGGCTCATCCGCTCCAAGGGCGTCGGCGTCTATTTCGTCACCCAGAACCCGCTCGATGTGCCGGATTCGGTGCGCGCCCAGCTTGGCAATCGTGTGCAGCATGCCCTGCGCGCCTTCACGCCGCGTGATCAGAAGGCGGTGAAGGCCGCAGCTGAAACATTCCGCCAGAATCCGAAATTCAACACCGAGACGGCGATCACCGAACTGGCGGTGGGCGAAGCGCTGGTCTCGATGCTGGAAGGCAAGGGCGTGCCTTCGATGGTCGAGCGCACGCTGATCAAGCCGCCGACGGGGCGCGTCGGCCCGGTCACCCCTGCCGAGCGCTCCGAGCTTCTCGCCGTGAGCCCGATGAAGGGCGCCTATGACGAGATGGTCGACAACGAGAGCGCCTACGAGATCCTGCAGAAGCGCGTCGAGCAAGCCACGACGAAGGCCACCGAAGGCGGCATGATGGACACCATCAAGGATACCGTCGGCGGCTGGTTCGGCGGTTCGGCAGACAAGCCGAAAACCGGGCCCGGCTCGCGCGGCGGGCGGGTGCCGCCATCGATGGCGGAAAAGGTGATCACCTCTGCGGCGCGCTCCGCTGCAACTTCGGTCGGCCGCCAGATCGGCACGGCGATCTTCCGCTCGGTGCTTGGCTCGATTCTCAAAGGGGGACGTTGAGCATGGGGCTGGACAGGGTTCTTGACCGGATCGATGCCGATGTGCCCAAGGCACTGGAGCGATTGTTCGCGCTGATCCGCATTCCCTCGATCTCGACGGACTCAGCCTATGCCAAAGATGTCGTGGCCTGTGCGGCGGCGCTCAAGGCGGATGTCGACAGCCTTGGCTTTCAGACGACCATTCATCCGACCGCCGGTCATCCGGTGGTTGTCGCCCACCGGCCGAAAACGGGTGCGCCGCATGTCTTGTTCTACGGCCATTATGACGTGCAGCCGGTCGATCCCGAGGCCCTCTGGACCGAGCCGCCGTTCGCTCCCTCGGTGAAGGAGATCGCGCCGGGTCGCAAGGTCATCACCGGGCGTGGTTCTGCCGATGACAAGGGCCAGGTGATGACCTTCATCGAGGCGTGCCGCGCCTTTCTGGCCACCACGGGTGACCTGCCGGTCGGTGTCACTCTGCTGATCGAGGGCGAGGAGGAAAGCGGCTCGCCCAACCTGCCTGCCTTCGTCGAGACCCATCGCAAGCAATTGCAGGCCGACATCGGTCTGGTCTGCGATACCGGCATGTGGGATGCCGACACGCCAGCCATCACCACCTCGCTGCGCGGCCTCGTCTATCAGGAAATCGTGGTGCGCTGCGCCGATCGCGATCTGCATTCTGGGTTGTATGGTGGGGCTGCCGCCAATCCGGCGCATGTGCTGGCGCGGATCATCACCTCCTTGCATGACCGCAACGGTCGGGTCCGGATTCCGGGCTTCTACAAGGGCGTCACCAATCCGCCGGCCGCCCAGCTGGCCAACTGGAAATCGCTTGGCCTGACCGAGGCTGAATTTCTCGGACCGATCGGCCTCAAGCATTCGGTGGGCGAGAAGGGGCGTGAGCTGATCGAGCACATCCAGTCGCGCCCGACCTGCGACGTCAACGGCATCTGGGGTGGTTATACCGGCGAGGGCGCCAAGACGGTGATCGCCGCCGAAGCGCGCGCCAAGATTTCCTTCCGCCTGGTCGGACAGCAGGACCCCAAGGCGATTGCGAAGGCTTTTGCCGCCTATGTGAAGCGGCAGGTGCCGAAGGATTGTTCGGTCGAGGTGATCCCGATGAAGGGCTCGCGCGCCTTCGAGGTCGATTACAATGCGCCGGCCATTGCCGCCGCCCGGACGGCATTGCGGCAGGAATGGGGGCGTGAGGCGGCGGCCATCGGCTCGGGCGGATCGATTCCCATCGTCGGCGATTTCAAACGGATCCTCGGGCTTGATTGTGTGATGGTCGGTTTCGGCCTTGAGGACGACCGGGTGCATTCGCCCAACGAGAAATATGATCTCAAGAGCTTCCAGAAAGGCACCCGCTCCTGGGCGCGCATTCTTGATGCCCTGGCTCGGATGAAGCCTGCCAAGGAGCCGGCGCGATGATGAAATCCCTGTTCGAGCGCCCCGAGAAACGCGGCCTGGAAGCACAGCTTCACTATCTTGATGGCGACTATCGCATCCTGCGCCATGGCAGCTTTGTCCGCTGCGCGGTGACCGGGCAGCCGATCCCGCTCGACGAATTGCGCTATTGGAGCGTCAAGCGTCAGGAGGCCTATGCGACGCCTGAAGCTTCGCTGACCCGCCACCGCGGGCAAGGCTGATCCTGTCGCGCACCAGGGCGATCAGCCCGTCAGGCAGTGTCAACTGCACCGGCAGGGGCTCGGTGGCCGCTTTCAGCCGTTCAAGCGCCGGGCTTCCCGCCAGCCGGACGTGATCCTTGCTGGTGGTGACCAGCGCCAGCCCGCGCGCGGCGGCGGTTGCCATCAGTTCCTCGGCTTCGGCATCGCTATAGGCATGGTGATCGCCGAACGGGCGGGCGATCTCGATCTTCACATAAAGCGACATCAGCGTGTCAAAGAACTTTTCCGGTCGCCCGATGCCGGCAAAAGCGAGCACGCGCTTGCCGGCGAATTGCTCGGCAACCGCGTCGCTGACGCCGAGTTCGGCGCGGAACACCGGCCTGCCGCTGACACTGCCGGCGGCCACCGCCTGGGTCAGACCATGGCCCATGCCGATGGCGACCAGCGCGTCAACCAGTGGCGCCTGCTGCTCCACCGGTGCCCGCAGGGGACCGGCGGGCAGGCAAAGCCCGTTGCCGAATCCCACCGCCCCGTCCACCACGGCGATCGAGACATCCTTGGCGAGCGACGGATTTTGCAACCCGTCATCCATCAGGATCACGCTCGCCCCGGCCCTTGCCGCAGCCTCCGCGCCGGCAACGCGGTCGGATGCCACGACGGTAGGCGCGATGCGGGCGAGCAGCAGCGCTTCATCACCCACCGTCCGCGCATCATGGATGGCCGGCACCACGACGGTCACGCCCCTTGCCGTGCCGCCGTAGCCGCGCGTCAGGATGACCGGAAATTCGCCGCCGGCGGCCATTGCTTCGGCGAGCGCAATCGTCGTCGGGGTTTTCCCGGCGCCGCCAGCGGTGAAATTGCCGATGCAGAGGACCGGCACGGGCGCCCTGTAACCGGCCCGCTTCATCCGGATGGTTGTGATCGTTCCGTAGAGCCAGCCGAACGGCATCAGCAGGCGGGCGATTGCTCCCGGCGTCCGGTCCCACCAGAACGTCGGGGCTTTCATGCACTTTGCTCCGCAACCCTGGGCAGCAGCGGCTCAAGCGCCTCCAGTGTCCGTCCAAGCGCTCCGCTCAACTCCGCAGCGACCGCTTCCGCCGCCTTCTGCATCCGGCCAAGTCCGGCGCTGTCGCCGAGAAGGTCCGCAATGCGATGCCCCAGCCGGTCCGGATCGGCCACCAGTTCGGCGCCCCCGGCGGCATCGAAGGCGGCATAGACATCGGTGAAGTTGAACACATGCGGCCCGTGCAGCACGCCAACACCGAGCTTGGCCGGCTCGATCGGGTTCTGCCCGCCATGGGCGATGAACGAGCCACCCAGCACCGCCAGCGGCCCGAGCCTGTAGAACAACCCCAGTTCGCCAACCGTGTCGGCGATGTAGATCCGTGTGGCCTGGTCCGGTAGCTCCTGACGCGAGCGCCTTGCCGGATTGAGCCCGGCGCTGCGGGCGAGCCGTTCGATGTCGTCGCCACGCTGCGGGTGACGCGGAGCCAGGACAGTGATCAGGCCCGGATGAACCATTTCTGCGGCAAGATGGGCTGCCAGCACCACTTCATCCTCGCCGGGATGGGTGCTGGCGGCAACCAGCACCGGCCGTGTGCCGATCCGTTGTTGCAGATCCGCCAGCATCGCGGCATCGGCATGCGGCGCCGGCCCGTCAAACTTGAGATTGCCGATAAAGCGTGCGTTCGCAGCGCCAAGCCGGGAAAAGCGCTCTGCATCCGCCCCGCTCTGCGCCAGGCAGAGATCGAAGGCGCCGAGAACGCGCGCGATGCTCTTGGGCAGGCGCTGCCATGATTTCGCCGAGCGCTCCGACATCCGCCCGTTGACGATGGCAAGCTTAACGCCTGCCGCTTTCGCCGTCAGGATCAGGTTCGGCCACAATTCGCTTTCGGCAAACAGCGCCACATTCGGCCGCCAATGGGCGATGAACCGTCGTGCGGCACCGGGCGTGTCGACCGGCAGGTATTGATGGATCGCGCCCGCCGGCAGGCGGCTGGCGGCAATTTCGGCGGAGGTGACGGTGCCCGACGTCAGCAGGATCGTAAGGCCGCGTTCGCCGAGGGCGGAAACCAGCGGCATCAGCGACAGGGTCTCTCCGATCGAGGCACCATGCAGCCAGACCAGCGGACCGGGCGGGCGTGGCCTTTCGGGATATCCCAACCGTTCGTTGATGCGGGTGACTTCCTCTTTGCCGTTGGCGATGCGCCGCTTCAGCAGCAACGGCACCAGCGGTTCGGCGGCTCGGGTAACGAGTCGGTAGAGCGACAAAGCGGCCGTCGCCATCTCAGGCCTCGACAGGGTCTGTACGGGCTGCGGCCCGTGCCGCCGCCACGCTGTCGCGCCCGGCGCCGGGATCGGTCGCCCC
>DAOMXG010000050.1:0-14144 GCA_035436995.1 Beijerinckiaceae bacterium
CCTGCAACTGCTGCACCATGGTGCGGATCAGCGCCGGCTGGTCAACCTCCAGCACCACATGGGTGCCGCCCTGCAGGTCCAGCCCCAGGGTGATGCCCTTGTAGGGCACGATCCATTTCGGGACCCAGCCGGGGATCGACCGCTCGATGGCATCACGCGTCGATTGCGGCAATCCACTGGGCAGCGAATAGAGAATGCTGGCCAGTGCCAGCGCCACGACACCGAGAATTTTCAGCCGGGAAAAGCGCAACATCGCAATCAGTCGCCTTCAGGGTGACGGGCTCAGCCCGCCACCGGCTCGCCCTTGGTGCGGACATCGGCGATCATCGCGCGCATCATGCGGACGCGCACGCCATCGGCGATCTCGACCTCGACCTCGCTGTCGTCAACCACCTTGGTGATCTTGGCGATCATGCCGGACGACATGATGATGGTATCGCCGCGACGGACATTCTTGATCATCTCCTGATGCTCGCGCGCACGCTTCTGCTGCGGGCGGATCAGCAGGAAATACATGATGATCAGGATAAGCACGAAGGGAGCAAACTGGGCGATGAGTTCGCCGCCGCCGGGGGCGGCCGCTGCTTGGGCGAAAGCCGGGGTGATCACGATCAATCCTCGTCTGGTCAGGCCGGACGGCTGAGCCTTCCGGAATGGGCAAATTCGCGGCGGACTATAGAGGCGCGCACCAAGAAGGCAACGGCTTTCCGCGCCCCGGTGCCGCCGCTGGCCACCATGTCACTCCAGTTCGGCGATATGTCCGTCGCGGATGGTCACCCGGCGATCCATGCGGCGGGCAAGGTCGAGATTGTGGGTGGCAACCAGCGCCGCAAGCCCGGATTGCTTGACGATGGCCGTCAGCATCGAAAAGACATGATCGGAGGTGCCGGGGTCGAGATTGCCGGTCGGCTCGTCCGCCAGCAGCAGGCGCGGCGCATTGGCAACCGCGCGGGCAATGGCGACGCGCTGCTGCTCGCCGCCCGACAGTTTGGCCGGCTGATGATCGAGCCGCTTGCCGAGACCGATGAAGGTCAGCAGTTCCGCCGAACGCGAGCGGGCCTGTTCGCGGCCAAGGCCGGCAATCAGCTGCGGCATCATCACGTTCTCGATCGCGGTCAGTTCCGGCAACAGATGATGGAACTGATAGACAAAGCCGATCTCGGTGCGGCGCAGCCTCGTCCGCTCGTTGTCGGGCAGGCTGCGGGTCGGCATGCCGCCGATCAGCACCTCGCCGCCATCCGGCCTTTCCAGCAGACCGGCGCAATGCAGCAGTGTCGACTTGCCGGTGCCGGAAGGCGCCACCAGCGCCACCAGCTCGCCGGGCTGCACGGTCAGATCGGCGCCGCGCAGGATCTCCAGCGCCTCTCCGGCCTGAAAATAGGTTCTCTCGATCGTCCTGAGGGCGAGTGCCGGGATCATCATTCCCCCCGCAAGGCTTCGACCGGGTCGAGCTTGGCCGCCTTCCAGGCGGGATAAAGCGTCGCGGCAAAGGACAACAGCAATGTCACGCCGACGATGATGCTGATCTCGGTCGGGTCGATCACCGACGGCATCCGGTTGAGATAATAAAGCTCCGGCGGGAACAGCGGACGCGCCAGCAGCCACGAAAAGAACTGGCGCAGGGATTCGACATTGGCCGAGATCAGCAGCCCCAGCAGCACCCCGAGGATCGTGCCCACCACACCGATGATGGCGCCGGTCATGATGAAGATCCGCAGCACCGATCCGCGCGTCGCCCCCATGGTGCGCAGGATGGCGATGGAGCGGGTCTTGTCCTTCACCATCATGATCAGCACGGCGATGATGTTGAAGGCGGCAACCAGCACGATCATCATCAGGATGATGAACATCATGGTGCGTTCCATTTCCAGCGCGCCGAAAAACACCCGGTTGCGGAAGCGCCAGTCGGTCACGGTGGCCACCGGCCCCAGCGCCTGCTGGATCGCGGGTTTCAGATCATCGATCTTCTCCGGATCCTGAATGAACACCTCGATCACCGATGCCTGGCCTTCCAGATCGAAATAGATCTGCGATTCGCCGATCGGCATGAACACGAAGCCGGCGTCAAATTCGCTCATGCCCACTTCGAAGATTGCCGTGACCTCATAGGCTTTCTGGCGCGGCGCCATGCCAAATGGCGTCGAGGGGCCCTTGGGGCTGAGCAGGCGCACCTTGTCGCCGATGGTGACATTGAGGTGCCCGGCCATGCGCTTGCCGATGGCAATGCCGTTGCCGTCGCTGAACCCGTCGAGCGAGCCTTCGCGGATGTTGCCGGAGACAACCTTGAACTTGCGGATATCGGCCTCCGACAGGCCGCGCACCAGCGCTCCGGTCGAGGCCGTCTGCGAGGCGGCCAGAACCTGGCCCTCGATCATCGGGGCGGCAATCGTCACGCCCTTGACCCCCTCGATCCGCCTGGCGATCGCTTCATAATCCTGAAGCGGCTCGCCGAGTGGCTGGATGAACGCATGGCCGTTGACGCCAAGGATCTTGCCGATCAACTCCTTGCGAAAGCCGTTCATGACGCTCATCACCACGATCAGCGTCGCAACACCCAGCATGATGCCGAGGAACGACAGCAGCGCGATCAGCGAGATGAACCCCTCGCGCCGGCGGGCCCGCAGGTAGCGCCAGGCCAGCATCACCTCGAACGACGAGGCAACGCGCTTCAGCCAGCCGCCGGCGGTGTCCTTCAGGGAGACGGCCGCCGTCACGCCGTCAACCGCGCAATCACATCGGCCGGGGACATCAGGTCGCGCGCGCCGCTCGCCCGATGCTTGGTCTCGACCTTGCCCTCCGCCAGCGATTTCGGCCCCACCATCACCTGCCAGGGCAGGCCGATCAGATCGGCATTGGCGAATTTGCCGCCCGGACGCTCCTCGCGGTCGTCGTAGAGCACATCGACGCCCCTCGCCGTCAGATCCCGGTAGAGCGCTTCGCAGGCGGCATCGCAGGCGCTGTCGCCCTGCCTGAGGTTGAGCAGCGCCACCCTGAACGGCGCAATCGCCTCGGGCCAGATGATGCCGGCCTCGTCGTGGCTGGCCTCGATGGCGGCGGCGGCAACACGGCTCGGCCCGATGCCATAAGAGCCCATATGCACCATATGCTCCTTGCCGTCCGGGCCGTTGACCACCGCCCGCATCGGCTCCGAATATTTGGTGCCGAAATAGAAGATATGGCCGACCTCGATGCCGCGCGCCGAGACGCGGCGGTCCGCCGGAATGGCCTCGTAGGCTGCGGCGTCATGCATCTCGGACGTTGCGGCGTAGAGCGAGGTCCACTTGTCGACCGTCGCCTGAATGCCCTTGATGTCGTCGAAATCGGTGTCGGCCGGCGGCACGGCGAAATCGAGATAGTCCTTGTGGCAGAACACCTCCGATTCCCCGGTCGAGGCCAGCACGATGAACTCATGCGAAAGATCGCCGCCGATCGGGCCGGTATCGGCCCGCATCGGGATCGACTTCAGGCCGAGCCGCTCGAAGGTGCGCAGATAAGCGACGAACATCTTGTTGTAGGCGTGGCGCGCGCCGGCCTGATCGAGATCGAAGGAATAGGCATCCTTCATCAGGAACTCGCGCGAACGCATCACCCCGAAGCGCGGGCGCACCTCGTCGCGGAACTTCCATTGCAGATGATAGAGATTGAGCGGCAGGTCCTTGTAGGAGCGCACATAGGCCCGGAAGATCTCGGTGATCATCTCCTCGTTGGTCGGGCCGAACAGCATGTCGCGCTCGTGCCGGTCCTTGATGCGCAGCATCTCCTTGCCATAGGCGTCGTAACGACCGCTCTCGCGCCACAGATCGGCCGACTGGATGGTCGGCATCAGCAGTTCAATGGCGCCGGAACGATTCTGCTCCTCGCGGATGATGGCGCAGACCTTGTTGAGCACCCGAAGCCCCAGCGGCAGCCACGCATAAATGCCGGCCGATTCCTGCCGGATCATGCCCGCGCGCAGCATCAGGCGATGCGAGACGATCTCCGCCTCCTTGGGCGTTTCGCGAAGGGTCGGCAGAAAAAACCGGGTGAGGCGCATGAAAAGAACTCTCCTGGCCACGAATCGCCATCGCGGCGTGAACACAAGGGCCTGGATGTTAAGAGCGGATCGGCCCCGAAAATTCAAGCGTCTCTGACTGCGAGAGAAAATTCAGCATTGCGATGAAATTTTGGCGTGACACTGCCTATTGCCTCGGCTAATCAAAATTCCGTGAATGGGGCAATGCAGGCAGGAGCCGACAGAACGCTCTGCTGCGGTGGTCCGGGTCTACGGAGGAAGACAGCAGTCGGCGCTGGGAGAACGGATGACAATCCGCAGGCGCCGGGAAGCTGACGAGAGTTTCTTATTGGAGCAAGGCTAGCCGGCCTTGCTTTTTCTTTTTTGCGGCCCTGCTTTTTCTTTTTGCTGCTTTCTTGCGGCGGCCTGCTCGCTGGTTAGGAGCGAATGCGACGCCGAGCAGGGCCGAAGGCCCGGTTGCGAGGGACGGCCCGGGAAATGACCGGCAGGTCATTTGTGAAGGCCACTGGTATCACACCCAGTAGTTGTTGATCAGCCACCAGAATGCGGCGGTGATGATCGCCGCCAGGCTGGTCGTGATGAGCAATGCGCGCTTCAGGTTCGGCCGCGCCGGGGCGCCGGGATCGCTGCCGGCAACCACCTCATCCGGCTCCGCATCGCGGCGCACCGCGAACGGCAGGGCGGCAAACAGCATGACCCACCAGACGATGAAATAGATCGCGAGCCAGGTGCCGAATTTCATCAGACCTGTTCCAGTTCTACCAGCGTGCCGTTGAAATCCTTGGGATGCAGGAACAACACCGGCTTGCCGTGCGCACCGATTTTCGGCGTGCCGTCGCCGATGACGCGCGCGCCCGCCGCCTTCAGCGCATCGCGCGCCGCCAGGATGTCGGTGACCTCGTAGCAGATGTGATGCATTCCGCCGTCGGGGTTCTTCTCAAGGAACCTGGCGATCGGCGATGACGCGCCCAGAGGCTCCAGCAACTCGACCTTGGTGTTGGGCAGTTCGACGAACACCACCGTCACCCCGTGTTCCGGCAGGGCCTGCGGCGCCGACACCTTCGCGCCCAACGCGCCGGCATAGGTTCTCGTTGCTGCGGCAAGATCGCGCACCGCGATGGCAACATGGTTCAGCCGTCCGATCATCCTTGCCTCCTCACACGTCCAGTACGAATACCTGACAGACAGGCTTCTTGTCCCAAACATCGGCAATCGCCGAACGCACTGCGCGCCGCACGGCCTCCTGCACGGCGGAAACATCGCGCCGCCTGGCCTTGCCGAGCGAGCGCACCGCCGCTTCCACCGCATCAAGCGCAAGTTCGGCGATCACAGTGCCGTCCGCTGTCGTCTCGGGGATGCCGGTTGTCTCGATCTCCGGATCGGAGGCGAATTCGCCGCGTTCGTCGATGGCGAACGCCACAGTGACGATGCCGACATAGGCAAGCTTGCGGCGTTCGGCGACGGCGCCGGTCTCCTCGGTGATCAGCATCCCGTCCTTGACCAGCCGGCCGTGCGGCACCTCCTGGACAATGACCGGATCGCCGGGAGCGAGCCGCACCAGATCGCCGTTGAAGGCACGGATGGCATGGTCCACCCCCATCGAGCGGGCGAAGGCGCGATGCTCGGTGAGGTGCAAAGCCTCGCCATGGGCGGGGATGGCGATCTTCGGCCGCACCCATTCATACATGCGGCGCACCTCGTCACGGCGCGGATGGCCCGAGACATGCACAAGGCCATGCCGGTCGGTGATGATCTCGATATCCTGCCGGGCGAGCGCGTTGATGATGCGGTTGATCGCCTTTTCGTTGCCGGGAATGGCACGGGAGGAGAAAATCACCCGGTCGCCGGACGCAAGGCGCACATCCGGATATTCGCCGGCGGCGATCCGGGCCAGCGCAGCCCGTGGCTCGCCCTGGCTGCCGGTGACCAGCACCACCACCTTGTCGCGCGGCAGGCTCTGATACGCATCGGGACCGCGGAACGGCGGCAGGCCGGAGAACATGCCGAGTTCGGCGGCGATCTCGGCCACCCGTTCCATCGCCCTGCCGGCAATGATCACCTGCCGGCCACAGGCAGCAGCCGCTTCCGCCACGGCACGGATGCGCGCCACATTGGAGGCAAAGGTGGTGACCAGCACACGCCCCGGCGATCCGGCGATGATTTCCTTCAACGCATCGGCCACCTGCCGTTCCGAAGCGGATTCACCCTCGCGCAGGATGTTGGTGGAATCGCAGACGAGCGCAAGAACGCCCTCGTCGCCGATGGCGCGGAAGCGCGCCTCGTCGGTCGGCAATCCAAGCACAGGCGTCGGGTCGATCTTCCAGTCGCCGGTGTGGACCACGGTGCCGGCCGGCGTGCGCAGGATCAGCGCGCAGGATTCGGGGATAGAATGGGCGACCGGAACGGTTTCCAGATCGAACGGACCGACGGAAAAGCGCGTCGCCTGGCCGATGCGGCGAATCGGCACTTTCGGTGCGCCCTTCTCCGACAGGCGCCGCGCCTCGAGAAGATCGGCGGCGAACTGTGTCGCATAGAGCGGCACGCCGAGGCGCGGCCACAGATCGGCCACCGCGCCGAAGTGATCCTCATGCGCATGGGTCAGCACGATGCCGGCGAGCCGCTCCTTCTGCTGCTCGATGAATCCAAGCGCCGGCATGATCAGATCGACGCCCGGCATGTCCTCGCCGGCAAAAGCCACGCCGAGATCGACCAGCAGCCATTCGCGCCGGCGCGGCGGCCCATAGCCATAGAGGGCGGCATTCATGCCGATCTCGCCAAGTCCGCCCAGCGGCACAAACACCAGTTCCGCCGGATCAGCCATGGTCGAAAGCGCTCTCGCTGGCATTGAGCAGCACATCGCCCGCCTCGACGGCGATGCGACCGGCCGCAGTATCGAGCAGCAACTGGCCGGAGGCGTCGATTCCGGCAAATCGCCCGCCGCGCAAGCCGCTGGCCAGCTGGACCGAAATCGCCGTGCCAAGCGGCAGGGTTCGCTCCGTCCAGGCGTCACGGATCAAGGCAAAACCGGTGCCGCCGGCAAACTGATCCAGCCGCTCGGCAACACGGTCCGACAGCCCGCGGAAGACCTCGCGGCGGTCGGCATGCACGCCGAGTTCGCCGAGCGATGTGGTCTGGCGCCCGCTCACCGGCGGGGCATTGGCGATGTTCAGCCCGATGCCGATGGCAATGGCCATGCGGCCATCGGCCATCGCCCGGCCCTCCAGCAGCATGCCGGCCAGCTTGGCATTGCCGGCCATGAGATCATTGGGCCATTTGAGATGCACCGGCCCGCGCAAGGACAGGGACCGGACGGTGTCGGCCAGCGCGACGCCCGCCACGAACCCGAGCTTTGGCAGATCCCGCGTCGGGCATGGCGCGACCAGCAGCAGCGAACCATAGAAATTACCGGGCGGAGAGGCCCAGGTCCGGCCCTGCCGGCCACGGCCGGCGCGCTGTTCCTCGGAAACTACCCAGGTCCGGTCGGCGCCGGCCTGCTGCGCCAGATCAAGCGCCAGCCGGTTGGTGCTGTCGACCGACTGGAGCGATACCAGTGAATAGCCGGCCGTGGTCGCCGCGCCGCCCAGCCGCATTGCTGCTGAGCCTCAGAACAGCGACTTGGCGGCAGCCTCAGCCGCAGACTTGATCGGCGCCGGGAACACCCAGAAGAGCAGAACCACCAACCCGGCCAGCGTCATCACCAGCCTGACCTCGCCGCCCACCGGCAGGAACTCCCGCTTCGGCTCATCAAAATACATCACCTTGACGATGCGCAGATAGTAATAGGCGGAGACGACCGAGGTGAGAATGCCGAGGATCGCCAGCGCCATCAGCTTGGCTTTGACCGCCGCTGCGAACACGTAGAACTTGCCGAAGAAACCAGCCAGCGGCGGAATGCCGATCAGCGAGAACATGATCAGCATCAGCATGGCGGCCATGAAGGGCTGCGACTTGGACAGGCCGGAGAGATCATCGATCGCCTCGACGTGGCCCTTGTCGGTCTTCATCGACAGGATCACGGCAAAGGCCCCCAGCGTCATGGCCAGGTAGATCGCCATGAAGATCGCAATCCCCTCGACGCCCTCGATGCTGCCGGCGGCAAGGCCGGTGAGCCCGTAGCCCATGTTGGCGATCGAGGAATAGGCCATCAGTCGCTTGATGTTGGTCTGCGGAATGGCGGCAAACGCGCCCAGCGCCATCGAGGCGATGGCCATGAAGGTGACAATCTGCTGCCAGTCGCGGGTGACCGCCGGGAAGGCGGTGATCAGCACCCGCACCAGAATGGCGACCGCCGCCATCTTTGGCGCTGTGGCAAAGAACGCCGTCACCGGGGTCGGCGCGCCTTCATAAACGTCCGGCGTCCACATGTGGAACGGCACGGCCGAGACCTTGAAGGCGAGGCCCGCCAGGATGAACACCAGACCGAAGGTGACGCCCGTGCCGTGGCCGCCATGCACCGACGCGGCGATCGCCTTGAACGAAATCGAACCGGTGAAGCCATAGACCAGGCTCATGCCATAGAGCAGCATGCCGGAGGACAAGGCGCCGAGCACGAAATACTTCAGCCCCGCCTCGGAGGCGCGGCTGTTGTCGCGATGGATCGAGGCGAGCACATAGAGCGCAAGGCTCTGCAATTCGAGGCCGAGATAGAGCGAGATCATCTCGTTGGCCGAGATCATCACCATCATGCCGAGCGTCGAGAGCAGGATCAGGATCGGGTATTCGAACCGCTGCACCTTTTCATCGCGCAGGAACCCGGTCGACAGCACCACTGCGGCGATCGAACCGATCAGCGTCAGCACCTTCATGAAGCGCGCAAAGGAATCGGCGATGAACGCATCATTGAAGGTCAGGAACCTGCCAGGTCCCTGCTCGATCACCAGAAGACCGGCAATAACCAGCGCTGCTATCGTCACCCGGTCGATCAGCGTTTTGCACTGGTCGCCGCGGAAGGCGCCCAGCAGCACCAGAACCAGCGCCACAACGGCCAGAACCAGTTCGGGCAGGAACGGGCCCAGCGCCGGCACTTGTGCAAGGGTCGAAGTCATCGGATGGATGTCCTTCTCATTCAATCAATGCATCATCAAGGCGGCCTTGACCGGAGCCAGTCCGGCGGTGGCCTGCTTGATAACAAGGTCAACGGAAGCGGCGCAGGCATCGAGGATCGGCCCCGGCTGCACGCCGTAATAGATGGTCAGCGCCGCCAGCGGCAGCAGGATGGCCAGTTCACGCGCGTCCAGATCCGGAATGGCCATCAGCCCGGGCCTGGTCATCGTGCCGAACACCACGCGGGCAAACAGCCACAGCGCATAGGCCGCCGACAGGATCACGCCGGTCGTCGCGACAAAGGCCACCCAGGTCGAGGCCTTGTAGGATCCGGTCAGCGTCAGGAACTCGCCGATGAAGCCGGAGGTGCCGGGCAGGCCGACGTTGGCCATGGTGAACAGCAGGAAGATCGCCGCATAAAGCGGCATCTTCTCGACCAGCCCTCCATAGGCCGCGATCTCGCGGGTGTGCATGCGATCGTAGATGACGCCGACGCAGAGGAACAGCGCGCCGGAAATCAGCCCGTGGCTGACCATCTGGAACACCGCACCCTGCACGCCCGGCGTGTTGAAGGTGAAGATGCCCATGGTGACAAAGCCCATGTGCGCCACCGAGGAATAGGCGATCAGCTTCTTGATGTCCTCCTGCATCATCGCCACCAGCGAGGTGTAGACGATGGCAATGCAGCTCATCCAGAACACCATGTTGGCGAAGTAATGCGACGCCTCGGGGAACATCGGCAGCGAAAACCGCAGGAAGCCGTAGCCGCCCATCTTGAGCAGGATGCCCGCCAGGATGACCGACCCAGCCGTCGGCGCCTCGACGTGCGCGTCCGGCAGCCAGGTATGCACCGGCCACATCGGCATCTTGACCGCAAACGAGGCGAAGAACGCCAGCCACAGCCAGATCTGCAACTTGCCGCCGAACTTGTGGCTCATCATCAGCTTGATCATGTCGGTGGTGCCCGCATCCCAATACATCGCCATGATGGCGATCAGCATCAGAACCGAGCCGATCAGCGTGTAGAGGAAGAACTTGAACGAGGCATAGAGCCGGCGCTGCCCACCCCAGATGCCGATGATCAGGAACATCGGGATCAGGCCGCCCTCGAAGAACAGGTAGAACAGGATGACATCGAGCGCGACGAACACGCCGATCATCATCGTCTCGAGCACCAGGAACGCCGCCATGTAGGCGCGTAACCGCGTGTTGATCGAGTGCCAGGACGCCAGGATGCACAGCGGCATCAGGAAGGTCGTCAGCAGCACGAAGGGCATCGAAATGCCGTCAACGCCAAGCTGGTAGACAATCGTCTCGCTCAGCCAGGCCTTTCTTTCAAGCAGCTGGAAGCCGGCATTGGCCGTGTCGAACCGCACCCAGGCCACCAACGACAGCAGGAACGTCGCCAGCGTGGTCCACAGCGCGATGCAGCGCGTGTTGCGCCAGCCCGCCTCGTCATCCCTCTGCAGCAGAATGATCGCCGCACCGAGCAGCGGCAGGAAAGTCAGACCGGAGAGAATTCCGAACCCGAACATCAGTGAGCTCCTCCGGCATAGAGGTACCAGGTGACGATGAGCGCCACTCCGATCAGCATGGCAAAAGCGTAGTGGTAGACGAAGCCGGTCTGCACCCGGCCCGCGCGAACCGCGATCCGCCCGGCCAGCGCCGAGACGCCATCCGGCCCGAAGCCATCGATCAGCCAGCCATCGCCCTTCTTCCAGAAGAAGCGGCCAAGCCACTTGGCGGGACGCACGAAGATCAGGTCATAGATCTCGTCGAAATACCACTTGTTGAGCAGGAACCGGTAGAGACCGGGGAAGGTCTCGGCCAACCGCACCGGGCGCCCCGGATCCTGGATGTAGAACAGCCAGGCAAGCACGAAGCCGAGCACCATCATCACGAACGGGCTCGCCTTCACCCAGAACGGCACATTGTGCAGATCATGCAGGATGTGGTTGTCCGCCCCCATGAAGATCGAGCCCTTGAAGAAATCGGCAAAGCCGCCGCCGACGAATTTCGCCGCGAACGGGAAGCCGGCGAAAATCGCGCCCGCCGCCAGCACCCCGAGCGGGATCAGCATCGTCATCGGGCTTTCATGGGCGTGATCGTAGGTGTGCTTGTCGGCGCGGGTCTTGCCATAGAAGGTCATGAACGCCAGCCGCCACGAATAGAACGAGGTGAACAGCGCGGCCAGAACGATCAGCACGAAGGCATAGCCGTTGCCGACCCGGTGCGAGGCATAGGCCGCCTCGATGATCGCGTCCTTGGAGAAAAAGCCGGCGGTGAACGGAAAGCCGGTCAGCGCCAGCGTGCCGATGATCATCATCCAGGCCGTGAACGGGATCTTCTGGGCAAGGCCGCCCATCTTGCGCATGTCCTGCTCGTGATGCATCGCATGGATGACCGAGCCGGCGCCGAGGAACAGCAGCGCCTTGAAGAAGGCATGCGTGAACAGGTGGTAGATGCCGGCCGAATAGGCGCCGACGCCGAGCGCGACGAACATGTAGCCAAGCTGCGAACAGGTCGAATAGGCGATCACCCGCTTGATATCGTTCTGCACCAGACCGACCGTCGCGGCAAAGAACGCCGTCGTCGCGCCGACGATGATCACCAGCGACTGGGCAAACGGCGAGAACTCGAACAGCGGCGAAAGCCGGGCCACCATGAACACGCCGGCGGTCACCATGGTCGCCGCATGGATGAGCGCCGAGACCGGCGTCGGGCCTTCCATCGCGTCCGGCAACCAGGTGTGCAGCAGGAACTGCGCTGATTTGCCCATCGCGCCCATGAACAGCAGGCAGCAGGCAAGGGTGATCGTGTGAACCTGCCAGCCGAGGAAGCCGGTGGTGTCCTTCGCCTTGCCGGCGACATCGGCGAAGATTCCGTCAAGCGAAACGGTGCCGAAGGTCCAGAATACCAGGAAAATACCAAGCGCGAAGCCGAAATCGCCGACGCGGTTGACGATGAACGCCTTCATCGCCGCCGCATTGGCCGAGGGCTTGTGGAACCAGAAGCCGATCAGGAGATACGAGGCAAGGCCGACGCCTTCCCAACCGAAGAACATCTGCGCCAGATTGTCCGCCGTCACCAGCATCAGCATCGCGAAAGTGAACAGCGACAGATAGGCGAAGAAGCGCGGCCGCGACGGGTCCTCATGCATGTAGCCCATCGAATAGAGATGGACGAGCGCCGAGACCGTGGTCACCACCACCAGCATCACCGCCGTCAGCGGGTCGATCCTGAGCGCCCAGTCGACGCTCATGGTGCCCGAGGTCATCCAGTTGCCGAGCAGAACGCGCACCCCTTCCGAGGGGCCGAGCGCGATCTTGAAAAACGCCACCCAGGACAAGAGGCAGGAGACAAACAGAAAGCCGGTGGTGATCCACTCGGCAAACTTGATCACGCCGGCGGAATGCGGCGAGGGCGGCGCATGATGATCGTCGTGGCCATGATCGTCGTGGCCATGGGCATCATGACCATGGGCATGGTCGTGGCCGGAATGATCGGCCGCACCGAAGGCGACGACATCCCGCCCCGGCTTGTGAGCGATCAGTGACGCAAGACCGGCCAGGATGAAGCCGAGCAGCGGGAGGAAAACGATGGCTGTATACATGGCTTATGCCTTTGCCGAGCGCATGTTCTTTACGCAAAACCGGGGGGCAATTCTGCTAAACATGCGCGTCAGCCCTTCATCATGTTGATGTCTTCAACCGCGATGGTGCCGCGGTTGCGGAAATAGACGACCAGGATCGCCAGCCCGATGGCCGCCTCCGCCGCCGCAACGGTCAGTACCAGCATCGCGAAAACCTGCCCGGTGAGATCGCCGAGATAGGACGAAAACGCCACGAAATTGATGTTCACCGACAGCAGGATCAGTTCGATCGACATCAGGATGACGATCACGTTCTTGCGGTTGATGAAGATGCCGAACACACCCAGCGTGAACAGGATCGCCGACAGGACGAGATAATGCGTGAGCCCGATCATCGTTACACCCCCTGCCCCGGCGCGACATTCTTGACGTCCATGGCGGTCGCCCGCGTGCGCGCGTTCTGATCCATCACCACCTGCCGCTTGACCCCCGGCCGCTCGCGCAATGTCAGGACAATCGCGCCAATCATCGCCACCAGCAGGATCAATCCAGCCAACTGGAAGAAATAGACGTTCTCGGTATAGAGGATTCGACCGAGCGCGCGCACGTTCATCGCCTCGACCGGGGTCTGGGCCATGGCCTTGCCCGTGGCAATCGCCTCCGGCGAGATTTTCCAGGTGCCCATCACCAGCGCCAGTTCAATGCCGAAAATCACGGCAACAAGCCCGCCGATCGGCAGATATTTCAGAAAGCCCTGCCTCAGTTCGACGAAATCGACGTCGAGCATCATCACCACGAACAGGAAAAGCACCGCCACCGCGCCGACGTAGACAACCACCAGCAGCATGGCGAGGAATTCCGCCCCGAGCAGGATGAACAAACCTGCCGCGTTGAAGAAGGTGAGGATCAGGAACAGCACCGCATGCACCGGATTGCGCGCGGCAATGACCATGAAGGCGCTCGCCAACAGGATTGTCGAGAACAGGTAGAAGAAGAAAACGACTGCGTTCATCTTACGGTCTCTCGGGCGGTGCCCCACCCTGTTGCGGTCTCTCTGGCGGTTGGCGGCAGACAAGCCACCTGTCGGTCTATATCCACTTTGCTGCGCCGCACAACCGGCGACGCCTCGTCATGACGTCTCATCCCCACCTCAGCGGTAGGGTGCATCCATCGCGATGGAGCGGGCGATTTCCCGTTCCCAGCGCGCGCCGTTTTCGAGCAGCCTTGCCTTGTCGTAGAACAATTCCTCGCGCGTCTCGGTGGCAAACTCGAAATTCGGCCCCTCGACAATCGCATCGACCGGGCAGGCTTCCTGGCAGAAGCCGCAGTAGATGCACTTGGTCATGTCGATGTCATAGCGCACCGTGCGGCGGGTGCCGTCGTTGCGCCGTGGACCGGCCTCGATGGTGATCGCCTGCGCGGGGCAGATCGCCTCGCACAATTTGCAGGCGATGCAGCGTTCCTCGCCGTTGGGATAGCGGCGCAGCGCATGCTCGC
>DAOMXG010000051.1:0-13729 GCA_035436995.1 Beijerinckiaceae bacterium
GCGGGCGACGTGGCCGGTCGCCAGATCATTGTCCATCAGCGCGCGGAAGCGGTTGACCGAGCCGCTGCACCCGGCCCCTTCCGGCAGGCGGAAGCCGGAGGGCGTGACGTTGGACGAGACCGTGGGCGTGCCGCTCGACGATGTGCCGGCCGGTGCGGAGGCAGCAGGCGGCGCAGAGGTCTGATTGCAGGCACCGAGTGCCAGCGGCACCAGCAACACCAGGACAACACGGGGCAGGGGCGAAACCATCGGCAGTCTCCACGGGCTCTTTCAACAGGAGAGTGCCGGGATTCGGCTTTTCCAGCAATCGGTCATGCGTTTCGTGCTGGACCATGCCTGCCGGAGCCTCCTACAGTCAGCGATTGCGCCAGCGCGTGGGGGAGACGGCATGCTGACAATCTATGGTGTTCACAATTCGCGTGCCGCGCGGGTGATCTGGCTGGCCTATGAACTGAACATCACCTTTCGACAGGTGCCGATCATCCAGGCCTACAAGCTGGCAGGCCGCGCGCCCGGTCCGGACCCTGTCAACACCCGGTCGCCGGAGTTTCTGCGCGTCAACCCGGCGGGTCTGATCCCGGCGATCGACGATGATGGGCTGGTGCTGGCTGAATCGCTGGCCATTACCCTCTATCTCGCCCGCAAGCATGGCGGGCCGGTCGCGCCGCAGGATATCGGCGAGGAGGGGCAGGCGATGATGTGGTCGTTCTGGGCGGCGACCGAGATCGAAGGCCATGCGCTCGACATCATGCGTAATCGTGTGATGCGTCCGCCGGAAGAGCGCGACGGCATTCTTGCCGATGCCGCAGAAGCCGTTCTGAACGCGAAGTTTCCTGTGCTGGAGCGGGCGCTGGCCAGGACAGGCTGGCTGGTCGGCAGCCGGTTCACCGTGGCTGATCTCAACGTGGCCGAGGTGGTGCGCTATGCGAGCGCGGCGCCGGCGCTGTTCCGCACCCATCCCAACATCAAGAAATGGCTTGATGCCTGCCATCAGCGCCCGGCCTTCCAGCGCATGTGGACCGAGCGGGCCAACGAAAAGGTCTGAAAGACCCGGCGGTGACTCTGCGGCGTGGGCTTGCAATAGGCCGGCAAAGCAGGTTAAACCTGTCACAATCGAGCAGGAGACGGGCCCGTGACGGCTGCGACCATGACCAGTGCCATCGAAAGGACGGGCGAGATCGCGCCGTCGCTGGCACTTGGGCTGCTGCTGCTTATCCGCCCCTGAGGGCCGTCCGGGCGTGTGCCTGGGCCTTCAGGGGATGCGAGCCAAATCCCGGACAATTTCATTTTTTGCGGGCCTGAGCGTCGGATTGGCGCAGCCCGAAGCCCAAGGATCACCGACATGACGGCTTCCACCAACGATCGCGTGCTGATTTTCGACACGACCTTGCGCGATGGCGAGCAATGCCCCGGCGCTACCATGACCTTCGAGGAAAAGCTGGAGGTGGCCGATCTGCTCGATGAACTCGGCGTTGATATCATCGAGGCGGGCTTTCCGATCGCCTCCGATGGTGATTTCGAGGCGGTGACGGCTGTTGCCAAGCGGGTGAAGAACGCCACCGTGGCCGGCCTCGCCCGTGCCGGCGCCAAGGATATCGACCGTGCCGGCGAGGCGGTGAAGCACGCCCGGCGCGGGCGCATCCACACCTTCATCTCCACCTCGCCTGTGCATATGAAATGGAAGCTCCAGAAGGAGCCGGACGAGGTGTTGCAGCTGGTCATCAACTCGGTGACCCGTGCGCGCAGTCTCGTCGAGGATGTCGAATGGTCGGCCGAGGACGGCACCCGCACCGAGATGGATTTTCTCTGCCGTTGCGTTGAAGCGGCGATCAAGGCGGGTGCCACCACCATCAACATCCCCGATACGGTCGGCTACACGACGCCGGAAGAATATATGACTCTGTTCCAGACTGTCCGGAACCGCGTGCCCAACTCGGACAAGGCGATCTTCTCGGTGCATTGTCATAACGATCTCGGCATGGCCGTGGCCAACAGCCTCGCCGGCGTCAAGGGCGGCGCGCGGCAGATCGAATGCACCATCAACGGCATCGGCGAGCGGGCGGGCAATGCCGCACTCGAGGAGATCGTCATGGCGATCAAGACGCGCGGCGATGTGCTGCCGTATCATTCGCGGATCGAGACGACGATGCTGAACCGCGCCTCCAAGCTGGTCGCTGCCGCCACCTCCTTCCCGGTGCAATACAACAAGGCCATTGTCGGCCGGAACGCCTTCGCGCACGAGAGCGGAATCCATCAGGATGGCATGCTCAAGCATACCCAGACCTATGAAATCATGACGCCGGAATCGGTCGGCGTGTCCAAGACCTCGCTGGTGATGGGCAAGCATTCGGGCCGCGCGGCGTTCAAGGACAAGCTCAAGCAGCTCGGCTACGAACTGGGCGAGAACCAGCTCGAAGATGCCTTCGTCCGCTTCAAGGCGCTGTCGGATCGCAAGAAGCACATCTACGACGAGGATATCGAGGCGCTGGTCGATGAGAATATCGCCACCGCTCAGGACCGGGTGAAAGTCCTGTCGCTGCTGGTCGTCGCCGGCACGATGGGGCCGCAGCTCGCCACGCTGACGCTCGACATCGACGGCCAGCACAGGACCGTGCAATCCTCCGGCAATGGTCCGGTGGATGCGACGTTCAACGCCATCCATGCGCTGCTGCCGCACGAAGCCAAGCTCGCGCTCTACCAGGTGCATGCGGTGACGGAAGGCACCGATGCGCAGGCGGAAGTGTCGGTGCGGCTGGAGGACAAGAAGTCGGGGCGGCTGGTAACCGGCAAATCGGCCGATCCGGACACGCTGGTCGCTTCCGCCAAGGCCTATATCGTTGCGCTCAACAAGCTGACCAACGAGAAGAGCCAGGGCTTCCATGCGCAGCATGTGAGTTTGTAAGGCCATGGCTAGGCGGCCTCAGGGATCGTTTTCGGCCCTTGTCGAGGTTGATGATCAAGCGTTCGATGGTATCGGCATGTTCGATGCCTTCGGCCTTGATTTTCGTGCGGATATAGTTCCTCGCGTTGATGAGTGGGTGCAGGGCGCCATCATTCACCCCGGCTTCGGACATCCGGGCGATCTGGGTTCGCCCGAACCTCCGGCCGGTGAGCCAACGGTCATGCTTCTGGCAAACCAGAATACGTTTCGATGCGGGGTCGTTCTGGGCGTCTCCGTCGCGGACGAACAGGCTATGCTCTCGAGTGCGTCCATCTTCTTTGAAGGCGGGCGTCAGCATCAGCTCGCCTTGCGACGCATATTGGTCTCCAAAGACCGCACGATGGGGCTTCTTGACGGCGATCTTGATGACGCCGTCGCCATCACCCTGTTTGAGCCGACGTTCGCGAGCGAGCGCCAATGGCATGGAGAGGGGAGCGTGCACGAGGTGCTGGTCTACGGGATTTGCTACAGGCTGTCGGTGGGGGCTCCGCCGCCCATGCAGGTCGCGGACCCGCTCGATGGTCGCTCCGGCAAAACTCAAACCCTGTATTTTGATGATGCAGCCATGCTTATTCCGCGCGAACATCCGCCCTGGCTGTATACCATTATCGGGCCTGTGCTTCAGGTCGACGATTACGAAATGACCGTGCTCGATCAGCACGTCCTGAAGGTTCGTGTTGTTGTCGCCCGACTTGATGATGACAAGGATGTCGATGTTGATCTGTTCGTTACAAAGACAGCGCTGCGCGGCGGGAAGAGGCCCAAAGTCGGTGACATGATCGAAGCCTCAGTTGCGCTCTGCGCCCGGCTGTGGGAGCCCAACGTTGCCTTTTCGGCGGAGTGAAATAAGCGCTGGACAGGCCGCGCACCCTTCGCTATAGACCCGCCAACGACGGGGCGCGGCCAACGCGCCCCGGTTTCGTTCGGGTGATTAGCTCAGTTGGTAGAGCAGCTGACTCTTAATCAGCGGGTCGTAGGTTCGAGCCCTACATCACCCACCATAACCTCGCTTCAGTCGGGATTTCAGAGGCAGCCGTCCTTCGGGCACAGGCGCGACCCGCAGGCATGGGGCGCAGCCCCTTTAGTCTTTTGACGGCTTTGCTCTGGATCAGCATGGCAAGGCTGGACTTGCGATAGAATTGCGCTCCGTCGTGAGAGGAGCGCAGAAAATGAAACGCGCCAGCAAACGCAAGATTGCCGACAGTGATGCGGATGCCAGGGCCGGCGGCGAGCCGGGCGACACGCTGGAGGCAGCGCGCGCCAAGGCCGATCTTTCCTGGGATCTCGCCGTGCCGCTGGTCACCCATCCGCTGATGCTGATCAACATCGTCAAGGCGTTCTTCTTCAGCGGGCTGATCATGGCGCTGCTGCTGTCGTTCCTGATCGGGATCACCGGCAGCCCGGAGCAGATTCCGATGATCATCGGCATCAGTTTCGCTGCTGCGGGTGGCATCGGCATCGTCGGGACGGCGGCGGCCGCGCTGATCTATCGCAACCGCATGAATATGCATTTCCTGCTGAATGACCGCGGTGCACGGGCGATCATTACCGATACGACGGCGCGCAATGTGTCGATCCTGACCATCATTCTTGGCGTCCTTGCCGGCAAGCCGGGTGCCGTCGGCACCGGACTGATCACATTGTCGGACCGGGACCGGCATGCCGGCTGGCGCGGCGTCGTCAACGTTCGCTATCATCCGAAGCACCACGCCATCAGCCTCGCCAATTCCTGGCGCACCGTGCTGATCCTGTTCTGCACGCCAGAGAATTACGAGAAAGTCGCGGCCTATGTGGCTGCAGCGACGGCGCGGGCCAAAGTGCCCGCCTCTGCGAAGATCAACCCGATCCCCAAGCTGCTGATGCATACCGTCGGCGTCGTGCTGGCCTGCGTGCCGATGTTCGTGTTCGACTATCCGTTCCGCATCGACATCTTCGCGCCGCTGCTCATCCTGTGCTTCGCGCTGGCGATGCTGTGGCTGATCCCGATCATGGCCTATGTGGTCTGGGCGGGCCTGGCCTATGTCGTGCTGCACACGATCATGAAGCTGATGGAAACCCGCACCTCGCAATTCGGCGGCGGGCTTTACCGGGCGTTCGAGGTGCTGAGCGGCGACGATATCGCGCTGCTGGTCGCAACAGGAATCGGCATGGCCTATCTGATCTGGCTGTCGCGCGGGCTGATGAGCGGGCGGGTTCGCTCGGCGCTCGGCGGTGACATGGAGGAACTGGACGGCTGATCCCGGCGCCTGCCAACACGAAGAACCCTCCCTCTGCGGGGCAGAGGGAGGGCTTTCCGGCTCTGTGGACGCGGATCTTACCGGTCGCGCTGGTAGTTGTTGCGGCAGTTCTGGATGGCGGCCTGATTGCCGCGGGCGTTGGCCATGCAGCGGCGATAGGCGTTCTCGGCGTTCTGCCGCTGGTTGCATTGCGCCATGCAGGCGTTGTAGCGGCGGGTCAGCGCGCCAGAGTTGACGTTGTTGGAGCGGTCAAGAATGCCCTCGCAACGCGACCGGCAGGCTGCGGCCGGCGAATATTGCGCGGCAGCCGGCAGGCTTGCCAGTACCGTCATGCCGGCGGCGGCGATCAGCATCAGTGTCCTGAACTTCATGGAGACCTCCTCGTGGTTCAATGAGGAGAGTCTAATATTATGGGATTTCCTCGCCATGATGCAGCGCAACGTTGCCGGCACGATTTCAGTGACAACAAAAGATTTATATCGTTTCTGACAGAAACAGTGCCTCACCCTGCGGCGTAGAGGTCCTTGTAGCTGTCGCGTAGAACATTTTTCTGCACCTTGCCCATCGTATTGCGCGGCAGGTCGTCAACGAAGATCACCCGCTTGGGCTGTTTGAATTTCGCCAGCCTTTCGGCGAGATGGGCGAGAACACCGGCTTCGGTCAGCGGGGCGCCGGCCTTCCTGACAACAACCGCGGTGACGCCTTCGCCGAAATCCCTGTGCGGAACGCCGATCACCGCGCTTTCGATGACGCCGGGGATGGAATCAATCTCGGTCTCGACCTCCTTGGGGTAGACGTTGAAGCCGCCGGTGATGACGAGGTCCTTGCCGCGTCCGACAATCTGCACATAGCCGCGCTCGTCGATCAGGCCGAGGTCGCCGGTGATGAAGAACCCGTCCTTGCGGAACTCGGCCTCGGTCTTTTCCGGCATGCGCCAGTAACCCTTGAACACGTTCGGTCCCTTGACCTCCAGCACGCCGATGTCGCCGGGCCGGGTCAGGATCTCTCCGGTTTCCGGGTTGGCCACCCGCACCGACACGCCGGGCAGGGGCAAGCCAACGGTGCCGGCGATGCGGTCGCCGTCATAGGGATTGGAGGTGTTCATGTTGGTTTCGGTCATGCCGTAGCGTTCGAGAATGGCGTGGCCGGTGCGTTCCTGCCATTCGCGGTGCGTTTCGGCCAGCAGCGGCGCCGAGCCGGAGACGAACAGGCGCATGTTCTTCGTTGCTTCCCGAGTCAACCCGGGATGCTGGAGCAGGCGGGTGTAGAAGGTCGGCACGCCCATCATCGCGGTTGATGTCGCCATCAGCTTCAGCATGGTGTCGGGGTCGAGCCTGGGCAGGAAATGCATGGAAGCGCCGGCCAGCAGCACAACGTTGGTCGCCACGAACAATCCATGCGTGTGGTAGATCGGCAGGGCGTGGATCAGCACATCCTTGTTGGTGAAGCGCCAGTAATCGACCAGCGTCAGCGCGTTCGAGGCGAGATTGTCGTGGCTGAGCATCGCGCCCTTGGAGCGCCCGGTGGTGCCGGAGGTATAGAGGATCGCGCCGAGATCGTCGGGGCCACGGACGACATTTGCAAAGGAAGGGGCAGCGGCCCTGGCGGCCTCGGCCAGCGTGCCGTCGTTGGCGACGCCCAGCGTCTCCAGCCGCGCGCCGGCCTTGGCGGCAACCGGCGCCAGCGCTGCGGTCTTGCCCGGATCCGAGACGAAAACCGCCGGCTCAGCGTCGGTGAGGAAATACTCGACCTCGGCGGCGGTATAGGCGGTGTTCAGCGGCAGGAACACAGCGCCGGCGCGCACGCAGGCGAGGTAGACCATCACCGCTTCGATCGACTTTTCCACCTGAACCGCCACCCGGTCGCCCGGCTTCACGGCGAGGCCGGCGAGCACATTGGCATAGCGCGCCGAAAGGTCGAGCATGTCGCCATAGCTGTAGCTCCGGCCGTCAGGCAGCATGACAAAGGCGGCGTCCTTCGCCTTGATCCGCGCAACGATGGTGTCGAACAGGTGGTTGGCCATGATGTCGCTCCGGCAGGTCATTGCCCCGGGGGTTTTGCGCTATTGAGACAGGGGGCGCAAGGGGGCTGTCAGGCGTGGGGCAGCTGTCGGATGCCAGGATGCAGATTGGGCTTGCACAGGCGGCGGGAATGGCGATGCATTGCCGATCGGGAGGCTGCATCGCCTCCTCACCAAGACGACCGGGGCCAAGCGCAATGCCAGGACATGATCTTCTGCTTCCTCCTGCCGCCACCATTGCCCGCGTTTTTGCGGAGATCGATGCGCGGCGCGATGCGGTGGCAGAGCTGACCGCCGAACTGATCCGCTTTACGACGGTCAATCCGCCGGGGCGCGACTACGAGCCTTGCGCCGAGTTCATCGCCGAACGGCTGGCGAATTCGGGCTTTTCCGCCGAGTTCGTGCGCGGGCGGGGCGAAGCGGGCGACAGCCACGACTTTCCGCGCGCCAATGTCATCTGCCGACGCGAGGGGACGGGCGAGGGGCCCTGCGTGCATTTCAACAGCCACATTGATGTGGTCGAGGCGGGGCATGGCTGGACGGTCGAGCCGTTCGACGGGGTGATCCGCGACGGGCGTGTCTACGGGCGCGGTGCCTGCGACATGAAGGGCGGGCTGGCGGCCTCGATCATCGCTGTGGAGGCGATAGTGGCGGCGGGCGTGCCCTATCGCGGGGCACTGGAAATCTCCGGCACGGCGGATGAGGAATCGGGCGGCTTCGGCGGTGTCGGCTATCTGGCAAAGCGGGGCTATTTCTCGCCGCCGCGCGTCGATCATGTCATCATCCCCGAGCCGCTCAATCCGGACCGGGTCTGCCTCGGCCATCGCGGCGTGTGGTGGGCGGAAGTGGAGATGCGCGGGCGGATCGGCCATGGGTCGATGCCCTTTCTGGGCGTGTCCGCGATCCGCGGCATGGCCGATTTCATGGCGCGGATAGAGGCCGATCTCTACCCCATGCTCGACGGGCGCCGCACGGCGATGCCCTGCGTGCCGCCGGGCGCGCGTGCCTCGACCCTCAACTACAATTCGATCCATGGCGGCCAACCCGAGCCCGAGGACGGGTTGCCGGCACCGGTGGTGGCCGACTGGTGCCGGCTGGTGCTCGACCGTCGCTATCTGATCGAGGAGCGGCTCGACCAGGTAAAGGCGGAGATCATCGGCCTGCTCGATGCCACCAAGGCGGCGCGTGCCGGGCTCGACTATTCCATCCGCGAATTGATGCATTTCGCGCCGGTGATGACCGAGGCCGGCGATCCGGTGGTCAAGGCGCTCGATCACTGGATCGAAACGCTGTTCGACCGCCCGGCAGCGCATGTCGCTTCACCCGGCACCTATGACCAGAAGCACATCCAGCGTTTCGGCGCCCTCAGAAGCTGCGTTGCCTACGGGCCGGGCATTCTCGATCTGGCGCATCAGCCGGATGAATGGGTCGGCATCGACGACATGGTGCGCTCGGCCAAGGTGATGGCGGCGGCAGCACTGACGCTGACGGGGATCAGCCCTGGTTAGAAAGTCGGCAATTGAACTTGCGGCGGGCCTGCTTTGGTGTGAAGCTTTGTCATGGACGAAACGGACCTCCTGCGGCGCCTTGGCGTTGCTCTGGCAATCGGCCTTCTGGTCGGGCTGGAGCGCGGCTGGCACACGCGGGAAGAACCCGATTCCATGCGCCCGGCGGGCCTGCGCACCTTCGCGCTCACCGGATTGCTTGGCGGCATTGCCGGGGCGCTTTCGCTGAAGCTGGGCGGTGTGGTGCTGGCGGCTTCCTTCGCCACGCTTTCGGCCGGCTTCATCGCTTTCCACTGGCTGGAAGCGCAGAAGGAGGGCGATCTCGGCGCAACGACCGTGGTTGCCGGCATGCTGACCTTCCTGCTCGGTTCCTATGCGCTGGTCGGTGAAGTCACCAATGCGGTGATCGCCGGAGTTTCGATGACCATCCTCTTGGCCTCCCGCCAGCGGCTGCATACGATGGTTGCCTCGCTGACACCGGAGGAAATCCGCGCCATCCTGACCCTGGTGGCGATGTCGTTCCTGCTGCTGCCGCTGCTGCCGAACCGGCCGGTCGACCCATGGGGAGCGATCAATCCCTATCTGATCTGGCTGATGGCGATCACCATCGCGCTGGTGTCGTTCGGCGGTTATGTCGCGGTCAAGGTGTTCGGGCAGGAACGTGGCGTGCTGCTGACGGCCGTGGCGGGCGGGCTTGCCTCATCGACGGCGGTCACTCTGTCCTTTGCGCGGCTGGCACGCGAGCATCCGCAGTCGGAGCGGCTGCTGGCGTCGGGCATCCTGGCGTCGGGCGCGACGATGATGGTGCGCGTTGCGGTGCTGGCCGGCGTGCTCAATGCCAAACTGATCACGCCGCTTGCGCTGCCGCTGGGTGCGGCGGCGCTGGTGATGCTGTTCGGCGGCTGGCTGCTGCTCGGTGGCGCCCGCGATGACGAGCAGCCCAGGCTTGATGTCACCAACCCGCTGGAACTGGGCACCGCGCTGAAGCTGGCGGGGCTGATCCTCATCATCATGCTGGCCGGCAAGTTGATGAAGGCGCAGTTTGGCGATGCCGGCGTGATGGCACTGGCGGCGGTCTCGGGTATCGCCGATGTCGATGCGATCACGCTGTCGATGGCCCAGTCGGGGGGAAAAGACCTGACCTTGGCGGTTGCAGCGGCGGCCATCCTGCTGGCGGTGGCGGTCAACAGCCTGGCCAAGGTCGGGCTGGCCGGCTGGGAAGGAGGCACCCGGCTGGGTTTCAAGACCGGAACTGTCAGTTTACTGGCCATTGCAGTGGCGGGGGCGGTTGCCTATTTTCTCTGATGCCCGGGCAGGGAGCGCGCGGGCAGCAAAAAGACCATCAGAGGGAGGATCTTTTCCATGCGCATTGTCGCAACGGCATTCGCACTGGCCCTGGGGTTAAGCCCGGCCATCGCCCAGCCTTATCCAAACAAGCCGATCTCGCTCGTCGTGCCGTTCGCAGCCGGCGGTCCCACGGATCTGATCGCCCGGCTGGTCGGAGAATCGATGACCAAGACGCTCGGTCAGCAGATCATCGTCGAGAACATCGCCGGCGCCGGCGGCACGATCGGCCCGTCCCGCGTGGCCCGGGCCAAGCCGGATGGCTATACTTTTCTTGTCCACCATGTCGGGCTGACGACGGCGGCGACGCTGTATCGCAAGCTTGATTTTGATATCCGCACGGCGTTTCAGCCTGTGGGCATCATCACCAACGGGCCGATGATCCTGATTGCCAAATCGGATTTCGAGCCCAAGGATTCGGCTGAACTGGTCGCCTTCCTCAGGAAGAACGGCGAAAAGGTGACGTTTGCCACTGCCGGCCTCGGCTCCGGGTCGAACCTGTGCGGGATGCTGCTGGAAGCCGCACTCAAGGTCAAGTTGACCACCGTGCCCTATCGCGGCACCGGCCCGGTGATGCAGGATCTCCGCGGCAAACAGGTCGATATGTCGTGCGATCAGGCGACCAATGCGACGCAGCCGGTTCGCGAGAATTTCGTCAAGGCCTATGCAGTGACGGCGCCGGCACGCCTTGGGCCGTTACCCAACATTCCGACCACAGGTGAAAACCCGGATCTCAAGTCGCTTGACCTGAATATCTGGAACGCCCTGTTCGCGCCCAAGGGGACGCCGCCGGAGATCGTCAGCAAGGTTGCCGAGGCGCTGCGGATCGCGCTGAAGGAAGAGAAGGTCGTCACCCGCTTCAAGGATCTGAGCACCGATCCTGCCACCCCTGAACAGGCGACGCCGGAAGCGCTGGCCAAGGCCTTCACAGCCGAGATCGAGCGCTGGAAGCCGCTGATCGAGGCAAGCGGGCAATATGCGGATTGACGCCGGGGGCCCTCGGTTCTGACCGTTCGGTCATCCCTCGGGCATTCCTCGCAACCGGGCCTTACGGCCCTGCTCGGCGTCGCTTTCGCTCCTAACCAACAGCCCACCGTCATGACCTATCGGTCATTTCCGGTGGCCGTTGGTACAAGCAAGGGCTTTTTTGTCCCGCAAGGACGGAATGAAAAGGGGGCCTCGCGCCCCCTTTTTTAGCTCAACGCCGGCTTTCGTGCGCCTCAATTCACCGCCGCATCATGCCGGCAACGCTGGAGCCGGTATCAATGCCGCCCAGTGAAATCCAGGTGTTGGGATGGGTTTCGGACTGCCGCTTGATGAAGCGGTACCCGGTCTCGTCCCAGTTCAGCACCTTGGCTTCCTGATTGTCGAGAATGTAATCGCCACGGTCGGTGCGGACCGTCAGGACAGCGTGGCCATCACCCTTGAGATCGCGCACGACAGTGATCAGCAACGCCTGGCGGGGCAGGCCAGCCTGCATCAGGCGTCGGCGCTTTTCCAGAACGATGTCCTCGCAATCGCCCTTGCCGGCGGACGGATAGGTCCAGTGTTCGGTCACGCCGTAGAGATCCTTGTCGGAAACAGCGCGGATGTCGCGGTTCACGCCGGTATTGATGCGGGTGATCGTCCGCCAGTTGGCGGCCGTCAGCGGCACCAGTTCCGCCGCCATGGCCGGTACCTGGCAATCGGCGGGATTGCGCTCGCAGAAATCCACCCAGCCGATCGGCGCGCGCGTCTCGTATCCGGCCGGCGGGGTCAGCGCGGCGAATTGTTGCGCCCGGGCCGCCAGCGGTGCGGCGAGCATTGCGACAGCTGCAGCCGACAGGCGAACGAAGCGGGCGAGACAAACGGCCATGCGACAAGTTCCCGAAAACCAACGCCGGCACCTTGCCCGTTTACGAAGGTTAAGGAAAGGTGAATATTAACACATCGTTAACGCCGGCCGGCAGCATTGGGGATTGGCTTGCATCGACAACAGGTTGAGCGGCAGGCCGGCGGTCAGATTACGATCAATTGACAGGGCAGTGGGGCTTTTCGCTGCTGGCAAAGGTGCATAGATGTTAGTGTGCCGCAGCGGGCGGCGTTCGGTCGTGTCTGTTTCCGGGAGGGAAACCATGAAGGTGACGGTTCTTGCAGCGGCTGCGCTTGCCAGCGCTGCGGTCTATGCGCTGCCGGTGCTGGCGCAAACCAGGGACAGCGTGACGCTGTGCATGACGCTTGAGCCGCCGATCCTCGATCCGACGCAAGGGGCGGCGCAGGCGATCAAGGAGGTCACTTACGGCAACCTGTTCGAGGGGCTGGTGGCGCTGACGAGCGGCGGCAAGATCGTGGCGAAGCTGGCGGAAAGCTGGACGGTCTCGCCCGACAACCTGACCTACACGTTCAAGCTCAGGCAAGGCGTCAAGTTCCATGACGGGGCGGATCTGACCTCGGCGGATGTGAAGTTCTCGTTCGAACGGGCGGTTGCTCCCGATTCCAAGAATGCGACCAAGAAGGTGTTTGCCCCGATCGCTTCGATCGAAACGCCTGATCCGCTGACCGTGGTGCTGAAGCTGAAGGAGGTTTCGGCCAATCTGCTGTTCGGCCTCACTTTCGGCGATGCCTCCATCCTGTCGCCGGCCTCCGCCAAGGATGCGGCGACCAGGCCGGTCGGCACAGGCGCCTACAAATATGTCGACTGGAGCCGCGGCAACCGCCTGCAATACACCCGCAACGATAGCTGGTGGGGCGGCAAGGCGGCGATCCGGGACGTGACCTACCGCTTCATTGCCGATCCGCAGGCGCAGCTTGCGGCGATCCAGGCCGGCGATTGCGATGCGCTGACCAATTTCGGCGCCTCCGAGAGCATCGAGATCCTGAAGAAGAACCCCGGTCTGAAGGTGGCGTTCGGCAATACCGAGGGCGAGACCATTCTGGCGATGAACAACCTCAAGCCGCCGTTCAACGATCTCAGGGTGCGCAGGGCGATCGCTCATGCCATCGACCGCAAGACGGTGATCGACGGGACGATGAACGGTGTTGCCACGCCGATCGGCACGCATTTTTCGCCCAACCATCCCGCCTATGTCGATCTGACCGGTGTGACCCCGTATGATCCGAAAAAGGCCAAGGCGCTGCTGGCCGAAGCAGGATTTCCCAACGGCTTTTCGACCACTCTGAAGCTGCCGCCGCCGCCCTATGCGCGCCGCTCGGGCGAGATCGTCGCGGCGATGCTGGGTGAGGTCGGCATCAAGGTGTCGATCGAGCCGATCGAGTTTCCGCAGTGGCTGGAGCGGGTCTATCGCAACAAGGACTATGACCTGTCGATCATCGCCCATACCGAGCCGCTCGACATCGAGATCTACTCGCGGCCGGACTACTACTTCCAATACAACAACGCCGACATGCAGAAGCTGGTCAAAGCGGCTGAATCCACCGCCGACGAGGCGGCGCGCAACGAACTCTACCGCCAGGCGCAGAAGAAGATCGTCGACGATCAGGTCAACGTCTATCTGTTCATGCTGCCCAAGACGACGGTCAGCAAAGTCGGCCTCAACGGCATGTGGGAGAACTGGCCGATCCCGGTCTCGCCGGCGCATGAACTGAGCTGGAAGTGAGCGGGCGTCCTTCCCCTTCTCGGGGAGAGTTGGGGAGGGGTGGAGGTGCCAGTTCGTCCCTTCCCCCTTGCGGGGAAGGGCCGGGG
>DAOMXG010000052.1:0-13527 GCA_035436995.1 Beijerinckiaceae bacterium
TGGCCCGGCCCGGTGCTGGTGGCGCCGCAGTTCGGTATCGAAGGGCTGGTCAATATCGCCCTGCCGCTGTTCATTGTCACCATGGCCAGCCAGAACATCACCGGCCTTACGGTGCTGGCGAGCTTTGGCTACCGGCCCGATCCGCGTCTTGGCCTGGCGGTCACCGGCGGTCTTTCGGCGCTGACAGCACCGTTCGGCGCGCCGACCATCAACTATGCGGCGATCACCGCCGCGCTCTGTGCCGGACCGGAAGCCCATCCCGATCCTGACCGCCGCTATGTCGCGGCCATTGTCTCCGGCATCGGCTACATCCTGCTGGCGGGGCTGGCGGCGCTGGCGGCCGACTTCGTCACCCGCTCCTCGCCCGTTCTGATCGAGGCAGTGGCGGGGCTGGCGCTGATCTCGGCCTTTGGCGGCGCGCTGCTCGGCGCCGTGCAGTCCGAGAACGATCGCCTGCCGGCGCTGCTGACCTTTCTTGTCACGGCTTCAGGCTTTACATTTCACGGTGTCGGGGCGGCTTTCTGGGGGCTGCTGATCGGTTGCGCGATCGCTGCCTTCGGGCGGGCCGGCCGCGGCTGATCAAAAAATTTGCAGCGTCCCGCCACTCTTGGCGCCGCCATCACGTCGGGGCGATGAACGGCTGGTGGATCAGTTGGAACACCGGCAGCGCTTCAAGTCTTGCCGACAGGGCCGACAGGCAGGGGTAATCCTCGGCCGCCACCAATCCCGGATGGGCTGCCATTACGAACGACCAGATGCAGCCGACGGCAATGTCGGCATGGGTGAGCGCATCGCCGAAGAACCACGAGCCGCTGCACTTGCCGCGCTCGGCTTCCAGCACACCGAGAGCCCCGTCAATCTGCGCCCTGAGCCGGTGAACATAGATGTCCGAGGCCGCATTGTGCATGCGCTGCTCGTAGAACAGGTTCACCGCCTTGTCGCCGAGACCGGTCGCCAGCGCGGCGATCTTCAGCACACGCCGGCGCTCCGGTTCGCGGCGCGGCGCCAGCGCCACGCTCTCGGGCACCAGACTGTCGAGATAGTCGAGGATATAGGCGCTGTCGATCAGCGCCTCGCCATCGTCGAGAACCAGCGTCGGCACCCGGGTCAGCGGATTGTAGGGGCGGATGCGGAAGGCATCGGCAAAAGCCGACCACGGCCGGTGTTCAAACGCGAGCTTGTAGAGGGTGAGGGCAATGCCAACGCGGCGGACGAAGGGCGAATCGTATTGACCGATCAGGATCATCAGGAACTCTGGGATTGATGGGGATGGCGCAGCCTTGCCGCCAACTATAGCCTAATCGTGGCACAGGCCACCCTTTCCGATTCACGCCTCGGCTACTATTTTCGTGCAACGAGTGGACGTAACAGCGATTCGAGACGCGGGGAAACGGTCCCCGCGCTGCACCCGGCGAGAGGCACCATGCGCGATCCCATCGAAACCTACATGAACCTCGTGCCCATGGTGGTCGAGCAATCGAACCGCGGCGAGCGCGCCTTCGACATCTTCTCGCGCCTCCTGCGTGAGCGCATCATCTTCCTGACCGGTCCGGTCGAGGATGGCATGGCCTCGCTGGTCGTCGCCCAGCTGCTGTTTCTCGAAGCGGAAAACCCCAAGAAGGAAATCTCGCTGTATATCAACTCGCCGGGCGGCGTGGTCACCTCCGGCCTGTCGATCTACGACACGATGCAGTTCATCCGCTGCCCGGTCACCACTCTGTGCACGGGGCAGGCGGCCTCGATGGGCTCGCTGCTGCTGGCGGCCGGCGAGAAGGACATGCGCTTTGCCCTGCCGAACGCCCGCATCATGGTGCATCAGCCATCCGGCGGCTTCCGTGGCCAGGCGACCGATATCCTGATCCACGCCGAAGAGATCAAGGGGCTCAAGCGGCGCCTCAACGAGATCTACGTGCACCACACCGGCAACGATTACGAAACGATCGAAAAGGCTCTGGAGCGGGACAATTTCATGAGCGCCGACAAGGCCAAGGACTTCGGCCTGATCGACAAGGTGGTCTCCAAGCGCGGCGAGGACCCGGCTGAACCCAAGCCGATGTGATCGGCGGGTAGTCGTCAGGTGGTTTTGTGCCTATAAGGGGGCTCTGCGCCGCCGATCGGTAACGGCCCGTTAGGGAAACGGGGCGGGGATCATTCCGGCGCGGATTGCATTAACGGTTCCTCCATCGAACCGATGGGACAATGGAACCTGAGTGAATCGGTATGGTCCGCAGAACCATTCAGGGATGCGGCACGCGTGGCGGGAAGCGACGTTTTCTTCCTCGCCGGGGAGAAGGTGATGAGCAAGCAGTCCGGTGGAGAATCGCGCAGCACGCTGTACTGCTCGTTCTGCGGAAAGAGCCAGCATGAGGTGCGCAAGCTCATCGCCGGTCCGACTGTGTTCATCTGTGATGAATGCGTCGAATTGTGCATGGATATCATCCGCGAGGAGTCGAAATCCTCGCTGGTCAAGACCCGTGACGGCATCCCGACGCCGAAGGAAATCTGCAAGGTGCTGGACGATTATGTGATCGGCCAGTTCCACGCCAAGCGCGTGCTGTCCGTGGCGGTGCACAACCACTACAAGCGCCTCAATCACGCCACCAAGCACAATGATGTCGAATTGGCCAAGTCGAACATCCTGCTGGTCGGGCCGACCGGTTCGGGCAAGACGCTGCTGGCCCAGACGCTGGCGCGCATCCTCGATGTGCCGTTCACCATGGCCGACGCCACCACCCTGACCGAGGCCGGCTATGTCGGCGAGGACGTCGAGAACATCATCCTCAAGCTGCTCCAGGCCTCCGACTACAACGTCGAACGGGCCCAGCGCGGCATCGTCTATATCGACGAGATCGACAAGATTTCCCGCAAGTCCGACAATCCGTCGATCACCCGCGACGTGTCGGGCGAGGGTGTGCAGCAGGCACTGCTGAAGATCATGGAAGGCACGGTGGCATCGGTTCCCCCGCAGGGTGGCCGCAAGCATCCGCAGCAGGAATTCCTGCAGGTAGACACCACCAATATCCTGTTCATCTGCGGCGGCGCCTTCGCCGGGCTGGAAAAGATCATTTCCGGTCGGGGAAAGGGCACGTCGATCGGCTTTGCCGCCAAGGTCGAGGCGCCGGACGACCGGCGCACCGGCGAGATTTTCCGCACGCTGGAGCCGGAGGATCTGCTCAAGTTCGGCCTCATCCCGGAATTCGTCGGTCGTCTGCCGGTGATCGCCACGCTCGAGGATCTCGATGAGGCGACGCTCAAGCAGATCCTGACGCAGCCGAAGAACGCGCTGGTCAAGCAGTATCAGCGGCTGTTCGAGATGGAGAATGTCGACCTGACCTTCCAGGACGAGGCGGTGACGATGATCGCCCGCAAGGCCATCGAGCGCAAGACCGGTGCGCGCGGCCTCAGATCCATCATGGAAGGCATCCTGCTCGATACGATGTTCGATCTGCCGGGCCTTGAGGGCGTCGAGCAGGTGGTCATCGGCGCCGAGGTGATCGAGGGCAACGCCAAGCCGCTCTACATTTACTCGGACCGCGACGAAAAGCAGGCGGAGTCGGCCTGATTGTCCTGCCCGATGGTGTTGATCAATTAGCGCATTTTCAAGCGAAGTGGAGTCCGGTTCGCGTGAAGAAAATGCGACAAGACAAGATGTTAGGGCATTTTCAGTGAATGTGAATTCACTGAAAGTGCTCTAGCGGAACGGCATCGTAGCGATGGGGCGATATCTTCTCTTGGTCGGGATGACGACAGTGTTTTTCGCCATCTTTGGCGCCGGTCTGCATTTTCTGCGCGCGGCGATCGGTGCCAATGAACGCCCGATCGTTGAGAGCGGGCTTCTCTACAGGATGACCGATCATTGGTTTGCCAAGCATGTGTTGAAGGCGGAGTTTACCGACAACGGCGCCTGGGAAATGCTGAGCGGTCGCAACCTGTTGATTTCCATGGCAACGACGGCGATCTGGCCGCTGTTTTTCGGCATTTTCTGGTGGCAGCGCCAGCCTGAGGCGCTGGCTGCCGGTTGCAAGGTCTACGGCTGGCTCGGGTTGCAGCCGGTTTTTTGTTGGTGAGCGCCTTTCCGGCGCACGTTCCCTTGAATCATCGACAAATTCGCCCCACTTTATCGGTGAAGGTAGCGGGAGTGCCGCTGAGTCGCGGGCTCCGCCGGCTTGACGCGTAAGATCGGTCAGGCCGGGCCGTTGCCATCGGGAGCCGCTGTTTTCCGCGTGCGGCGTCGAAAGGACACCAGATGACTGCCCAGAAGCCCAAGCCCCCGTTGATCCCCGGACAGGTCGAGGTCTGCCCCGTTCTGCCGCTGCGCGACATCGTGGTGTTTCCGCACATGATCGTGCCGCTGTTTGTCGGCCGCGAGAAGTCGATCAAGGCCCTGGAAGAGGTGATGCGGTCGGATCGCTACATTCTTCTGGCGACCCAGAAGAACAAGGACGACGATGATCCGTCCACTGACGGCATCTACGAGATCGGCACGCTGGCGACGGTGCTGCAACTGCTCAAGCTGCCGGACAGCACGGTCAAGGTGCTGGTGGAAGGGGCCGGGCGTGCCCGCATCCGCCGCTATGTGCGCGAGGACGGGCACCTTGAGGCTGAAGCTGAAGCGCTGCTGGATGATCTCGGCGACCGGGTCGAGGTGGAAGCGATGGCCCGCTCGGTGGTGACCGAGTTCGAAGGCTATGTGAAGCTCAACAAGAAGGTCTCGCCGGATGTCGTCACCGCGGTGACGCAGATCGAGGATTACGCCAAGCTGGCCGATACGGTCGCCTCGCATCTGGCGGTCAAGATTGCCGACAAGCAGGCGATTCTCGAAATGCCGAAGGTGGCCGACCGGCTTGAGCGCGTACTCGGGCTCATGGAAAGCGAGATTTCCGTTCTCCAGGTGGAAAAGCGCATCCGCACCCGCGTCAAGCGGCAGATGGAAAAGACCCAGCGCGAATACTACCTCAACGAACAGATCAAGGCGATCCAGAAGGAACTTGGCGACGGCGAGGAAGGCAAGGACGAACTCGGCGAACTCGAGGACAGGATCCGCCGCACCAAACTATCGAAGGAGGCGCGCGACAAGTCGCTGCACGAGCTCAAGAAGCTCCGGCAGATGTCGCCGATGTCGGCCGAGGCGACGGTGGTGCGCAACTATCTCGACTGGATGCTGTCGCTGCCCTGGGGCAAGCGCTCGAAGGTCAAGAAGGACCTCAAACTGGCGCAGGATACGCTCGATGCCGATCATTTCGGCCTCGACAAGGTCAAGGAGCGCATTGTCGAATATCTGGCGGTGCAGCAGCGCGCCAACAAGCTGACCGGGCCGATCCTCTGCCTTGTCGGCCCGCCCGGTGTCGGCAAGACCTCGCTCGGCAAGTCGATTGCCCGGGCGACGGGCCGCGAATTCGTCCGCATGAGCCTCGGCGGCGTGCGTGACGAGGCCGAGATCCGCGGCCACCGCCGCACCTACATCGGTTCGATGCCCGGCAAGATCATCCAGTCGCTGCGCAAGGCGAAAACGCAGAATCCGCTGTTCCTGCTCGACGAGATCGACAAGATGGGCATGGATTTCCGCGGCGATCCGTCCTCGGCGCTCCTGGAGGTGCTCGACCCCGAGCAGAACTCGACCTTCGCCGACCATTATCTGGAGGTCGATTACGATCTTTCGAACATCATGTTCGTCACCACGGCCAATTCGCTGAACATTCCGGCGCCGCTGATGGATCGCATGGAGATCATCCGCATCGCCGGCTATACCGAGGATGAGAAAGCGGCGATCGTCCGCAAGCACCTGATCCCCAAGTCGCTCGCCAAGCACGGGCTGAGCGACAAGGAATGGTCGATCTCGGACGAGGCGCTGTTGCAGCTCGTCCGCCGCTACACGCGGGAATCAGGCGTTCGCAACCTTGAGCGCGAGATTTCGAATCTGGTCCGCAAGGCGGTCAAGACGATCCTTCTGGAAAAGGTCGCCTCGGTGAAGGTGACGGTGAAGAACCTCGCCGATTTCCTCGGGCCGCCGAAATATCGCTATGGCGAGGCCGAGAGCGAGGATCAGGTCGGTGTCGTTACCGGTCTGGCCTGGACCGAGGTGGGTGGCGAACTGCTGACCATCGAAGGCGTCATGATGCCCGGCAAGGGCAAGATGACGGTGACGGGCAACCTCAAGGACGTGATGAAGGAATCGATCTCCGCCGCCGCATCCTGGGTGCGCTCGCGCTGCCTCGATTTCGGCGTCGCGCCCCCCCTGTTCGACAAGCGGGACATCCATGTGCATGTGCCGGAAGGCGCCACGCCCAAGGACGGCCCCTCGGCCGGCATCGCCATGGCGACGACCATCGTCTCGATCCTCACCGGCATTCCGATCAGGCGCACCATCGCCATGACCGGCGAGGTGACGCTGCGGGGCAGGGTGCTGCCGATCGGCGGGCTCAAGGAGAAGCTGCTGGCGGCACTGCGCGGCGGGCTGAAAACCGTCCTCATCCCCGAGGACAACGTGAAAGACCTCGCCGACATTCCCTCCAATGTGAAGAACGGGCTGGAGATCATCCCGGTCTCGCGCATGGACGAGGTGCTCAAGCACGCGCTGCTGCGCCAGCCTACGCCCATCGAATGGGACGAGGAGGCGCACGAGAAGGCGGCCGGCAAGGCCGTCGGCGAAACCGGGGCAAGCGCTCCGCATTGACGGACGGGTGAGGCTCCGCCGCTAGAGCATGTCGCGATTAAGTGGATACCGGTTAATCGCAGAAGGCATGCTCTAACTTGTTGATACCGATCACGTTATCCGCATTTTGATGATTCCATCAAAATGCGGCGTGATCTAGGCCGCCGCCCATGCCGGGTGGCGGCCCGAGGGCCGTATTTCCAAACCATGAGCGGGGCTTGGCGCGGGGAGGATCTGGATCAGCCTTGCGCTGGGCCCGAATGTCGCCAGAGCACTTTCAGTGAAGTCACATTCATTGAAAGTTCTTTTGTTCTTGCTTTATCGCATTTTCTTGACGCGAACCGGACTCCACTTCGCTCGAAAATGCTCTGGGGCCAACGCTTTTGACCGCCCCTCTTGCCAATCCCGGCAAAATCAAGTGAATGGCAGCGAGGGGCGGTTAGCTCAGCTGGTTAGAGCGGCTGGTTTACACCCAGTAGGTCGGGGGTTCGAATCCCTCATCGCCCACCAGATTATGCCAGTGGCCCTCGGAGCTGACCGTTCGGTCATTCCTCGGGCATTCCTCGCAACCGGGCCTGCGGCCCTGCTCGGCGTCGCATCCGCTCCTGACCAAAGGCCCACGATCATGACCTGTTGGTCATGTCCGCAGGCCGTCGGTATCACTGGATCGTGCCGCGCTTGAGGCCGAAGCCCGGAATGTTGCAGCGGCAGCCGGTGCCGATCGGCGTCAGATAGGAATTGCAGGCGCCGCGCGAGGTGACGCAGACGTTGCCCATCGGCTGACGGCGGGGCGGACGATAGCCCCAATCGCGCGGCGGCGGGCGATCGTAGCGATACGGATCGACCCGGCGCGGCCTGTCATAGGGATCATAGCCACGGGGTCCGTCATAGGGATCATAGCGCGGCGGAGCCGGACGATAGGGGTCATAATACTGCGCAGAGGCAGTGCCGGCGGCGGTCGCCAGGATCAGGACCGAGGCGGCGGCCAAGACGAAACGCTTCATGACGGGTCTCCCGAATACGGTAAACGGATGTTTGCCCCACCCGACATTAACGCAGGCTGAGCGGAAATTGCAGCATTTTCCGACAGGCGTCCGCTGCGGGCGGCCCAAGATGAAACGCCGCCGCGCGATCCCGGGCTCCGGATTGTTAAGATTGCCGAGGCATAAACGATGCATCGGTTCTGGCCGTGTGTTGTTCGGCCAGCTTCGTGGTGTTGCGTAGAGTAGCAGTGGCGACTGTTTGAGTGTGTGATGCGTCTTTCGCTTCTGACGGCGTTTGTTGCGTATGCGTCTGTCGCGGCTCTGGCCCAGCCGGCCAGGGCCGCCGACATGACCTTTTCAACCCTGTCCTATGGCTCAAGCCGGCAATGCGTGGATGACTGTCCGCGAATCATGCAGGCGAGCGGTCAGATCACCGCATCAACGCCACAGGCGCTGATCGATTTTGCCCGTCGTGAAGTGGCCAGGCCCGGGCTTATCAACGTTCTGCTGATTCATTCGCCGGGCGGCAGCGTCAATGCCTCGATCGCCATGGGGCGGGTGCTGCGCAAGATGGGAACGACGGTGATCGTTGCCCGCGCCATGGACATCCGCGAACTTCCGACCGCCACCATTGGCCGGCGCGAACCCGGCGTCGCGGAAAATCTCCGCTTCGTGTCCGGAACCTGCGCCTCGGCCTGTGTCTATGCGCTGGCTGGCGGGCTGAAGCGGGTCGTTCCGCAGGAAAGCCGCATCGCCGTGCACCGGATGGCCGGCAATATCGCCAATTTTGACCCGGCGACCCGCGAATTCCAGCAGCGGCAGATCTATGCCGGCGAGACGGAACTCAACGCCCTGACGGCCTATATCTACGAGATGGGGATCAGCACCGATCTCGTCGACATGGCCGAATCGGTGCCGCATGAGAATGCGCGTATCCTGTCTAACCGCGAGATTCGCGCGCTGCGGCTGGGCCAGCCGAAACTGTAGCGGCAACGACGTTAGGGGAATTCGCATCGCGGGCGCTTGACTTGAAAGCGTCGCTGCCGTAACCCCCCGGTCTCGCTGCTGCTGGCAGCGAAGCAATGCGCGGGCGTAGCTCAGTCGGTTAGAGTGCCGGCCTGTCACGCCGGAGGTCGCGGGTTCGAGCCCCGTCGCCCGCGCCATTTTCCCCTTGGCTTGACAATTGTATGGTGCGCCGGGCTGCGGGCCTGTTCCTTGGTCGCATTCGCCCCTTGAGAACCGGGGTCCTCGCTTGCGTCGCATGCGTGGGTGGGCTAAGCGGAGCCGAGGCACGTTGCCCGCGCCGGGTCTTTTCCCGGTTTGCCGCCAAGGATGCACCATGCAGCTCTTGCTCGCCGATTACTTTCCGCTTGTCGTCTTCATCGGCCTGTCGGCCGTTATCGGCCTGGCGCTGCTGGCCGCGCCGTTCCTTCTGGCGTTCAAGGCGCCGGATGCCGAGAAGCTCTCGGCCTATGAATGCGGCTTCAACGCCTTCGACGATGCGCGCATGAAGTTCGATGTGCGGTTCTATCTGGTGGCGATCCTGTTCATCATCTTCGATCTGGAAGTTGCGTTCCTGTTCCCCTGGGCGGTTGCGGCGCAGGAGATCGGCTGGTTCGGCTTCTGGTCGATGATGCTGTTCCTGGGCGTTCTGACGATCGGATTCATCTACGAGTGGAACAAGGGGGCGCTGGAATGGGACTGACGCCGGATCGCGTCATGGTCTGTCCAGCACTGGAGGTTTGAGAAGATGGTCTCAGCAGTTGATCGCGGCAATCCGCTTGTTGCTCCCGCGCCGCGCGGTCTGGTCGGGGCGGACGGGCGCCCGATCGGTTCGACCGATCCGTATTTCGCCACCATCAACAACGAATTGGCGGACAAGGGCTTCATCGTCACCGCCACCGACGAGTTGATCGCCTGGGCACGCACCGGCTCGCTGATGTGGATGACCTTCGGCCTTGCCTGCTGCGCGGTCGAGATGATGCAGGCATCGATGCCGCGCTATGATGTGGAAAGGTTCGGGTTCGCTCCCCGCGCGTCCCCGCGCCAGTCGGACGTGATGATCGTCGCCGGCACGCTGACCAACAAGATGGCGCCGGCGCTGCGCAAGGTCTACGACCAGATGCCCGAGCCGCGCTACGTGATCTCGATGGGCTCCTGCGCCAACGGCGGCGGCTACTACCACTATTCGTATTCGGTGGTGCGCGGCTGCGACCGCATCGTGCCGGTCGACATCTACGTGCCCGGCTGCCCGCCGAGCGCGGAAGCGCTGCTCTACGGCATCCTGCTGCTGCAGAAGAAGATCCGCCGCACGGCGACGATCGAGAGATGACCCCGATGGCGGCCGAACCCAAGGACATGATCGTTCCGATGCTCAAGGAAATGCGGGCGGAAAACGCGGCGCTCCATGGGGATACGCGCAAGCGTCTCGATAAGATTGAGCAAGCGAAAAAAGGTTTCAGGAATGCGCTCGCGGCAGATTCGCTCATGAGCAAGATGATGATCGGCGACTGGGAAGAGCGCATTGAGGCGCTCGAAAAGAAGGTTCGCAAGCTGGAATCCTCAAAATGACCGACAAGCTTCAGGCCCTCGGCGAGCATATCGCCGCTTCGCTGCCCGGCTCTGTGACCGGGTTCGACGTTGCCTTCGGCGATCTGAACGTCACGGCGCGCGCGGCCGACATCGTCAAGGTCATGACCTTCCTGCAAGGCGATGCGCGCTGCCTGTTCTGGTCGTTCATCGACGTCTGCGGCGTTGACTACCCGGGCCGCGACAACCGCTTCGATGTGGTCTATCACCTGCTCAGCCCGCGCCATGTCCAGCGTGTCCGCGTCAAGGTCGAGACCGACGAGGCGACCCCGGTGCCGTCGATCACCGGCCTGTTTCCCGGCGCCGACTGGTTCGAGCGCGAGGCCTACGACATGTATGGCATCCTGTTCTCGGACCATCCGGACCTGCGGCGCCTTTTGACCGACTACGGCTTCGAGGGGCATCCCTTGCGCAAGGATTTCCCGACCACGGGTTATGTCGAGGTGCGCTACGACGATCAGGAAAAGCGCGTCGTCTACGAGAAGGTGAAGCTCAATCAGGAAATGCGGCAGTTCGATTTCCTCTCTCCATGGGAGGGGACGGACTACGTGCTGCCCGGCGATGAGAAGGCCAAGCAGTGATGGCTTCGGCAATCGGCAATCGGCAGTCGGCAATCGTGAGGGGGACTGCCCTTGGCTATCCAGTCGCATCGCGATCTGCGCGTATGGAACGCTGCGGTGGAGCTGTCCGTCGCCTGCTACCGGTTGACGGCGGATTTTCCGAGGGAGGAAGCCTATGGGCTGACCTCGCAGATTCGGCGTGCCAGCGTGTCAATCGCCGCCAATATCGCCGAGGGCTACGGGCGGGACAACGTGGGTTCGTATATCCAGTTTCTCCGGATCGCGCAGGGCTCGTTGAAGGAACTCGAAACCTTGCTGCTTCTTGCCGAGCGAATTCCGTTGTGCGACAGCCGGCAGATCGTGCCGCTCACCCAACAATCCGACGGGATCGGGCGCATGCTGCGTTCCCTGATCCGCACATTGCAGGACCCTGCATGATGCATTCCGATTGCCGATTGCCGACTGCCGATTGCCGTTTCCAGCCGCGAGGCCGCGCATGACCACCGCCCCCGATACCCCCGCCCACCTCCGCAATTTCCAGATCAACTGGGGGCCGCAGCACCCGGCGGCGCATGGTGTGCTGCGCCTTGTGATGGAACTCGACGGCGAGATCGTCGAGCGCTGCGATCCGCATATCGGGCTCTTGCACCGTGGCACCGAGAAACTGATCGAGCAGAAGACCTATCTTCAGGCGGTGCCGTATTTCGACCGGCTCGACTATTGCGCGCCGATGAACCAGGAGCATGCCTTCTGTCTGGCCATCGAGCGACTGCTCGGCGTCGAGGTGCCGCGTCGTGGCCAGCTCATCCGCGTGCTGTTCTCCGAGATCGGCCGCATCCTGTCGCATCTGCTCAACATCACGACGCAGGCGATGGACGTCGGCGCGCTGACCCCGCCGCTGTGGGGTTTCGAGGAGCGCGAGAAGCTGATGGTGTTCTACGAGCGGGCCTGCGGCGCCCGCCTGCACGCCAACTATTTCCGTCCCGGCGGCGTGCATCAGGACCTGCCGGAGGATCTGATCAACGATATCGAGGCGTGGTGTGATCCGTTCCTCAAGGTGGTGCAGGATCTCGACGATCTGCTGTCGGAAAACCGCATCTTCAAGCAGCGCAACGTCGATATCGGCTATGTGTCGATCGAGGATGCGTGGAAGCGTGGCTTCTCTGGCGTGATGGTGCGCGGCTCAGGCGCCGCCTGGGACCTGCGCCGCGCGACCCCGTATGAGTGCTACTCGGAAATGGAATTCGACATTCCGATCGGCAAGAACGGCGATTGCTACGACCGCTACCACATCCGCATGGAAGAGATGCGCCAGTCGGTGCGGATCATGCGCCAGTGCATCGTCAAGATGCGCCAGAGCGACGGCAAGGGGCCGGTGATGGCCGGCGGCAAGGTGTCGCCGCCCAAGCGCGGCGAAATGAAGCGCTCGATGGAAGCGCTGATCCACCACTTCAAGCTCTATACCGAAGGCTTCAAGGTGCCGGCCGGCGAGGTCTATGCGGCGATCGAGGCACCGAAGGGCGAGTTCGGCGTCTATCTGGTGGCGGACGGCACCAACCGGGCCTATCGCTGCAAGATCCGCGCGCCGGGCTATGCGCATCTTCAGGCAATGGATTTCATGACCAAGGGCCACATGCTGGCGGACGTGTCTGCCGTCATGGGCTCGTTCGATATCGTGTTCGGCGAGGTGGACCGGTAAGGCGCGGACAGCGGGGCAGGGGTGATGTTTGCTGCAGGCGGAACAACGGCGGCTTTGCTGGCCGGGGCCCTTCAGGCCCAGGCGGAAGTGCCGTCGCCGCGCGGGCCGGCTCCGCCCATCGTCACGCTGGAACAGCTCGCGCGCGAGGGCTATGAGGTGAAGGCGATCCAGAGCGCGGCAACGCGCGGGTTCGGCTTCGTGGTGATGCTGCAGCGGGGTGGCGAGGTGAAGAGCTGCCTGATGCGCATCGAGCGGAATGCAGACGGCCGCCCCGCGCGGCAATCTGTGTGTTTTTGAAAGGTTTGAACCATGTCAGTTCGCCGCCTCGCACCTGATGCGATCCAGCCCGCGAGCTTTACGTTTTCGGCCGAAAACCGGGCGTGGATCGTCACGCAGCTTGAGAAATATCCGGCCGGCCGTCAGGCGTCGGCGGTGATCCCGTTGCTGTGGCAGGCACAGAAGCAGGCTGGTGGCTGGCTGCCGCGCGCCGCCATCGAACATGTCGGTGACCTGCTCGGAATGCCCTATATCCGCGTGCTGGAAGTGGCGACCTTCTACACGATGTTCAACCTCGAACCGGTCGGCAAGTATTTCATCCAGCTCTGCGGCACCACGCCCTGCGCCCTGCGCGGCGCGGAAAAGATCATCAAGGTGTGCAAGGACCGCATTGGCGAGCAGCGCCACGTCACCGCCGACGGAATGTTCTCCTGGCTGGAAGTGGAATGTCTCGGCGCCTGCTGCAACGCGCCGATGGTGCAGATCAACGACGATTTCTACGAGGATCTGACGCCGGAAAATTTCAACAAGCTGCTCGATGATCTGGCCGCCGGCCGCAAGGTCAAGGTCGGCTCGCAGTCCGGCCGGGTCTCGTCCGAGCCGGAAGGGGCGGTCAAGACACTGCTCGACGCCGGGCTTTACGATGGTTCTGCCGTCGGCAACTGGCGCAAGGGGTTCGATGAGCGCTACAGCAAGGCGCAGGCAGCCAAGGCTGCCGCTGCGGCTGCTACGGCCCCGGCCGCTCCGCCGCCGGCCGCCAAGCCGGTC
>DAOMXG010000053.1:0-13439 GCA_035436995.1 Beijerinckiaceae bacterium
GGTGACCAGCGCGCGCCGGCCATCGAGCCGGAACGAGGGGGTGCGCGGCAGCGCCATCACTCGGCCGCCTGGCCATAGGGCACATTGCGCCCGCCATAACGGCGGACACGGATATTGGCCTGTTCGGCATGGCCGACGAACCCTTCCAGCATGCACAGCCGCGAGCAGTAGGCCCCGATCAGCGCGGAGGCCTCATCGGTCAGCACCTTCTGATAGGTGTGGGTCTTGAGGAACTTGCCGACCCAGAGCCCGCCCGTGTAGCGCCCGGCCCGCTTTGTCGGCAGCGTGTGGTTGGTGCCGATCACCTTGTCGCCATAGCTGACATTGGTGCGGGGCCCGAGGAACAGCGCCCCGTAGGAGTGCATGTTGGCGAGATACCAGTCGTCGCGGTCGGTCATCACCTGCACATGCTCGGAGGCGATGCGATTGGCTTCGGAGAGCATCTCCTCATGGCTGTTGCAGAGGATCACCTCGCCATAGTCGCGCCAGCTCTGTGCCGCGGCGCCTGCCGTCGGCAGGATGGTCAGAAGCCGCTCGATCTCGGCCATCGTGTCGCGCGCCAGCTTCTCCGAATTGGTGATCAGCACCGCCGGCGAATTGACGCCATGCTCGGCCTGTCCGAGCAGATCCGTGGCGCAGAGTTCGCCATCCACCGTGTCGTCGGCGATCACCATCGTCTCGGTCGGCCCGGCGAAGAGATCGATGCCGACGCGGCCATAGAGCTGGCGCTTGGCCTCCGCCACGAAGGCGTTGCCCGGCCCGACCAGCATGTCGACCGGCGCGATGGTCTGGGTTCCCAGCGCCATGGCGCCGACGGCCTGGATGCCGCCGAGGCAATAGATTTCATCGGCGCCGCCCATGTGCATCGCAGCCACAATCGCCGGATGCGGCGCGGGACCATCGGCGCTCGCCTGCGGCGGGGCGGATGCGATGATGCGCTTCACACCCGCGACCTTTGCGGTGACCACCGACATGTGGGCGGAGGCCACCATCGGGTACTTGCCGCCCGGCACATAGCAGCCGACGGACTGCACCGGGATGTTGCGGTGGCCGAGGATGACGCCCGGCATCGTCTCCACCTCGATGTCGCGCATCGACGCCTTCTGGTGCTCGGCAAAGCTGCGTACCTGCGCCTGCGCGAAGCGGATATCCTCCAGGTCACGCTTGGCGACCCGGCTCATCGCCGTCTCGATCTGCTGCTCGGTCAGCCGGAACGACGGCGGATCGTACTTGTCGAACGTCACGGAGAGCTCGCGCACGGCTGCGTCGCCGCGCGTCGAGATGTCGGCCAGGATGCCCTCAACCGTCGCGCGAACCTTCGCGTCGTCCTCGGCCCGTTCGGCCTCACTGCGGGCGGTCTTGAGATAGCGGATCATCGCTGCGGTCCTGTGTCAGTCACTTGTCATGAGAAGGGCGCGGCGGCACGCGCTCGCCGCGGTCATAGGCTTCCCAGCCCTGGCTCTGGAAGATATCGACGCCGAGTTGCGCCAGCACATGGGGGAAATCGACCATAACCCAGTTATCGGCGATCTTGCCGTCGACGACCTTCCAGAAATCCATGTAGCGGATTTGAACGCGCCTGCCGGTGGGCGGGATCCCCATGAACTCGCCCGAATGCGTGGCCTCCTGCCGCCCGAAGGACGCCGCCCACTCGCCGTCGAACAGCCGCGCCTCGTCGATGCAGACCTTGTCGGAGAACGCGGCCTGGAAGGGGCGCTGCCAGTTGTCCTGGAATTCGCGGAGGCCATTCTTCGTGCCGCAGCCGACATTGCCGAACCAGCGGAAGCCGGCATGGAAGAACTCGGCCATGCCGTTGATCTTGTGGTCGTTCAAACCGTCGACCATGCCCTCGATGACGCGGCGCGTCGCCTCGGTCTTGCTGCTGTCATTGTCGCGGGTCAGCGCAGCCTGTTCGGGTCGGAATCCGGCCATGGTCCTATCCCTTCACGGCGCCGGCGGTCAGGCCGGACACGATCTGCCGCTGGAACACCATCACCAGCAGGAACAGCGGCGCCGTGATCGAGACGGCGGCGGCAATGGCCTCGATCTGGTCCGAGGCGCGAGTATCGCGGTTGAGGAACTGCGAGATCGCCGGCACCATGGTCTGCGACTGCGCATCGAGCAGCAGCGCTGTGACGAGGTAGTCGTTATAGGCGAGCAGGAACGAGAACAGCCCGGTCGTGATCACGCCCGGCCACATCACCGGCATGATGACGCGCCAGAACGCACCGAAATGCGTGCAGCCATCGACGCGGGCCGCCTCATCCAGCTCAGTGGGGATGTTCATGAAGAAGGAGCGCATCATCCAGATCGTGAAGGGCTGGTTGATGGCGACCAGAACCAGGATGATCGCCCAGGGCTGGCCGTAGAGCGTGGGCGGCATGTCCGAGAACAGCCGGAAGAGCCAGCCGGTCAAACCGCTCTCCCACAAGGGTGCCAGCAATTCGCGCGAATTGAGGAAGGGCGGGAGATAGCCCGTCACCAGCACCGAATGCGGCAGCGCCCGGAACACCAGCGCCATGATCAGAAGCCAGAAGGCGAGATTGGAGTTCGCCCGCGCCAGCGCATAGCCCGCCAGCGTGCCGACCGTGAGCGAAATCGTGACGACACCCGCCGTGATCATCAGCGAGTTGAGAAAATTGCGCCAGAAGCCATGCGTGACCCAGACCGCCTTGTAGTGATCGAAGGTCGTCTTGCCGAAGATCACATCGAGCGGATGGGCCGAGAGCGCATCGACCGGCGCCCTGAACGACATCAGCGTGATCCAGAGCAGCGGGAAGATCGCTGCCACCAGCCACAGCATCAGGAAACCGTTGCTGGTCAGCTTCAGCCAGAGCGGATGGGCCAGGGTGCGTGTTGTCGCCATCATCCCCTCCTCGCGGAGCGATGCGTCCGCCAGGTCCGCATCAGCAAGGGAACGAGCAGGATGACGATCCCGATCATCGTCAGCATGGAGGAGGCAGCGGCCCGCGCGACCGCACGGTTTCCGGTCTCGTCCGGCGTCAGGAACGAATAGGTCAGGTATTGCAGCGAGAGCACATGGGCCTGCGCCGAGAACCCGACGATCTCATCGAAGACGCGATAGGAATCCATGAGATGGATGAGCGCGACGAAGACGATCAGCGGCATCAGATGCGGGATCACGACATAGCGCAGCCGCTCCAGCCGCGAGGCGCCGTCGACAATCGCGGATTCAAGTGTGTCCTGATCGACAGTCTGAAGTGCGGCATAGAACACCACGAAGGCGAAGGGCGCGACATGCCAGACCTTGTAGATCAACATCATGATCTCGATCGTCCAGCCTTGCGCGAACATCGAGATGTCGCGCGCCAGCACCCATTCGATCGCCCGCGTCAGGATGCCGTCGCCGAGAAACAGCCAGCGGATCGACAAGGCGCCGATCACCGGCGTGATGATGAAGGGCAGCAGCGTGATGAAGATGGCCGGACCTCGCAACGCCTTGACGAGGTTGTTCACCGCGAGCGCAATCAGGAGGCCGAGGCCAATCACCAGCGGCAGGGTGATCAGCGTGAAGGTGAGGGTGAAGCGCAGCGCCTTCCAGAAATCGATGCCGAGGATGGCCGACAGCCCGCCTCCGCCAGCGCCCAGCGCCTTTGCCACCGCATCCGTCTGCAGAACACGCCGATAGACATCGAGCCCGACAAAGACCGTTTCCGTGACAGGCCTTCCGTCAGCCCCGATCCTGGGCACCGTCCGGGTTTCGCGTGTGCAGGTCGGCGCGAGAAAGCCGGGCGTGCAGCTTTCCACCTCGGTCCGGGTCACGACCGCACGCGTCTCGTGGAAGCTCTGCCAGAACACCGAGGCCAGGGGCAGCGCGATGAAGATCAGCATCATCGCAAGCGACGGCGCGACGAACAATGCGAAGGTTCTGCCCTTCATCGCCGCGCCCTCTTTCTTGCCGTCCGGTCCTGACAGGATGCGTTACTTCACGAGGCCCTGCTCCTTCGCCTTGACGAGATAGCTCGTCTCCATCTCCGCCAGCGTGGCCTTCGCATCCTTACGGCCGGCCATGAAATCGGCGATCTTCTCGCCGACGGCGGAGTGGAACAGGCCCATGGCCGTGGTGGAAGCATAGTTCGGCGCGCCGCCCCTGGCGGTCTCGATGGCACCTTGCGCCATCTTGTTCGGCGTGTAGCCCTTGATGAGCCAGACGGCGAGGCCGTTATTGGCTTTCACCATCTCCTCGTCGATGCCCTCCATCGCGACGCGGAAGGCCGCCTCGGCCTCGGCATCGGAGATGTTCTTGGCGATCACGATCCCGTCCCACCACAGTGTCGAGGAGGACGGGCCGCCCGGCATCGCCTTCGGTGCGGCCGCCACGCCGAACTTGCCGACATGCTGGCTCTCCTTCGGATCATCGAGCGCGCCAAGCCGCGACGCCCAGAGATTGGCCATCGCGATCTTGCCCTGCTGGAGCTGCTTCTGGACGAAGGTCGATTCCGAAACGAGGAATTCCGGGTCCATATAGGCCGAGAGCTTCTTCATCATCTCGAGCGCCTTCACCCCGGCCTCGGAGTTCATCCCCGGCGTGTTGTCCGGCTTGATGAAGGTGCCGCCGAAGCCGACGAACATGTTGTTGAAGTCCTGCGCCAGATCCCAGCCAGCCTTGAAGGTGGCGCCCAGCGGATACTGCACCTTGCCCGAGGCCTTGATCTTGTCGGCCGCAGCCAGCACCTCGTCATAGGTGGTCGGCGTCGCGATGCCGAGTTCCTTCAGGATATCTTCGCGAACCACGAGATGCTGCGCGTTGACCATCATCGCGACGGCGACCGTCTTGCCATCGACCTTGATGAGCTGATTGGGCGACAGGTTCTGGCCGTACTTGGCGATCAGATCGTCGAGCGGGCGGATGGTGCCGGCATTGACGAGCGGCGTCAGCGTGCCATTGGCGACGCCGCCGATATGGTACAGCGACGGATTGGCCGCGAAGGCCGCCGGCTGCTTGGTGCGGAAGGTCTGGTCCAGCTCCGGCTGGACATTGCCGCATTCGGCCATGGCGGACGTCACCGCCTTCCAGGCCTCGAAGGCCGCGGTCAGCGACTTGAGCGGCACGGTGTTCTGGAAGCCGCAGGCGGCTTGCGCCGACACGGACATCATGAGCGACAATGCAGCGGCGGCGAGTGTCTTGCGGATCATGCTCTCTCTCCCAAGGCAGGTGTGGCAGTGACTTCGGCGGACAGGACGCAGGTTCAGTGACCTGCGTCGACTTTTGCTTCAATCCGTTGGCCGGACTGGTGATCGAACAGATGGCATTGCGCCGGGGCAATACGGAACACGACCCTGTCGCCGATGATCGCGCGGTAGGTCTTGGGGGCCTTTGCGGCCACCAGCGCATCGCCGACACGCACGCTGACCATCGTGGCGTCGCCCAGAAGCTCGATCGCGTAGATCTGCGCGACGATCTGCCCATCACCTTCGGCCGCGACCTCGGCATCCTCGGCGCGGAAACCCAGCGTGACCGGCCCCGCCAGCCCGCTGGGCAGCCCGGCAATCCTGACCTGCGCGGCGGTAAAGACACCATCGGCGATGTCGCCATTGATCAGGTTCATCGCCGGTGAGCCGATGAAGCTTGCGACAAAGGTGTTGGCCGGGCGGTCGTAGATCTCGGTCGGTGTCCCGACCTGCTGGAACACTCCCTTGTTCATGACGACGACGCGGTCCGCCAGCGTCATCGCCTCGATCTGGTCATGGGTCACATAGATGGTCGTCACCTTCAGCTCGTGCTGGAGGTTCTTGATCTGCGCGCGGGTCGAGACACGCAGCTTCGCATCCAGATTGGAGAGCGGCTCGTCCATCAGGAAGACTGCCGGCTCGCGTACGATGGCGCGCGCCAGGGCAACGCGCTGCCGCTGGCCACCGGAAAGCTCCTTCGGCCGGCGGTGGAGAAGGTCGCCCAGTTCGACCATCGCGGCGGCCTTGCGGACGCGCGCATCATGGGTGGCAGGATCGACCTTGCGCACCTTAAGCGGGAACCGGATGTTCTCGTAGACGGTCATGTTCGGATAAAGACCGTAATTCTGGAACACCATCGCGACATCGCGATCCTTCGGCTCCAGATCATTGACGATGCGATCGCCGATCCGGATCTCGCCGTCGGTCGGGTCCTCGAGGCCGGCGATCATCCGCATTGTCGTCGTCTTGCCGCAGCCCGAGGGGCCGAGAAAGACGATGAACTCCCGGTCGCCGATATCGAGGTCGATCGCGCTCACGCCGGTGAACGCGCCCCATCTCTTGGTGATGCCGCGCAGGGAAACAGCCACCATGCCCGAATGATCTCCTCCAGCGACCTTTTCGGGCCGCCTCTCCGCAGATGACACTGACAGAGATTGCATACGTATGCAATAGCCTCTAGTCTACCCAAGCCGAAACCGTGGACAGCCGCTTTTCCGGAGATCCGATGACCGATCAGGACCGCATCATTGACGCCAAGAGGTTCGTGCGCGCGGCGCTCTCGCGTGTGGCCGAGGCGACACCGGGCACTGTGCTGCAAAGGCTCACCGAGGCCTACCATCCTCAGGCGGAGTGGCGGGGCTCCTACCCCATGAATGAAATGTCCGGCTTCGAGGCGATGGCGGCAACGGTCTGGCAGCCGCTGCTGCGGTCCTTCCCCGATCTGGAGCGCCGCGACACCCTGCTGATGGGCGGTCACTGGAATGGCGGCGACTGGGTCGGCGCGGTTGGCCATTATTGCGGCACGTTTCGCAGTGACTGGCTGTCGATCCCGGCGACCGGGCGGCCGATCTATATCCGCTACGGCGAGTTCCATCGCGTCCAGGACGGCAGGATCGCCCAGAGCACCGTGCTGATCGACGTGCTCGACGTCATACGGCAGGCGGGGTTCTGGCCCATCGCCCCCAGTCTCGGCACCGAGGAGCAGTGGCCCTGCCCGTTTACCGGCGACGGGATTGTTCTGACCCCGCAGGACCCGGCCCTGTCAGCGGCGAGCCTCGCCCAGACGCTAGCCATGCATAAGACGCTCGGCGACTATAATGACCTTGACCATCGCGGCCGCGAGGGTCTGCTGGACATGCCGCAAAAGCTGCACTGGCATCCGAAGATGATGTGGTACGGACCCTGCGGCATTGGCACGACACGGGGCTTGCAGGGCTTTGTCGACTACCACCAGCTGCCCTTCCGGATCGCCTTTCCGAACCGGCGCGGCGGCAACCACTATGTCCGCATCGGCGACGGCGCCTATTCGGCAACGGCGGGCTGGCCGAGCGTCCATGCGCGCCACCTCGGCGGCGACTTCTGCGGCGTCGGCCCGACCGGTCGCGATGTCACCATGCGCGTGATGGACTTCTACCTCCACCATGAAGGCCTGATCCGCGAGAACTGGGTGCCCATCGACATCATCCACCTGCTCAGGCAGATGGATGTCGACGTGTTTGCAAGGATGCAGAGCTTCTTCCGGCGCGGCCGGATCGGCACGCCTAGATCACGCCGCATTTTGATGGAATCATCAAAATGCGGATAACGTGATCGGTATCAATAAGTTAGAGCATGTTTTCTGCGATTAACCGGTATCCCTTAATCGCGACATGCTCTAGAGGCTAGCGGCGGGTCGGACGTGCCGAGCCGCGGACGACCAGTTTCGCAGGGATGATCGCCGCCTTGCGCTTCACCTGCTGCCGGTCGATCTGCGAGATCAGGATGTCGATGGTGGCCTGGATCATCTCGCCAAGGTTCTGGGAAACCGAGGTCAGGTCATAGCCGCCCCAGGAGGCCTCGGGCACGTCGTCATAGCCGACAACCGAGACATCCTGCGGAACACGAAGCCCAAGCTCTCCGCGCAGCACATCCATCACTGCAAAGGCCATGTGGTCATTGGCGACAAAGACCGCATCGGGGCGGCCAGCCGCTGCGAACAGCTCTCGTGCCGCTGCAGCGGCCCCTTCAAAGCGGTATCCACCCACCGCGCGGGCAACCGGCGTTATGCCGCGTTCGGCCAGGCCCTTGCAGAAGCCGGCCTCGCGGTCGCGGCTGGTCGAGGAGTTTTCCTGCCCGGCGATGAAGGCGATCCGGGCATGACCGCCATCGGCCAGGAAATGCGCGACCTGACGTCCGCCTTCGAGATTGTCTGAGGTCACGCTGCTGGCAGGCAGACCCGGCACATAGCGGTTGAACAGCAGCACCGGCGTCCCCGTGGCCGCGCATTCCCGCGCCAGGCTGGACGACAGTTCTGCCGAGAGCATGATGATTGCCTCGACCTGATACTGCAGCATCTTCTGGACCACGGTGTCCTGATTGCCGGTGTCGGTCATGAAGATCAGGATCTGATAGCCCCGCGCCTGCAACTCGCGCGACAGCTGTTCTAGGGCGAGCGGATAGAATTGGTTGTCGAGATAGGCAACGAGCACGGCGACCAGACGCGAGCGGCCACTGATCATTGCCCGCGCAAGCGCATTGGGGCGATAGCCCAGCTTCTCGGCCGCGCGCAGCACCTTGTTCCGCGTCTCCGGGGCGATGCTGGCGCCCGGGGAAAAGGCGCGGCTGACGGCCGACTGCGAGACGCCGGCAAGACCCGCCACATCACTGGAGGTGACAGCTGACTTGTTCATGACGGCGGCAACCTTTGGCATGATGAGATGTATACCGACATGCAGCGCAGTGATCGAGGTTCAGGCATCAGCGTCATAGGGATTCAATACGCCGAATAATCCATTCATGCATCGGACTGTTGGCATTGCGCCTGTGAAACACAGCCGAAACCGGAAAGGACCGCGTCGAGAATGGCAGCGCCTGATGCTGCAGGTCAAACTGCCGGGCGAACAGGGCGGCAATCCGGCTGGGCAGGCAGGCGACGAGATCGCTGACGGCCAGTGACGCAAGCGCCGGAAGGAACAGCGGAACGGTTGCAACGACGTGACGGGTCAACCCCTCGGAGGCAAGCGCTTCATCGACGAGGCCACGCTGTTCGCCATCCGGCGTGACGAGCAGGTGCCGCGCCTCCGCAAAGGCCCTGGGCGAGGTCAAGCGACCGGTCAGCGGATGCCCGCGGCGCATCACCACCTCGTAATGCTCCTGATACAAAGGTGCGGTGACGAACTCCGAGCCGGCATCCCAGTAGAACCCGAGAACAAGATCGATTGTCCCGTCGGCAAGGCGTGCAAGACCCTCATCGCGCCGGAGCGGCAGGCCGAAGACGCGCATCTGCACGGCCTCCTCCTCAGCCAGCGCTAGAAAACGCGGAACGAGCGAGGCCAGTTCATATTCGCTGGCCGCGATCCGGACGGTGCGCTGGCTGGCGGCAGGATCGAAAGCGCGCGGCGGGCCGACCGATTCCTGCATCAGGTCAATGATTCTCCTGATCTTCGGCTCCAGCTCGAGCGCGAAGGCCGTCGGTTCGAGACCATGGGGCCGCCGCAGGAACAAGGCGTCATCGAACAATGTCCTCAGCCGGCGCAGGGTTTGGCTGATTGCCGACTGCGTCAGCCCCATACGATCAGCGACGATCGTGGTGCGCCGGTGCTGCAGCAGCTCGATCATCACCAGAAGCGATGTCCCGTCGAGCGCCCTGATCTTATTTGAACTGATATCCGGCATGACTCGATTTCAGTTTTGTGGATTTCGTCCGCTGATACCGTGCGGTCCATGGACCGGCAATCCCCATGCTGGCGCAGGGAGGACGACATGAAGACAACACGACCGCTTCTGGCCGCTCTGGCGGCCTTGCTGCTCGCCTCGGCACCCGCCATTGCAGGCTGCGCCTTCGAGAACAAGGTTCCGGTCAAGGTTTCAGCCGCAGCCTTCCCGGCCTGGAAGGCCGTGACCTCCGCCATGGCCGAATGCGGCAATGTGCAGTCCGAACTCAGCCAGGAGTTCCAGGACAAGCAGGCCGCAGGCTTTGCCGCCAGGCCCTCGCTATATCACATCGGCGGCGTGGCCAATTCGTCCCTCGTCCAGCTGGTCAATCAGGGCCTCGTGCACCCGCTCGATGATCTCGTCGCGCGCTTCGGCCAGAAGCTCCGGCCCAACCAGCTGATCCGTGTCGACGGCAAGATCGTCGCGATCGCGATGATGGCGAATGCGCAGCATCTCATGTACCGCAAGGACATCTTCGATGCGCTCGGGATCGCGGTTCCGGAAACCTACGAGGATCTGCTCGCGGCAGCCGACAGAATCCAGAAGGCGAACCCCGTCAAATATCCGTTTGGCGGGACCTGGAAGACGACGTGGCTTGAGTTCGTCAACGTGTATATGGGCTATGTCGGCGAGTTCTTCACCGATCGTGTCCAACCCGCCATCAACAATCCAAAGGGTATCGCGGCCCTCGAAATGCTGCGGAAGCTGACCGCCTATATGGACCCGGAATATCTGGTGTCCGACGCGACCTATGTGCAGCAGCAGTTCCAGCAAGGCCGCATCGCCATGGCGAATTACTGGGCGTCGCGCGCTGCCGCGCTTGATGATCCCAAGGAGTTGCAGGTCGTCGGCAAGGTGGCGATGGCCGCAGCCCCCGCGCCCGAGAAGGGCCTGCTGCCGGCCTCGACCCTGTGGTGGGACGGAATCGTGATCGCCCGGAACATCTCCTACGCCGAGGCGGAAGCCGCCCTCAAGGTCACCCTTGAAGGCATGGATACGGACATGGTCAAGGCCAGTAATTCGGTCGCGATCGGGCTGATCGAGGGCTATGCCGCCGACAAGCTTGCCACGGGCGCGCAAGCCACCGCAGCAAAGGGCGCCAAGCCCTACCCGGCCAGCACGCAGATGGGCCTGATGCAGAAGGCGATTGCCAACAAGCTCAACGACATCCTGAAGGGCAGCAAGGACGCCAGAACCACGCTGGCCGATATCGAGGCGGACTATCGCGTCCAAGCCAAGGAGGCCGGTCTGCTGTGAAGCAGAACGGCCGGCCCTTTCCTCAGCCGGGCACCGATACATGACCGTCCATGCAGTCGAGGCATCGCGCCTTCAAATCCAGAAAGCCAAGGCGCTGGTCTGGGATCTCTGGAAGGCCTGGCAAACCGTAACCCCGGTGCCGGCGCAGTTGCCGGAGGCCGCAATGCTTGATGAGGCCGTTGCCTTTCACGGGCCAGCGCCGCTTGGCCTTCTGACGGGACGCGATCAGGTTCTGAGGCAGGTCTATGCGCCAATTGCCAATGCCTTCCCGCTGTCGCGCCGGGAACCCCATCTTTTTCTCGGCGGCCAGTTCGAGGGCCATGTCTGGGTCGCGACAACCGGTTACATCTCCGGCGCCATGGCCGGCGCCTGGCTTGGCATTCCGGCAGGTTCCGGCGAGCGGCGTCTGCGCTTCGGCGAGTTCTACCGGATTGAGAACGGTCGTATCGTCGAGATCCGCTGCCTGTTCGACATTCTGGGTCTGGCAGCACAGGCCGGCTACCAGCTGCTGCCGCCCTTTCAGGGCAGAGCCGAGCCTCCGCCCGGACCTGCACTCGGCAATGGTATTGCACTGGGCGAACAGGACCCGGAGGCGACGCGTTACACCTTGCAGCTTGTCGAGGACATGCTCGGGGGCTGCAACCGCCTCAATGGCAGCGATCTGTCGAGCATGGGCATGGCCGCCTACTGGCACGAGGATATGGTCTGGCACGGGCCCTGGGGTGTCGGATCCAGCTATGGCTTCCGCGAGTTCCAGGAGTTCGCGCAGGGGCCATCGGTTGCGAGTTTTCCCAACCGGCGCGGCGGCTTTCATCGTGCGCGCTTTGCCGACGGGCTGACGGCGGCCTTTACCGGCTGGCCGAGCCTGCGTGGTGATTTCACCGGCAAGCCATTCCGCGGCATTGCGCCGACGGGCGGCCCGATCGGCCAGAACATCATGGATTTCTACGTTCGGCGCGATGACAGGCTGCACGAGAACTGGATCCTGATCGACCTCATCGACTTCGCCCGGCAATGCGGCGTTGATCTGCTTGCACCGCTCCAGCGCTCCCCCGCTGCCCGGCCATGAAGACGCGGACGCAGCTCGCCTTCATTGCGCCCTCGGTCGTGATGATGCTGGTCTTCATCGCTGCCCCGCTGATCACGGTGTTCTGGCAGAGCTTTCACGTCAGCCAGCCTGTCTTCGAGACCGTCCGGGTCGAGAACTGTACACCCGCCTTCCTCTCGCAGGTCTGCACCACCGAGGAAAAGACCCGGCCGGTTCTGGGACCGGATGGCAAGATGCTGATGCGATCGAGCTTCGTCGGCTTCTCGAGCCAGGCTCACGTGATCTCCCTTCAATGGCTGACCTATGACTTCCTGAAGCCCGACGACAGCGGCAACCGGTCGATCTCGCGGGCATCGGCCAGCGCGATGCTCACCATGGTCGGGGTCATTGTCCTGCTGGCCCCGCTCCTTCGCCGGACCTGGGCAGACTTCCGGGGGAACCGGCCTTGAGCCTCCCGCGCGTCCTGCGTCAGCCCTGGCCGGCGCGCTGGGGCAACCGCTGATCGGCGCAACGACCGAGCATTACGAAGCGGTCTGGGTCCGCAATGAATTCTACCGGAACTTCCTGAACTCGATGCTCGTCACGGGTGGTGTGGTGCTGATTTCGCTGACCTGCGGCACACTGGCCGGCTATGGGCTGTCGCGCTCGGGCGCGAGCATTGCCGCGCAGAAGGGCAGCAAGAAGGGCGGTAAGGCCAAATGGGCTGTCGCGCTCGGGCGCGAGCATTGCCTTCTGGGTCCTGATCATTGCGCTGGTCTTCCGGGCCTTGCCGCATTCGGTTCTCGTTGCCGGATACCTCCCCTGGTTCATCAACTCCGCCGACCTGCTGCGGCCGCTGCTCGGGGACGCTGCGCCAACGCTCTACGGCAAGCCCTGGGCCGTCATCGCCGTGCTGGTTGCCATCAACCAGCCCTTCACGATCTGGCTGCTGCGCTCCTTCTTCCAGTCTATCCCGACTGAACTGGACGAGGCCGCGCGCGTCGATGGCTGCACGCATTTCCAGACCTTTCGCTTCGTCATCATGCCGGTGATGTGGCCCGGCGTGCTGACTGCCGGATTGTTCAGTTTTCCGCTCGGCTACAATGACTACCTCGTCACCTCGCTTCTGCTTGATGCCCAGAACCAGACCATGGTCCCGGCCGTCACGAGCTATTTCAACGCGGAAACGACGATGCGCGATCAGGTCGAGGCCGTCGCTGCAGCCGTGTCGATCACCGCGCCGCTGCTGCTGCTGGTCCTGGTCTTCCAGCGCCAGATCGTCAGCGGCCTGACTGCGGGTGCCGTGAAGGGTTAGGCGCGTCGAAACTCTTCGTCAAAGCTGTCCGTTTGATCCGAACTGAGCGTTGGCAGCCAAGCGCCCTGGCTGAATGACAACGGGCATACTGCTAGAGCATTTTCAAGCGAAGTGGATTCCGGTTCGCGTTAAGAAAATGCGAAAAAACAAAAAGATAGAGCACTTTCTGTGAATTGGAATTCACTGAAAGTGCTCTAAGGCGCGTGGGGATTCATCGTGAATTGATGACGGCTG
>DAOMXG010000054.1:0-13271 GCA_035436995.1 Beijerinckiaceae bacterium
GAACGCGCGCTCGCCGCCATCCTTGCCGATATGGCGACCGGCGAGCGCATGCTGCGACTGCTTCAGGGCGATGTCGGCTCCGGCAAGACGATCGTTGCGCTGCTGGCGATGGCCCGGGCGGTCGAGGCCGGGCGGCAGGCGGCGCTGATGGCCCCGACCGAAATTCTCGCCCGCCAGCATTTCGATCGCCTCGCCCCGCTCGCGGCTGCGGCCGGCATGCGGATGGCGCTGCTGACCGGGCGTGCGAAGGCGTCCGAACGCGCCGCCGTTCTTGCCGGCCTTGCCGCTGGCGAAATCGACCTTGTCGTCGGCACGCATGCGCTGTTTCAGGATGATGTGGCGTTCCGCGATCTGGCGCTGGCGGTGGTCGACGAGCAGCACCGTTTCGGCGTGCACCAGCGGCTGGCGCTGAGCCGCAAGGGCGATGCGACCGACCTTCTGGTGATGACGGCCACGCCGATTCCGCGCTCGCTGGTGCTGACCTATTTCGGCGACATGGACGTGTCGATCCTCGATGAAAAGCCCGCCGGGCGCCTGCCGATCGACACGCGGCTGATCGATCTTGACCGGCTCGGCGAGGTGGCCGAGGGGATCGGCAGGGCGATTGCCAGCGGCGCGCGGGTCTACTGGGTCTGCCCGCTGGTGGCGGAAAGCGAAACCTCCGACCTTGCCGCCGCCGAAGCCCGGCGCGACGATCTTGCCCGGCTTTTGGGCGATCGCGTCGGGCTCGTCCATGGCCGGATGAAGGGCACCGACAAGGATGAGGCGGTGCGCCGCTTCCAGTCGGGAGAGACTGCGGTTCTGGTCGCCACGACGGTGATCGAAGTCGGCGTCGATGTGCCGGAAGCGACGATCATGGTGATCGAGCATGCCGAGCGCTTCGGCCTCGCCCAGTTGCACCAGTTGCGCGGCCGCGTCGGGCGCGGCGCCGGCAGATCGACCTGCCTTCTGCTCTACAAGGCCCCGCTTGGCGAGGTGGCCGGGGCGCGGCTGAAAATTCTGCGCGAGAGCGAGGACGGCTTCCGCATCGCCGAGGAGGATCTCCGCCTGCGCGGCGAAGGCGATGTGCTCGGCACTCGCCAGAGCGGCTCGCCCGGCTTCCGCATCGCCCGGCTGGAGGCACATGGCGATCTCTTGCGCATGGCCCGGCAGGACGCGGAACTCGCCCTCAATCGCGACCCGGACCTGACCGGTCCGCGCGGGGCAGCCCTGCGGCTGCTGCTCTACCTGTTCGAGCGCGAGGAGGCGGTGCGACTGTTCCGCGCCGGATGATGCCGGCGACAGGACTGGTTTGGGTTGCAAATCGCCGCGTTCCGTTGTCCATTCACTCCAGGACCGTCGTGCATTTTGCATCCAGCGGCGGCTTCAGGGAGAAAGACATGCGTAAACTGACAGTTCTTCTGGTTGCGGCCGCTGCGGTGGCGATGACCGGCGCCGCCCAGGCGCAGCAGGCGGAATGGAAAGAGATCCGCATCGGCACCGAGGGCGCCTACCCGCCCTTCAACAATCTCAACGCCAAGAAGGAACTCGAAGGCTTCGAGATCGATTACGCCAATGCCCTTTGCGAGAAGATGAAGGTCAAGTGCACCTGGGTGGTGCAGGACTGGGATGGCATCATTCCCGCACTGCTGTCCAAGAAATACGATGTGATCGTCGCCGGCATGAACGCGACCGAGGAACGGGCCAAGCGCGTCGACTTTTCGATGGTCTATACCAAGACGCCGATCTCGATGATCGCCGCCAAATCCGTGACCTCGACCGATGTCTCGCCGGCCGCCCTCAAGGGCAAGGCGATCGGCACGCAGGGTTCGACCATCCACGCCAACTTCCTCGAAAAGCACTACAAGGATTCGACCCCCCGCCTCTATCCGACGCAGGAGGAGGCCAACCTCGATCTGCTCAACGGACGGCTTGACTATGTGGTGGCCGACAAGCTGGCGCTTGAGGATTTCATCAACGGCAAGGGCAAGGATTGCTGCAAGATGATCGCCGATGTGACGCGCGATCCGGCGATCCATGGTCCCGGCGTCGGCATGGCGGTGCGCAAGGAGGACGGCGCACTCAAGGCCCTGCTCAACAAGGCCATCGAGGACTCGATCAAGGACGGCACGCACAAGAAGATCGCCGACAAGTGGTTCAAGTTCCCGATCCTGTAACAATCTGAACGAGACCGGGCGCGTCGTAACCGGCGCGCCTTTTCGTCATCCGGCGTGCCGCCCCGGCTCCCGGCACCTTTCCTGACCAGAGCCCCGGCGCCCCGATGGATCGCTATATCACGCTGCTGTCGTTCGGCCCGGAAGGCTGGGGCGCCGCGCTGTTGTCCGGCGCGCTGGTGACGATTTCCATCGCGTTGGCGACCTTGCCGTTCGGTCTGGCACTGGGGCTGGCGGTGGCTCTGGCCAAACGCTCGCGCCATGCCTGGCTGCGCGGACCGGGCACGCTCTACACCACGATTTTCCGGGGCGTGCCGGAACTTCTGACGCTCTACATCATCTACTTCGGCATCCAGATGCTGGTTCAGTCGCTTTGGACCTGGCTTGGGTTTGCCGGCACCATCGAGATGAGCCCGTTCCTGGCCGGCGTGTTTGCGCTGGGCATCGTTCTGGCGGCCTTTTCGGCGGAGGTATGGCTGGGCGCGCTCAACTCGGTGCAGCGCGGCCAGCGCGAGGCAGCGGCTGCGCTGGGCCTCACGTCGTGGCAGGCATTCCGGCTTGTGGTGTTCCCGCAGCTGTTCCGCGTTGCCCTGCCCGGCCTCGGCAACAACTGGATGGTGCTGCTCAAGGAAACCTCGCTGGTCTCGGTGATCACGCTCCAGGACACGATGTTCATCGCCACGCGCGCCAATGTAGTGACCAAGGAGCCGTTCCTGTTTTTTGGCGTCGCGATGCTGATCTACCTGTTTTTCTCGGCGGTTTCGGCGGCGGGACTGGCGAAGGCCGAAGCCCGGACCAACCGCGGTTTCGCCGCCCCGGGAGCGCGCTGATGCTGTGGTGCGAATATCCCGGCGCCGTCCTCGGCATCGAGGTTCTGCAGAACTACGGCTGCCGCATGGCCTCGGGCCTCGGGCTGACACTACAGTTGGTGGCGATCTCCTTTGGCATCGGATTGATTGCCGGGCTGGGCCTGGCCTTGCTGCGGCTCAATGCGCCCCGCCCCCTCGCCTGGCTGGTCGGCGCCTACATGACGGTGTTTCGCGGCACGCCACTGCTCGGCCAGCTGTTCCTGATCTACTATGGCCTCGGCTCGTTCCGGCTGTTCTGGCAGGATGTGGGGCTGTGGTGGCTGTTTCGCGATCCGCTCTATTGCTGCCTGCTCGCCTTCACGCTGAACACCGCCGCCTATCAGGCCGAGATCTTTCGTGGGGCGCTGATCGCCCTGCCGCGCGGCCAGCGCGAGGCGGCGATGGCGCTCGGCCTGCATCCGGTCCCGACCTATCTCAAGGTGCTGCTGCCGCAGGCACTGATCACGGCGCTGCGCCCGCTGGGCAATGAGCTGATCGTCATGATCAAGGCCAGTTCACTGGCCTCGCTGGTGACGCTGTTTGATCTGATGGGCGTGACCAAGCTGGCCTTCGCCCGGTCGTTCGATCTGACGATCTATCTGGTTGCGGCGCTGCTTTATCTTGTTCTGGTCGAGATCATCCGGCGCCTGTGGGATAATCTGGAACGGCGGTTGACCCGCCATCTGGCTCTGGCATGACCGCCTATTCGATCAATCCGTCTGTTGCCGCTGTCGAGGCGCCGCCGATCCCCTCTGCGCAGGCGTGGAAGCGCGACTATGACGGCGCGCGCGGGCCGATGATCGATCTGACCCAGGCAGTGCCCGGCACGCCGCCGCCCGCCGACGTGCTGGAAAGGCTGGCGATGGCGGCCGGCTCGATCGAAGCCACGCGCTACGGGCCGATCCTTGGCGATAGCGCATTGCGCCAGGCCCATGCCGGCGAAACCTGGCGCCTGTACGGCGGCGCCATCGAGCCGCAGCATGTGGCGATCACCTGCGGCTGCAATCAGGCTTTCGTGGTCACGATGCTGGCGCTGGCTCGGGCCGGTGACGCGGTGATCCTGCCGGCGCCGTGGTATTTCAATCACAAGATGACGCTGGACATGCTGGGCCTCGAGACCCGGGTGCTGGCCTGCCGGCCGGAGGCGGGCTTCGTGCCGGATCCCGATGCGGCCGAGAGGCTGATCGACGGGCGTTGCCGCGCGCTCGTTCTGGTCAGCCCCAACAACCCGACCGGCGCGATCTATCCACCGCAGCTGCTGGCGCGCTTTTTCGATCTCTGCCGGCGGCACCGGCTGGCGCTGGTTCTGGACGAAACCTATCGCGATTTCCTGCCCTCGGATGCCGCGCCGCACGGGCTGCTCGCGCGCTCCGACTGGCCGGATACGCTGATCCAGCTCTATTCCTTTTCCAAGTCGCATGCGCTGCCCGGTCATCGGCTTGGTGCGATTGTAGCGGCACCGGCGACCATTGGCGAAATCGCCAAGGTTCAGGACAGCCTGCAAATCTGCCCGGCCCGGCCGGCCCAGGGCGTGGTGGCGGATTCCATTGAAAGCCAGCGCGGCTGGCGGGCGATGCGCCGCGATGAACTGATCGCCCGCGGAACCGCCTTCCAGGCGCTGTTTGCCAGGCAGAACCGCTGGCGGATCGACAGTCTGGGCGCGTATTTTGCCTTTGTTGCCCACCCGTTCACCGGGCTGGATTCGGTGGCTGCGGCACGCCGCCTGGCGCTCGAAGCCGGCGTACTCGGCCTGCCGGGCAGCTACTTCGGTCCCGGGCTTGATGGCCACCTGCGGCTTGCCTTCGCCAATGTCGAGACCGCCGGCCTTGCCGACCTGCCGCAGCGGCTGTCAGCAATGGCTTGAGGCCGGAGCGGCCGACCGGCCAATCCGCTCCGGCAAATCCGTCGCTACGCTTTCGGGAGAGTTGCGGCCACCGAAGGCCGCGCCACGATTCCCGCTGCCCAGGCCGCCAGATGCGGCCGGGTTGCCCGCCAGTCGAAATCGGTAAAGCGGAAATCGAGGTAGCCCATGAGCGTTGCCGCCGCGATCGTTCCGATGTCGAAATGCGCCGCCAGACGATGCGCGTAGTCGCGTTCGAGCACATCGAGCGATGTGGCGATCTTGTGCATCTGCCCCTCGATCCAGGCCCCCCAGCGCAGCGGTTCGGGGCGCAGCACCTGCTCGTAGCGCGCCAGCAGACAGGCATCGAGCGCCTCATCGCACAGCGATTGCAGAACCAGGGCTTTCCAGCGCTCTGCCCCGGCGGGAAACAGCTTGCTGTCCCCCGCCCTGGCGGCGAGATACTCGACGATGACCCGGCTGTCGTAGATCGCCTCGCCGGCCTCGGTCACCAGCGTCGGAATCTTGCCTGCGGGATTGTGTCGGTTGATCGCCTTGTCCTTCTCGATCGGACTGACCGGCCCGGTGAGCAGCGTGATCGTGTCGGCCAGCCCCGTCTCGTGGGCAACGATCAACACCTTGCGGGCATAGGGCGAAGCGGGCGAGTAATAGAGTTGCATGCGGGCAAATCCTTGCGGGGTTCGAGGCTGCCCTAGTTAGAGCAGGTTCGGGCAGAGTGACAACGGCCTTTGCCGGTGGCCTGCTCCAAATGACCGAAATCGATCCCATCATCCAGACCGGCAGAAATGGCCGGCTGCCCACTTGCGGTGCCGCCTGCCGCAAAAACGGCATTGGCGCCACCAAACCCGCACGCAACGCTTGCCAGCGGTTCGCGGGTCAGGCATACACCGGCCGGGCGCTGGCCGCCCGTGCGGAGACGTGGCCGAGAGGCTGAAGGCACTCGTTTGCTAAATGAGCATACCCTGAAAGGGGTATCGAGGGTTCGAATCCCTCCGTCTCCGCCATTGATTTGCTAAGCGATTGGACAGGCTTGGCCATTCCTTAGATCACGCCGCATTTTGATGGAATCATCTAAATGCGGATAACGTGATCGGTATCAATAAGTTAGAGCATGCCTTCTGCGATTGGCCGGTATCCACTTAATCGCGACATGCTCTAGCGTCGGAAGGAACGTCCTGTTTCCATCGGGGTTTGCGGCGCCAGACCACTTTCCGTCTGGACCGGACCGGTTGCGTTTCTCGGGCCGTGCAGGTGATTTCCCGGACGGTTTCGGTTTGCCTGTTGGTTCCATCAGGTCACCTGGGATCAGGTGTGTAGGTCTCGGTAGGCTGCGGCTCCAGGAAATTCTGGTACCACTTCCACAGTGGACGGGCCGTCTCCGCTTTATATGCGGTGTTGATCGTCAGCGCCGTGTTGGGGATCGCGATGAAATCCCCCTTGCTCGCAGCGGTCACCCGACTGCCTTGCTGCGTGAGCATGCTGGCGCCGTATTCGGTGGCCACCTTGGGATCGGTTGCCAACGTATAGATTGTCGACAAGCTGTTCGCCCTGTCGAGATAGATGGCCGCCGGTCCGAAGTTGAACTTGCCGGCGAACTGGATCGAATGGGGCGTTATGCCTCCGAATGTCTTCAGCGAATGCTGGGCATAGCCGGGCGACTTAACGCCGTCATAATTGTTGTAGGCCATTTGATTCCACATGTAGCGAAGGGGCGACATGCTGATGGCACCGCTGTAGTTGACCTCCGCTCCGCCTACCGTGAAGCCGAACAGCACCTCGGTCGCGCCGATCGAGGAATTCATCAGGCCGCGCGCCCTGCCCTTGCCGTCGTTCCAGTCTGCACCCGGCATCGCGCCGCTGCCCAGGGGTGCCGGCAGACGCGCCACCGCCAGCGACTTGTCCCAGCCGAGCGTCACCGAGACGGGCAGGTGCGGCGCCGCCCACGTGATGTTCTCGGATGTTTTCTTCATATTGTACTGGGCGCGGGCAAATTCGTTGTTGTGGGTAACGGTTGGGCCGTCGCTTGCCCAGGCATCGGCGATGCCCAGACCGATGGCCGCCCCCGAAACGCGGTTTAGAACGTTTCCGACGCCCTTGGCCGCTTCTGCCGTTCCCTTGACTGCGGTGGAGAAATCGCCAGCGAGCTGGCCCCCGGCTGCAGAGAAGCGGACCGGCAGGGCGTTCACTCCCTGCTGTAGCAACGTGCCTTCATACTGGCGAGTGAGCCAGTTCACCGGTCGCTGGGCGGTGGTGCCCACAAAGCTGCCGAAACGAGAGCCGGCCACATCGTCCAGCAAGCCAGCCGTCTTGCTGACGGCCCAGGACGTGGCTTGGCCGGCAGGGCTCTGCGCAACCGTCCGTCCGAACTGCACCATTGCCTGCCTGCCAGGCTCCATCGCCAGGTCGACCACCAGATCGCGGGCGGGATGATAGAGCTTGGCGCTGGCCCAACGCGTCAACTCGACGCCAGGGGTCGCCAACCGCTGGATCACTCCAGTGGGATTGGCAACAACACGGGGAAGAATTTTCACGCCCTCGCCGACGAGCTGAGGCACATTCGCCAGGCCATACTGCGGATTGAATTTCAAATTCGGTACGTAGGGCAGATCGCCTGGGGTGTAGACGTATTTTGCACCCTTGCCGTTTTTCCAGCTGAGCTCGAATTCCTTTTGGGCTGATTCAATGACTTCACCGGCTGTGCGGGATTTCGTCGCAGCGTTCCCGGCTACGTCATCGGCTGCGCCGGAAACGTCATCGGCCGTCTGAACAACGTCATCAACACCCCGAACAGCGTCGTCAGCGACCTGAACGGCATCGTCGGCCATCGCGACTACATCATCTGTTGCATTGACCAAACCGTCGGCGGCTTTGTCCGCCGTCTTGGTGAATGGCGATTTCGATATTCCAAAAAACGTATTGGTGCCTTCGACACGTTTGTCGATCAGCTTATCAAAGCGTCCGAGCAGCGATCGTTCCTGCTGTTCCTGAGCCAGTTCCTTGGCGGTTTTCTTGGTGGCTGTCTCGACGACAGTCTCGGTCGCCTGGTTGCTAGCGCCACTTCCGGCCGCGGCGAGATCATCGACCGTATTTCCGGCCGCAGCGACATCATCAGCGCCACTGCTGACGACCTTGGCAGCTGGGGCCTTGAACAATGCTCCAAGCGCCCGCCCGCCAGCCGCACCGAGAACGCCGAATTCCACGTCCCGAACAACGCCATTCCAGCCGTAGGTGTCGCCGGTATTGGTGGCATCGTCCAGCGTGTGCAGGCCGATCGTCGTACCGGTGGTGATGGCGGTCGAGGCCAGCAGTCCGGTCCCGCCGGTTGCCACGCCGACAGCGACGACGGCCGTCACCTCGACTCCGGTTTGCGTCCGGCCGACATGCTTGTCTGCCTCCGCGATCTTGGCGACGGCTGCGTTAGCCTGCTGGCTGTTCTCGGCGTTAAGGGCATTTTGCCGGGCAAGGGTGGCAGGATCAGAGGAGCGCATGAAGGCAAGAGACGTGAGCTTGTCGACCTGCTTGCGCGCGTCCAGCGTGCTGGTCACTCCTGGCAGTGCATCGGCCAGCCCGTCTGAGAATGACCCGATCCAGCCGTCATACTTTCCTTCCACCTCACGCATGGCCTTGTCAGCCATAAAGGCCTTGGCTTCGCCCGGGGAGGCAAAGACCTCATTTGGATCGACACCTGCCTCCAAAGCCTTTCTCGCCCATTCCAAGCGATCACTGGACGTCTTGAACATGTCTCGCCCGGTCTTTGCCCAGGGTTTGAGCGAGCCATCGGTATTGATCGCCCCGTTGCGGGCGTTCCAACTGTCGTTGGCTGCCTGCTCGGCCTTGATCGAAGCAAGAGTCTGGTCGATACGGGCGCCGTTTTCCTGCACCTGGCGCTTGAGGCTGTTCAGATTGCCCTCGATCCGTTCGAGGTTCTTCAAGATCTGCCGGGCCTCCTTGTCGGATTTGACCGAGCGTTCCTCTGCTTCCAGCAGGGCGTCTTCGGCGAGCGCGGCGGTGACTTCGCCTGCGAGAATCTTGTCCTGCCAGATCGCATATTTGTGCTGGGCGTCGCCCGTTTCGTTGAACAGCTCCTGAGCCTGCCGCTCGGTCAGCTTCGGATCCGCCTTGCGGACGAGCGCCATGAACTCGTCGCGGCCCATCGTATCGGCACCTTTGAGGCCAGCTTCCGTCATCTTGCCGCGAACGTATTCCAGCACATGCTGACGACGGGCATGGCTGAGGTCTGCCTTGTAGAACGTTACCGGTTCATGCCTCGGTGCACCGTCCGGCAGGTTGATCGCCTCGCCAACAGCGAGATAGTCGCCGTCCCTGCCCTTTTGACCCCTCTCGAACATTGCCTGCTGAACGCTGGCATCAAAACGCTTGCCGTCAGTGCTGCCCGGCACGAACTGCGGGTTGAGACGGTAAAGATCCTTGATGCTCACACCGTAGCGAGCCGCTACATCGTAGAGCGATACCCCGCTGCTGGAAATCACAATCGGACCTGACACCTTGGGCTCCGCTCGTTGTTTTTTACGTTTTTTTTCATAATTTTTTATAAAATGCAGGCCTTGTGTCAGAACAGCGGTATCAGATCAGAAAGGCCGCCGCGGGCAACCGGCGAAGAGTCTCCTGTCCGCATCGGCCTGCACCTGGCACTAGCCTTGGTCAAAAGACGCAGGCCTTCGGGGGCGAAGGTTGATTGAGGTCAAATACTTGTGCGCTGCAGATGGTGCACGGTCCGCCCCTTGGCCTGAGCCGCAAAACGCTCAGCCTGGCATCCTGACGAGGGGGCGGCATGAACCAGCAACGACGCATCGAGCCCGATATCGTTACCGACACCCTGCTGCCGCTGATGGGCAACGAGGCCATCGCGCGCGGCGCATGGGAGGCCGGCGTGAGGGTGGCTGCGGCCTATCCCGGCACGCCTTCGACTGAAATTCTCGAAAGCCTCGGCACCTACCCCGCCAGTGATGTCAGCGCCGAATGGGCGACCAACGAGAAAGTCGCGCTCGATGTGGTGATCGGCGCGGCGCTGTGCGGCGTGCGTGCGCTCACCGCGATGAAGCATGTCGGCCTCAATGTCGCCGCCGATGCGCTGATGTCGCAATCCTATATCGGCTCGCATGGCGGGCTGGTGCTGATCGTCTGCGATGATCCCGGCATCCATTCCTCGCAGAACGAGCAGGACACGCGCCTGTTCGCCCGGCTCGCCAACGTGCCGGTGCTGGAGCCGTCGGACGCCCAGGAAGCCTATGATTTCACCAAGCTGGCGTTCGAGATTTCCGAACAGTTCGATACCCCGGTCATCGTCCGCTCGACGACGCGCCTGTCGCATACCCGCTCGATGGTCAGGGTCGGGGTGCGCAGCGAGGTTCCGGGCAAGGGCTTTGTCGAGACATCGACCAAGACCGTCACCATTCCTGCCAACGCCCGCCGCCTGCATCCGAAAGTGCTGGAGCGGGAGGCGCGCCTCGCCCGCTATTTCGAGACTTCGCCGCTGACCCGCCGCGAAGCCGGCGAGACTCGGTTCGGCATCATCACCGCTTCGACCGCCTATCTCTATGTCAAGGAAGTCGCGCCGCATGCATCGGTCCTCAAGCTCGGCGCCTCGCATCCGCTGCCCGAAGCGGCGATCCGCGCCTTCGCCGCATCGGTCGACCGACTGCTTATCGTCGAGGAACTCGAACCGGCACTGGAGAAGGACATCCGCGCAATGGGCATTCCGGCGGAGGGCAAGGCGTTCTTCCCGCGTCTTGGAGAACTGTCGCCGGAACTGGTCCAGGCGGGACTGGCGGCTGCCGGGCTGATGGAGCCGGCGGCGGCGGTCCGTTCGCTCAACATCGAGCCGATGGCGCGGCCGCCGGTTCTGTGCCCCGGTTGTCCGCATACGGCAACCTACCTTGCCTTGCGCGGCATCGGAGCCCGGGTTTCCGGCGACATCGGCTGCTACACCCTTGCTGCGGTCGAACCGCTCAAGTCGATGGATACCGCCGTCTGCATGGGCGCCAGCATCGGCAATGCCATCGGCATGGCCAGATCCGGGGTCGATACCAAGCCGATTGTCGCCACCATCGGCGATTCCACCTTCCTGCATTCCGGTATCCCGCCGCTGATCGATGCGGTCTACAACAGGGTCAACATCACGGTGGTGATCCTCGACAATGCGATTACCGCGATGACCGGAGGGCAGGATCACCCCGGCACCGGGCGTTCGCTGCGCGGCGAGCCGACCTACAAGGTCGATTACGAGCAGATCTGCCGGGCGGCGGGCGTCGATTGGGTGCGCACGGTGGATCCCTATCAGGTCGGCCACATGTATCAGACCTTGCGCGAGGCGATCGTCCATCGCGGCGTGTCGGTGGTCATCGCCTCGCGGCCCTGCGTGCTTGACCCGGTCAAGATCAAGGGCACCCCGCTCGCCATCAACCCAGCCGGCTGCGTCGCCTGCCAGGCGTGCATGAACCTTGGCTGCCCCTCGCTGTCCTGGACCGAGGAGATGCATGAGGGGCGGCACAAGGTGATGATCGAGGCGGCGAGCTGCATCGGCTGCACGCTCTGCGCCCAGGTCTGCCCTTCCGACTGCATCCAGCCGGTGGCGCCATGAGCCAACCCGCCAGGTCGGAGCGGGCCAACCAGGCGCGCAACATCATGATCGTCGGCGTCGGCGGTCAGGGCGTGCTGATGATTTCGCGGGTGATGGCCATGATGGGCCATCGCCAGGGCCATCAGGTCAAGCAGAGCGAGGTGCACGGCATGGCCAAGCGCGGCGGCGTGGTGTTCAGCCATGTCCGTTTCGGCGAGGCGGTGTGGTCGCCGACCATTGCCAAGGGCGAGGCGGATGCGCTGATCGCGCTCGAATGGGCCGAGGGCCTGCGCTGGCTGGACCATCTGCGGCCGGAGACCGGCGTGTTCATCGCCGACACGCGGCGGATCGTGCCGCCCTTCGCCTGCCGCAACCGCCGGGCTGGCGCTGCCACCAACTATGCGCTGGAGACGCCGGCAGAGATCGTCTCGCGCATTGCCGACGGCTATGCGCTTGATGCATCCACCATGGCGACCAATCTCGGTGATGCCCGTGCGGCCAATACCGTTCTGCTCGGCGTGCTGTCGGTATCGCTCGATTACGCGGTGAGCGACTGGCTCGACATCATCGACGGGCTGGTGCCGGCAAAGTCGCGTCTGGTGAACCGCGAGGCGTTCGAGGCCGGACGCACCTGGGCGCTGGCGGCGCAGGCCGATCCCAGCCTGCGCTATGACGAGACGATCCGACGCTACGAGGCGCCGGGCCGGCAGGCCGACGTCGCCATCACGCTCGAAATCAACGAAGCCTGGTGCAAGGGCTGCGACATCTGCGTCAAGCTCTGCCCGGAACGCTGCCTCCATCTCAATGCCCATCAGGTGGCGGTGCTGCGACAGCCTGAAGCCTGCACCGGCTGTCATGTCTGCGAATGGCTGTGCCCGGATTTCGCCATCACCGTTCGCAGGCAACCCAATTCGGCGGAGGTCGCATGACCGGCGCGCTCAAATCGCTCCATGGCAATCAGGCCTGCGCGCTGGGCGCGATCGCCGCCGGCTGCACGTTCTTTGCGGGCTATCCGATCACCCCGTCATCGGAGGTCGCCGAACATATGGCGCGCGAACTGCCGCGCGTCGACGGCGTGTTCGTCCAGATGGAGGACGAGATCGGTTCGCTCGCCGCAGTGATCGGCGCCTCGCTCGGCGGGGTCAAGGCGATGACCGCCACCTCCGGCCCCGGCTATTCGCTGATGCAGGAAAACCTCGGCTATGCGGCGATGACCGAAGCGCCCTGCGTGATCATCAATGTGATGCGCGGCGGTCCCTCCACCGGCATGCCGACCCGCCCCTCGCAGGGCGACATCATGCAGGCGCGCTGGGGCACGCATGGCGACCATCCGATCGTCGTCGTCGCCCCCGCCTCGGTGCAGGAGATCTATACCGAGACCATCCGCGCCTTCAATCTGGCCGAGCAGTTCCGCGTGCCTGTGGTCGTGCTCTATGACGAGATCATTGCCCATCTGCTCGAAACGGTCGACCTGCCGGCGAAAAAGGATGTTGTGCGGATCGAGCGGGTCTGGGCCAGCGGCAACGAGCCCGGCTTTCTTCCCTATGCCGACACGCCCGACCATGTTCCGGTGATGGCGCGGCCGGGCGACGGCCACCGCATCCACGTCACCGGGCTGACGCATCTGCCGGACGGGTTTCCGACCCAGAAACCGGAGCTTGCGGAAAGGGCCCTCTGCCGCCTGCTCGACAAGATCGAGGTCAACCTTGCCCGCATCGAGCACACCGAGATGCTCGGCACCGAGGATGCCGATGTGCTGGTGGTGGCGGTCGGCATCACCGCCAGGGCGGCCCGCAGCGCGGTGCAGCGGCTGCGCGCCGAGGGCGTGC
>DAOMXG010000055.1:0-13252 GCA_035436995.1 Beijerinckiaceae bacterium
TAGAGCATGTCTTCTGCGATTAACCGGTATCCACTTAATCGCGACATGCTCTGGCGACGAAAGGACAGTGCCAATGCCATTTCCGCCGATCCGCCTCGGAGTGAACATCGACCACGTCGCAACGGTGCGCAATGCCCGCGGCGGCCTGCTGCCCGATCCGGTGCGCGCCGCCCATGTCGCCATCGAGGCAGGGGCGGACGGAATCACCGCCCATCTGCGCGAGGATCGTCGCCATATCCGCGATGCCGATATCGAGCGATTGAAGGCGGAGATCACCAAGCCGCTGAATTTCGAAATGGCAGCCACCGAGGAGATGGTGGCGATCGCGTTGAAACTGCGCCCGCATGCCTGTTGTCTGGTTCCGGAAAAGCGCGAGGAGCGCACCACCGAGGGCGGGCTTGATGTGGTGGGCGGCAAGGCGGCGTTGCGCCCGACCATCCGGCGGCTGAAGGATGCCGGGATCCGCGTCTCGCTGTTCATCGAGCCGGACCGGGCCGCCATCGAGACATCGGCTGAACTCGGCGCGGATATCGTCGAACTACACACCGGAACCTGGTGCGAGGCGGCGATCCACCACGACGCCGGGTCGGACCAGGAGCTGCGGCGCCTGATCGAGGGTGCCGCCATCGGTCAGGCTGCGGGGCTGGAAATGCATGCCGGCCACGGGCTCGACTACCGCACGGCCGAGAAGCTGGCCCATTGCCATCCGTTCGTCGAATTCAACATCGGCCATTTCATCGTCGGCGAGGCGATTTTCGTCGGTTTTGGCGAGGCGGTGCGGCAGATGAAGGCGGCGATGATCCGGGGGCGCAAGTTCCGGTGATTCTCGGTCTGGGATCCGATCTCATCGACATCCGCCGGATTGAGCGTTCGCTGCAACGATTCGGCAGCCGCTTTACCGGGCGCGTGTTCACCGAGGCCGAGCGTCTGCGCTCCGAGCGGAAGGCAGCGCGCGCCGCCTCCTATGCCAAGCGCTTTGCCGCCAAGGAGGCCTGTGCCAAGGCATTGGGCACCGGCATCCGTTCCGGCGTGTTCTGGAGCGACATGGGCGTTGTCAACCGCCCATCCGGCCAGCCGACCATGCAATTGACCGGCGGCGCGCTGCAACGGCTCAGGGCGATGACGCCCGCCGGCATGGAGGCTGTCGTCCACCTGACGATGACCGATGATTTTCCGCTGGCGCAGGCCTTTGTGGTGATCGAGGCCCGCCCTCAGGGCTGATCTGCACATTGCTCCTGTGCCCAACTGCGACTATACCGGCTCGCATGAGACGCCCCCAGGGCGCCGCCCGAATGGAACCCCGCGCGTGACTGACACTCCCCCCAGGACAGCCCCCCCCGCCCGCAAGTCCGAAGGCGGTTTTGGCGAGACCTTGCGCGTCATCCTTGAGGCGCTGGCGATCGCGCTGGTGGTGCGCACGTTCCTGTTCCAGCCGTTCAACATCCCGTCCGGCTCGATGATCCCGACGCTGCTGATCGGCGACTATCTGTTCGTTTCGAAATATTCCTACGGCTACTCGAAGCATTCGTTCCCGTTCAGCCTGATGCCGGTCGGCGGGCGTTTCCTGTTCGTGTCCGAGCCCAAGCGCGGCGATGTCGTGGTGTTCAAGCTGCCCAAGGACAATTCGACCGATTATATCAAGCGCCTTGTCGGCCTGCCGGGCGACCGGCTTCAGGTGATCCGCGGCGTGCTGTTCATCAACGGCTCGGCGGTCAAGCTTGAGCGCGCCGGCAGTTTCGTCACGCCCGATCGCTGGGGCCGCCCGGCGCCGACGCCACTCATCCGCGAGACGCTGCCCGGCGGCTTCACCCATGACATCATCGAGGTGGAAGGCGACAATGCCTATCTCGACAACACCAGCGAATATGTCGTTCCCGCCGGCCATTACTTCATGATGGGCGACAACCGCGACAATTCGCAGGACAGCCGGGTTCTGAGCGAGGTCGGATTTGTCCCGTTTGAGAATCTGGTTGGCCGTGCGGAGATCATCTTCTTCTCGATGGATGAGAACGCGCGCTTCTACGAATTCTGGAAATGGCCCTGGTCGATCCGTTGGGATCGCATGTTCAGCGGCATCCGCTGATGGCCGGGGACGACCGGCTTGCCGGGCTTGAGGCGCGGCTGGGCCACCGGTTTGCCGATCGTGCGCTGCTGGAACAGGCATTGACCCACGCCAGCGCGCTCAATGGCGACGAGGCGGGGCGCGCCAGCTATCAGCGGCTGGAATTTCTCGGTGACCGGGTTCTGGGGCTTGCTGTGGCGGCCATGCTGTTCGACCGTTTTCCGAGCGCGCCCGAAGGCCAGTTGTCGCGGGCGCTGGCCGATCTGGTGCGCAAGGAAACCTGCGCCGCCGTTGCGATCAAGCTTGATCTCGGCCCCTGCCTCGTCCTGGGGCGAGGAGAGCGTCGCACCGGTCTCGCAAAGAAGCTGTCCGTGCTGGGCGACGCCTGCGAGGCGTTGCTTGGCGCGGTCTATCGCGATGCCGGCTTTGCGGCAGCGTCCGCGCTGGTGCATCGGCTGTGGCAGGATCGCCTGCCGGAACTGGGCAGCGTGGCCACCGCCGATCCCAAGACAGCGCTGCAGGAATGGGCGCACAGCCAGGGGCTGGCCGAGCCGCGCTATGAGGAGCGCGGCCGTTCCGGTCCCGATCACGCGCCCGAGTTCTGTATCGCAGTGCTGGTCGCCGGACTTGAGCCGGTTGAGGCGTCCGGCAAGTCCAAGCGTGCGGCCGAGCGTGCCGCAGCCCAGCGCATGCTTGCCCGCCAGTTGGGAGACGTCGATGGCTGAAGCAACCCGCTGCGGTTTTGTCGCGCTGATCGGCGCGCCCAATGCCGGCAAGTCGACGCTGCTCAATGCGCTGGTCGGTGCCAAGGTGTCGATCGTCTCGCGCAAGGTGCAGACCACCCGCACCCAGGTGCGCGGTATCGCGCTCACAGGGCAGACGCAGATCATCTTTGTCGATACGCCGGGCATTTTCGCCCCCAAACGCCGGCTCGACCGGGCGATGGTCACCTCCGCCTGGGGCGGGGCAGGGGATGCCGATCTCGTCTGCTTGCTGGTGGATGTCCACAAGGCCGGCGACGAGGCCAATCTGGCTTTGCTTGACAAGGTGAAGGAGTTGAGGGCGCCGGTGGCGCTGGTGCTCAACAAGATCGACACCCTGCCGCGCGAGCGGCTGCTGGCGATTGCCGCCGACCTCAACAAGGACCATGCCTTCGCCGCAACCTTCATGGTCTCGGCGCTGACCGGCGATGGCGTCGCCGATCTGATGGCCTGGCTGGCGCCGCGCCTGCCGCCGGGGCCGTGGCTCTATCCCGAGGATCAGATGTCGGATGCGCCGTTGCGCTTCCTTGCCGCCGAAATCACCCGCGAAAAACTGTTCGAACGCCTGCACGACGAATTGCCCTACCGCTCAACCGTCGAGACCGAGCAGTGGAAGACCCTGCGCGACGGCTCGGTACGCATCGAGCAGGTCATTTTTGTTGAGCGCGAGGGCCATCGCAAGATCGTGCTGGGCGAGAAGGGCCGCACGATCAAGGCCATCGGCGAGGCAGCACGCGGCGAGATTGCCGAGGCGGCGGAGGCCAAGGTGCACCTGTTCCTGTTCGTCAAGGTGCGCGAGAACTGGGCCGACGATCCCGAGCGCTACCGCGAGATGGGGCTGGAGTTTCCGAAAGGGTAGTGCGGCCCGGCAAGGCGTGCTCTGCTGCGCCGATCGCGCAATAGATTCGCCCGCATGGACTGGCACGACGACGGCATCATCATCGGCTTGAGGCGCCACGGCGAGACGTCGGTCATCGTCGAGGCGATGACGCGCAGCCATGGCCGCCATCTTGGGCTGGTGCGCGGCGGACGCGGGCGTCGCCATGCGCCGGTGCTGCAACCCGGCAACACGGTCGATCTTGTCTGGCGTGCGCGGCTGGATGAGCACCTCGGCCAGTATCAGGTCGAGCCATTGGTGATGCGTTCGCGCTTTCTCGACAGTGCGGCGGCGCTTTACGCGCTGTCGGTGGTGTCCGGTCACCTGCGGCTGTTGCCGGAGCGCGATCCGCACGAAGCGCTCTACGAGGCGGCGACGGTGATTTTCGACCATGCCGACGATCCGGCCACCGCCTGCGCGCTGATCGCCCGGTTCGAACGGGCACTGCTGGGCGATCTTGGCTTCGGCCTCGATCTCGACGCCTGTGCCGCAACCGGGGCCGCCGCTGATCTCATCTATGTCTCGCCGAAATCGGGGCGCGCGGTCAGCCGCGATGCCGGCGCACCCTATGCCGACCGGTTGCTGGCTTTGCCGGATTTCCTGCGCAATGGCGGAACCTCGCCGATGGGCGCGGACCTTGCGGCGGCCTTTCGGCTCACCGGCCATTTTCTGGAGCGGCATGTGTTCGAGCCGCGCGGCCTCAGCCTGCCCGACCAGCGCGCCGCGCTGCTGGCTCTGGCCGTTGTTTAAAGAAGGTTCAGACGCGCCTATATAGGAAGCGCCGTCCTGGGGAGCCTGCCTATGTCGTCTGTGCCGATTGTCCGCCCGGAAACCGAAGCTGTGCCGCAGTTCGATCTTGCCAATGTGCGGACGCTGCGCATGGTCGCCTTCGTGATCGATGCCGCCGTTGTGGTGATGCTGTGGTGGCTGTGCGGCGCGCTGATGGTGGCGCTGGCCTGGCCGACCTACGGCGCCTCGTTCGGCTTTGCGCCGCTGATGTCGCTGGTGGGTGTATTCTACGCCGGCCTCACCATGTCCGGGCGCGGCATGGGCACCTGGGGCATGCGCGCGGTCGGGCTCAAGGCAACCGATCTTGGTGGTCAGCGCCTCGGCTTCATCATCGCCGCCGGGCATGCGCTGATCTTCTGGCTGGCGACGACCTTCTCGATGGGGCAGCTGACCATCGCGCTGCTGTTCGTCTCGCTGCTCAATGCGGCCAAGCGCACCGCGCATGATTTCCTGACCGGAGTGATCGTGTCGCGCCGCTGAGCCCGGCCTTGCCTCGGGGCGGATCCGGACGCACTATGGCCGGATCGATTTCTGCCCGTGCCGAGTCTTGTCTTGACCGAACAACCGCGCGACGCCCCGCAATTCTACATGACGGCGCCGACCACCTGCCCCTATCTGCCGGGGCGGATGGAGCGCAAGGTGTTCACCCATGTGGTCGGGCGCCGCGCGCCCGAACTGAACGACATGCTGACCCATGGCGGGTTCCGCCGCAGCCAGACCATCGCCTACCGGCCGGCCTGCGAGACCTGCAAATCCTGTGTCTCGGTGCGGGTTCTGACCGATGAGTTCCGGCCTTCGCGCGGGATGCGGCGCGTTGTGCGCGACAACGGCGACCTCAGCGCCGACATGCGCCCGGCGAAGGCAACGCCGGAGCAGTATTCGCTGTTCCGCGATTATCTCGATGCCCGCCACGCCGATGGCGGCATGGCCGACATGTCGGCGCTCGATTATGCCATGATGGTCGAGGACAGCCATATCGACACCCGCGTCGTCGAATACCGGTTGCGTTGCGGGCCGCGCGCCGGCGTGCTGGTCGGCGTGGCGCTGACCGATGTGCTCAGCGACGGGCTGTCGATGGTCTATTCCTTCTACGATCCCAGCGAGGACGGCCGCTCGTTCGGCACCTTCATGATCCTCGATCATATCGCCCGCGCCCGCAGCCTCGGCCTGCCGTTCGTCTATCTCGGCTACTGGGTCGATGGCTCGCCCAAGATGGCCTACAAGGCCCGCTTCGGCCCGCAGGAACAATTGACCCCGCTTGGCTGGCGCCGGGCGTAGCGCCGACGGGCCTAACCTCCCATCAGCAGCCGGAGGCCGACAAGCACCGCCAGATGGCCGGGATAGACCACATGCAGCGCATAGCGATGCAGAAACCTCGGACGGCCGACCATCATCTGTCCTGCCAGGATGACCAGCGCCGTGCCGACAACCGCAAAGGCGATGTCGAGCCCGGGGATGCGAAGCGCTTCGGGCTTGGCGAAGTCATTCATCGCATACATCACGGTCAGGACCACAACCGGCCATAACAGGCGGATGCCGCCATGTTTGAGACCGCTGGCAAAGGCCAGCGGCAGCACCGCGCCGAGCATGCCATATTCCCATCCGCCGGAAATGGCGGCGGGCAGGGCAATATTGAGCGCCGCGACCAGAGCAATGACCGCATCGCCCTGCCAGGGTGGCCGGCTCGCCAGCGAGCCCGCCAGCGCCGCGCCGATGGCCAGCGTCACCAGCACATTGGCCCCGCCATAGCCGGGAAAGGCCAGCGCATGGAACGGTTGCGCCACAACGCCGAGCACCGCCAGCGTCGCAACCTGCCCGCGGAAATCGAACCCGCGCGCGATATGCACCGCCGAGGCAAAGCAGAAGATCGGAAAGGTGACCCGATCGATATACCACGGCAGGCCGTAGCGATTGTCGAACAGCACGAAATTCGCGCTCTCCAGCACCATGGTGAAAACGGCGATCGTTTTCATCAGGTCGAGCGGGCCGCCGTTCAGCGAGCGGGCATAGGCGTCAAGATCAGGCCGTGTCATGGCAAGCACCAATTCTGCACAATACCCCCACGCCCGCCGGCCGGCCACCAGTCCGGTGGTCGGGGCAGGACGTTTCCGACCTCACGCCGAACGCGTCAACGCCGCTGCGGCGCCTTCTGCTGTTTCGCCGGCTTTTTCTGCTTGCCGTCCTTCTTGCCGTAGACGATGCCGATCGCATCGGCAGGGGTGGCCGAGACCAGAACGCCCGATCCGCCGATCAGCAGCGAAAGTGCAACACAGGCGAGCGCCTTTTTCATCGTTGGTTCCTCCGGAAATATCAGCCGACTGTCGCAGCGACAGATGGCCCGATCCATTCAGCCAGGGCACGGGCATCTCAAGCGATGCCCGCGCCTGTCAGCTTGCGGCGTTGGCCGCTGGCGTCAGCGCCGCTGCTTGGTCCTTGGCGGCTGCTGCTTCTGCTGCTTCTGGGCCGGCTTCTGCTTGCTCCGCGGGCCATCCCAGTTGATGCCGATCGCATCGGCCGGAGTGGCTGAGACCAGAACGCCCGATCCGCCGACCAGCAGGGCGAGGGCAAGGGGAGCGAGAACTTTTTTCATGTGTCACCTCAGGGAACGAACGCCGCAACAGGAGCGCCCCGGCGTCCAGGTCCGGTTATATCAAATCAGACGCTTTCGGCATCAACGGGCCTTGAGGACCGTCGTACCTCAGCGATCAGCGCCGCTGCTGGGCTTTTGGCGGCTTCTTGCTTTTCTTCTTGCTCCCGTCAAAGTTGATGCCGATGGCATCGGCCGGCGTCGCCGAAGCCAGGAAGCTGCCGCCTGCAAGCGCCAGCGTCAGCATCGAGCACATCAGGATTTTCTTCATGCGAACCTCCGTTCAGACCAGCCGTTGATCGGCTCTGGCCATCGCGGGTCAGTGTGGCCCTGCGTGCCATCGTCCGCCTTGCGCTAGATCATTGGCGCCGCATCAATCCGTCACATGTCGGAGCATCGCGTCGGGCTTTGGCAGGGCGCTGTCGATCGCGCGGTGATTCTTATGGAGTTGCCAAAGCACGGAACATGAACCGGATTCAACCTGATCGCAGCATGCCCTGGAACGTCAATCAAGGACCTGGGGCGTTGCCCGGCGACCATCCGCACCGGTTGCAGCAGCCGGATTACCCTGATTGTCGGCAATCGAGGCGGGTTTGCGCTCCGAGGACAGGATCGATCCATCGGCGGGGTCGATGACCATGATGTGCCGCATGCCATAGACATCGCGCGCGACCGTTTCATAACAGCGGTTGGAGGTGGTCCGCACCGCTTCCATGCGAAGCTGTGCATCGCGCAGCCTGATCTCGACTTCGAGCGGGCTGAGCCAGTGCCGTGGCGGGATCCGGGTGCAGGGCTGCTCGCCCCAGTAGGCGTAAACGCCGAATGCGACGATCAATGAGCCGGACAGGGCAGAAAAGACCTTCATGAAAATCTCCCGGCGAAGGGGCCAGGAGCAATACAACCTAAAATTGTTAAAAATCAAACAATGCAACTTTTGCGCTTGTCATGGTGCGGCCGTTACCCCACGAAGCGGTTGGTCTTGGGAAAGCCCTTGGGTGGCAGCTTGCCGGCTTCGGCGCGGTTGCCGCGCCATTCGTCGAGGTCCTTGCCCTTGACGGTGAAGGTGCGCCCGGCGCTGTCGGTAAAGGTCAGGCCCTCGGCGAGGCTGAAGGTCTTGGCATCGGCGATGCCGCCTTCCTTGTAGCGTTGCAGCCGCACGCCTTTGCCGCGTGCCATCTCCGGAATCTGATCGAGCGGGAACACCAGCAGCTTGCGGTTCTCGCCGATGATCGCCACCCCGTCGCCCTCGACCGGCACCGACAGCCAGGCCCGCGCGCTGTCGACCGTCAGCACGTTCTTGCCCTTGCGCGTGTTGGCGACGAGATCGTCGGAGGCGACGACAAAGCCGCGCGCATCGCGGCCGATGATGAGGCGCTTTGCCCCCGGTTCATGCGGCCAGACGGTGACGATGTCGGCATCGGGATCAATGTCGGCCATCAGCCGGATCGGATCGCCGAAACCGCGCCCGCCGGGCAGCTTGGCGGCTTCCAGCGTGAACACCTTGCCGTTGGTGGCGAGCACCAGCAGCTTGTCGGTGGTCTGGCCGCGGAAGGCAAGCTTGAGCCCGTCATCGCCCTTGAACGCGACGTTCGACAGGTCGCCGACATGGCCCTTGAGCGCGCGGATCCAGCCCTTTTCCGAAATGACGATGGTGATCGGTTCCTTCTCGACCAGCGCATCGGTGATGTCGATGGCGCCGATCTCGGGCGCGTCGGCGAAGGTCGTGCGCCGCTTGCCGAGCGCCGTCTCAGGGCCGAATTTCTTCAGCACCTGCCGGATTTCCCAAGCGATCGTCTTCCATTGCTTGGCATCGGAGCCGAGCAGGGCCTCGATCTGCGCCTTTTCGGCGGTCAATTCCGCGTGCTCGCGCTTGAGTTCCATCTCCTCCAGCTTGCGCAGCGAGCGCAGCCGGGTATCGAGAATGGCATTGGCCTGCAATTCGGTGAGGTCGAAGCGCTTCATCAGCGCCGGCTTCGGCTCATCCTCCTCGCGGATGATGCGGATCACCTCGTCGAGATCGAGATAGACGATCAGCAGGCCGCCCAGGATTTCGAGGCGATGCTCGATCTTGCCGAGCCGGTATTTTGAACGCCGCTGCAACACGACGCGGCGATGGTCGAGCCAGACCTTCAGCGCTTCCTTGAGGCCGATGACACGCGGGGCGAGGCCATCGACCAGCACGTTCATGTTCATCGACAGGCGCGATTCCAGTTCCGTCATCCGGAACAGCGATTCCATCAGCAGCGCGGGATCGACCGTCTTGGCCCGCGGCTCCAGCACGATGCGCACATCCTCGGCCGATTCATCGCGGATATCGGCGAGCAGCGGCAGCTTCTTGTCGTTGATCAGTTCGGCGATCTTCTCGATCAGCCGACCTTTCTGGACGAGGTAGGGAATTTCGGTGACGACGATCACCCAGGTGCCGCGCTGGCCGTCCTCCCTGCTCCAGCGGGCCCGCACCCGGAAACCGCCGCGCCCGGTCCGGTAAGTCTCGGCGATCGCGCCGCGCCCCTCGACGATGATGCCGCCGGTGGGGAAATCCGGCCCCGGCACGAATTGCAGGAGATCGTCCGTCGTCGCCTCGGGCCTGTCGATCAGATGCAGCGCCGCCTGGCACAGTTCGGCGGCATTATGCGGCGGAATCGAGGTTGCCATGCCCACCGCGATGCCTTGCGAACCGTTGGCGAGCAGGTTGGGGAATGCGGCGGGCAGGACGATCGGTTCCTCGTCCTCACCGTTGTAGGTGGGGCGGAAATCGACCGCATCCTCGTCGATGCCGTCGAGCAGCAGCGCGGCGACATCGGTCAGTCGCGCCTCGGTATAGCGGTAGGCGGCGGCACCATCACCGTCGATGTTGCCGAAATTGCCCTGGCCCTCGACCAGCGGATAGCGCTGGGCAAAATCCTGCGCGAGGCGGACCATCGCGTCATAGACCGCCTGATCGCCATGCGGATGATATTTGCCGATGACATCGCCGACGACGCGGGCGCATTTCTTGAAGCCCTGGCCGGGATCAAGCTTGAGCAGGCGCATGGCATGCATCAGCCGGCGATGGACCGGCTTCAGCCCGTCACGCGCATCGGGCAGGGCGCGATGCATGATGGTCGACAGCGCATAGGCAAGATAGCGCTCTTCCAGCGCCGTCTTGAGTTCGACGTGCTCGACCTCGTCGTCTTTCGGCGGTTCGACAGGCTTGCCCATGCCCCTCGCTAGCAGGCGAGGCGATTCGGGGGAAGGCACCCCGCGCAAGGAGCGCCATCCGGCAAGACCGGCGAGGGGGCAGGCAAACGGCAGTCCTGTAGCCGATGCCGCAGCCCGCGCTGCACCCTTTCCCCGCTGCGCCCCCCATGCTAAGCGGCGGGCGCGTTTTTCTCTGCCGTGACGAGGCCCTCATGTCCGCTCCCCGTTCCAATTCGTTCTTTTCCGCGCCGCTTGCCGCGCGTGATCCCGAGATCGCCCGGTCGATCGAGCTGGAGCTGGGCCGCCAGCGCGATGAGATTGAATTGATTGCCTCCGAAAACATTGTCTCCCGCGCCGTGCTGGAAGCGCAGGGCTCGGTGATGACCAACAAATACGCCGAGGGCTATCCGGGCAAACGCTACTATGGCGGCTGCCAGTTCGTGGATATCGCCGAGAAGCTGGCCATCGAACGCGCCTGCAGGCTGTTCGACTGCAAGTTTGCCAATGTCCAGCCCAATTCCGGCAGCCAGATGAACCAGGCGGTGTTTCTGGCGCTCTTGAAGCCGGGCGACACGTTCATGGGCCTCGATCTCAACTCCGGCGGGCATCTGACGCATGGCTCGCCCGTCAACATGTCGGGCAAGTGGTTCAATGTTGTCCCTTATGGCGTGCGCAAGGACGACGAACTGCTCGATTACGATGCGATCGCCGCGCTGGCGCTGGAGCACCGGCCGAAGCTGATCATTGCCGGCGGCACAGCCTATTCGCGCATCTGGGATTTCAAGCGCTTCCGCGAGATCGCCGACAGCGTCGGCGCGTATCTGATGGTCGATATGGCGCATTTTTCGGGTCTGGTCGCCGGCGGCGCCCATCCCTCGCCGTTCCCGCATGCGCATGTCGCCACGACGACGACGCACAAATCCCTGCGCGGGCCCCGCGGCGGCATGATCCTCACCAATGACGAGGAACTGGCCAAGAAGTTCAACTCCGCAGTGTTTCCGGGCCTTCAGGGCGGCCCGCTGATGCATGTCATCGCCGCCAAGGCGGTGGCGTTCCACGAGGCACTCCAGCCCGAGTTCAAGGCTTACGCCCATCAGGTGGTCAAGAACGCGCAGGCGCTGGCGAAATCCATGCAGGACAACGGCTTCCGCATCGTCTCGGGCGGCACCGACAATCACCTGATGCTGGTCGATCTCAGGTCGCGCAAGGTCACCGGCAAGGCGGCGGAAGCGGCGCTCGGCCGCGCTCATATCACCTGCAACAAGAACGGCATTCCGTTCGATCCGGAAAAGCCGATGGTCACCTCGGGCGTGCGCCTCGGCGCCCCGGCTGCGACCTCGCGCGGGTTCGGCGTGGCCGAGTTCACCGAGGTCGGCAACCTGATCGCCGAGGTGATGGACGGGTTGTCGAAGAACGGCGCGGACGGCAACGGCGCGGTCGAGGAGGCGGTGAAAGCCAAGGTCCACGCGCTGACAGCAAGATTCCCGATATATTGAGGGACGATGTATCGCCCGCCCACGCCGTGGTAAGACAGGCACAATCCGGCGACGTGGACGGCCGGGCCAAGCCCGACGATGACGAACGGCCTACCATCGCTAGGAACATCCCATGCGCTGCCCCTATTGCGGCTCGCTTGAAACGCAGGTGAAGGATTCCCGCCCGACGGATGACAACACGTCGATCCGCCGCCGGAGAGTCTGCCCCGATTGCGGCGGCCGCTTCACCACCTTCGAGCGCGTGCAGCTCAAGGAACTGACGGTGGTCAAGCGCTCCGGACGGCGCGTGCCGTTCGATCGCGACAAGCTGGCCCGCTCCATCGAGATCGCCACGCGCAAGCGCCCGGTCGAGCCGGAGCGCATCGAGCGGATGATCAACGGCATCGTCCGGCAGCTGGAGGCATCCTCCGACGGGGATGTCACGACCGAACAGATCGGCGAGGCAGTGATGGAGGGGCTGAAGGGGCTCGACGACATCGCTTATGTGCGGTTCGCCTCGGTCTATCGCAATTTCCGCGAGGCGCGCGAATTCGGCGCCTTCATCGACGCGCTGGAACAGGGCGAGCGCCCCAAAGAGGACGGCGAGTGAGCACTCCGGCCGCCACCGATGCGCGGTTCATGGCCGCCGCGCTCGCCTATGCGGCCCATGGGCTTGGGCTGACGCGGCCCAACCCCACCGTTGCCGCGCTGATCGTCCGCGATGGCATTGTCATCGCCCGCGGCCGCACGGGCCTAGGCGGTCGCCCGCATGGCGAGCGCCTTGCGATCGAGCGGGCCGGTTCTGCTGCGCGTGGTGCCACCATGTATGTGACGCTGGAGCCGTGTGCCCGTCGCTCGGGCGCCGGCGATGCGCTGTCGTGCAGCGAGGCGATCATGGCTGCCGGACTGGCCCGCGTGGTGATCGCGGCGGATGATCCCAGCCCCTTTGCCGCTGGTGCCGGGTCCGCGCGGCTCATCGAGGCCGGAATTGCCGTCACCCGTGGCGTGCTGGCGGAGGAGGCGCGGCGACTCAATCTCGGCCATGTCCTGCGTATCGAGCGGCACCGGCCGCTGGTCAGCCTCAAGCTGGCCCGGACGGCGGATGGATTTGCCGGCACGCTGGCCGGCGGACCGATCATGATCACCGGTCCGGTCAGCTTCCGCCACACCCATGTCGCGCGCGCAGAAGCCGATGCGCTGATGGTCGGTGTCGGCACGGTGCTGGGCGATGATCCCAAGCTCAATTGCCGGCTGGCGGGCCTCGAACACCGTTCGCCGCTCCGGGTGGTGGTCGATCCCGCGCTGCGGACACCTGTCGCCTCCTATCTGGTGCGCACGGCGCAGCGCCAGCCGACACGGATCATCTGCACCGAGACAGCGCCCGAAGCGCGCGCCGAACCGTTGCGTGCGTCGGGAGTCGATCTGCTGCGCATTCCGGCAGGCGTCGATGGCCGGCCCGATCTTGGCCTGGCGCTGGCCGCTCTTGCGGCCTCCGGCATCACGCGGCTGATGGTCGAGGGC
>DAOMXG010000056.1:0-12920 GCA_035436995.1 Beijerinckiaceae bacterium
GGCGCCGAAGGTGGAGCCGCCTGCCGACGTTTTCGCCGATCCGCCCAAGCCTGTACGAAGCGCCGGCGACGACGATGATGAGGCCGAATCGCGGGCGCCGGAACCGGAGCCGGACAATTTCGACGACGAATTCGACGGCGGCGTGTCGCTGTCGGCGATGGAAGCCGATCTCAAGCCGCGCGTGCTCGAAACCTTCGGGCGCATCGCCGACAATTACAAGAAGCTGCGCCGGCTGGCCGAGGCCAATGTCGAGAACAAGCTGCAATCGAAGTCACTGTCGCCGGCGCAGGAACGCAAATACAAGAAGCTCAAGGAAGAGATCGTCGCCGACGTCAAGTCGCTGTCGCTCAACCAGAACCGCATCGATGCGCTGGTCGAGCAACTCTACGACATCAACAAGCGGCTGATCGGCCTCGAAGGGCGGCTGCTGCGGCTGGCCGAGAGCTATGGCGTCGACCGCGTCGACTTCCTCAAGCACTACCAGGGCTCGGAACTCGATTCCAAATGGCTGCTGCGCATCTCCAAATTCACCAGCCGGGGCTGGAAGGAGTTCGTTGCCAAGGACATCGACCGCATCAAGGAATTCCGCGCCGAGATCCAGGCGCTGTCGGCCGAAACCGGGCTTGAGGTCAGCGAATACCGCAAGATCGTGCTGATGGTGCAGAAGGGCGAGCGCGAGGCCCGGCAGGCGAAAAAGGAAATGGTGGAAGCCAACCTTCGCCTCGTCATCTCCATCGCCAAGAAATACACCAACCGCGGGTTGCAGTTCCTTGATCTGATCCAGGAAGGCAACATCGGCCTGATGAAGGCGGTCGACAAGTTCGAGTATCGCCGCGGCTACAAGTTCTCGACCTATGCAACCTGGTGGATCCGGCAGGCGATCACCCGTTCGATCGCCGATCAGGCGCGCACCATCCGCATTCCCGTGCATATGATCGAAACGATCAACAAGATCGTCCGCACCTCGCGCCAGATGCTGCACGAGATCGGCCGCGAGCCGACGCCGGAGGAACTGAGCGAAAAGCTCGCCATGCCGCTCGAAAAGGTGCGCAAGGTGCTGAAGATCGCCAAGGAGCCGATCAGTCTCGAAACGCCGATCGGCGACGAGGAGGATTCGCACCTCGGCGATTTCATCCCCGATCCGAACGTGATGCTGCCGATCGACGCGGCGATCCAGAGCAATCTGCGCGAGACGACGACACGGGTGCTCGCCTCGCTCACCCCGCGCGAAGAACGCGTGCTGCGCATGCGCTTCGGCATCGGCATGAACACCGACCACACGCTGGAGGAAGTCGGCCAGCAGTTCTCGGTGACGCGCGAACGCATCCGCCAGATCGAGGCCAAGGCGCTGCGCAAGCTCAAGCATCCGAGCCGGTCGCGCAAGCTGAGGAGCTTCCTCGACAATTGATCGCTTTTGCGCTGACGCATTGACGGTATGAGGGTCTGTCCTATCGTTCACTCGCTTGGAGGGTGCGATGAAGCGGGTTCTGGCGGTCGGTTTTGCAATGGTCTGGGCGGCATCCGGCGGAGCGCATGCGGAGCCGTTGACGCCGGTCTACAGTTCCATCCAGAACTGCACGCCGCTGCCACGTCTTGAGCTTCCCGGGCGAACGATTGTTCGCACCGAAGCGACAGCAGCGGCCCGCTGCCGCGGCGTCGGCGGTTTTGATCTGGCGGTGGTCGAGGAGGATACGCGCAGCTGGCTGGCGGTGATCGCACCGGGGGGCGTGCATCCGCTCAACCGGGCGATGGTTCAGGAGTTCCGCCACGGGCATTTTCCGACCATCACCGACAACAAGGTGGTTGAGTGGCGCGTCGACGGCCAAGGGCAACCGCGGGCGCTGATCGTGCGGGTGCATTTTACCGATCCCGACATGCCGGCGACCAGTCCCGCCGCGCGCAAGTCGCTGCTGATGGTGTTCGACCTGCGCGCCCTGCCGCCGCGCCTTGCAGGCACGGCGCCGGACAACGCCGGGGCGCGGCGGGTCGCCGACGGGGAGTAATGCCAACGCCTGTCGAGTTTGACCGATGAGTGTTGGTGTCAGGCCGCGTCGCCGGAAATCCAGGCAACGGCAAAGACCGAACCGCTTTGAGGGCGCAGCAGCTTCACCGCTTCCTCAAGGTGCGAGCCGGAGGTGGCGACATCATCGACAAGCAGCAGCGGCCCTTCAAACGAACGGATCAACGCGAGCGGCGGGCGGCGCAGATTTTCCTTGGGGTGCGATTTTCCCCTGAGCGGCTGCGTGACGAACGCCTGAATCACCGGAATGTCCAGTTTCGCGCCCAAAGCTCTGGCAATCTCCAGCGACAGGCATGGGCCTTCACCGGAATGGCCGCAGGGGATCGGCACCACAGCGCGGAATGCCTGTGCGCCGATCAGGGCAGACATTTCATAGCGCATTTCCTCGGCAATCATCGACGGCATATCAGACGGGGTGTTGGCCTTGAGCGCCCGCAGCGCCTTGATCTGCCAGTCCCGCAGTGAGGTCCTCCAGGATCGCAGGGTGAGGTAATGCACGCCGTTGCGGGCGCGAATGGTGCGACGATGCACCAGCGTTTCGTCAAGAAACGCGAGCGACGGCTCCCTGGGGCGGGCCATGTCCGACTCAACCTGTCGGGTGATCGACGCTTCCAGCGCGTTACTGCTGGCCGTATCGGCAACCGTGACGAACAGGAAATAGTCGCGCGTCTCGATCGGGCTGAAGGGCGAGATGCTGAGCTGGAATGATTCGCGCCCGCTCTCCGTCTCGGTCACCACCTCGCAGTCTGGCGGGGAAATGCGCGATTCGATCGCATGGCGGTAGAGTGCGCTGATCGCCTCGCCCATGGGCACGGCAAGCTCGCTGTGGCGGCGCCCGACGATGCTGTCCAATGGTCGATCAAGCAGGCTTGCCATAGGCTGGTTGGCGGCCAGTATCGTCTGATCAGCCTTGAGCAGCGCCGCCGGCATCGTACAATCGGCGACCAGTTGGCTGGCCGTATCCAGCGTTATCGCCGCGGTCACCCCGGCTGACGGATCGGTCAGCAGTGGCGCATGGCGCGAGAATTCCTCGCGGATCAGCGCCTTGATGTTGTCCAGCAGCTTTCGCTTGGCAGGCGTTGGCCGTTTGCCTGGTTCAGGATCGCCGATCAGCAGAGCCAGATGATAGGCAGCGGCCACGACAACCGGCGTCCGCAGGAAAAAGCCAAGGCGGGGCAGCCCAAGCAGGGTCGCGATCGGCTGATAGTGCGGCTCACCGGAAGCATCGGGCTGCACCACCTCGGCGTCGCGCGCGTAAGGTGCGATACTGAAATCCAGCTGCCGGCTGCGGTAGGGCTGCCGGGTGCCCGAAGAAGCGATGACACGACTGACCCCTGCGGAGTGCAGCACCAGCAAGGCGGACTGCGCTCCAAAAAGCCTGCGGGCCAGATCGCAGGCGCGACCGGGAGCCTGCACCTCGCCGAACGCCGGTTGCCTTTCGTGACTCTCTTCAAGCTTCATGCGCGCACCGACCGCCTCTTTCCGGCAGAAGCCGCCCCGATGATAGCCTTGGCGGAGATGGCATGACACTGTAGCATCTTGGAAAAACGATCAAGCGAACACTCTGGCAGGCGCATCCGATGTCATTTTTTGCAAAACTGTTCGGCAAGTCCGCAGCTCAGGCACCCGAGCCGGTCAACGAGGATTACCGGAGCTATATCCTGACGGCAACGCCTTATCAGGAGGCCGGGCAGTGGCAGATGTGCGGAGTGATCTCGAAAGAGATCGGCAATGAGACGAAGCAGCATCGCTTCGTGCGCGCCGACCGGTTTCCCAGCCGTGAGGATGCGGTGGAATTCACGCTGAAGAAAGCGCGGCAGATCGTCGATCTCAACGGCGACCGAATCTTCTCCTGAACCCCCTGTGTGTAACCGGCGGGGCGCCGGTTGCCATGCTTGAAAAGCCGTTCCTGCGTCGCTGCACTGAGGCGCGCTGTCACGTCTGATTCGCGTCGGGCGGGGCAACAGGCGCGCATGTGACCGGAGCGATACTGATGACCGATGCAATCCTGAGGGCACCACCATCAAGCGGCCAGAATCCGGTCTATAGCCTGCTGTTCAGCCGCTCCTTCATGGGACGGCCCTATCTGATCTCGCCGGTCGCCGATGTGCTGATGGCGGGCGGTGGCGCATTGTTCCTGCTCGCCGTGCTGTCTCTGACCTTGCCAACCCAGGCCGGCCGGGCCGCGCCGGAAGCGATTGCGACGACAGCGGCGATTTTCGCCACGGTCAGCTATTTCATCAACTATCCGCATTTCATGGCCAGCTATTCACTGCTCTATGGATCGCTGGGCCAGCGCATGGCGGCCTATTCGCCGGGCCAGATGACCTGGTGGCGGACGGTCAATGCGGCGTTTGTCGCGCCGGCCGTGCTGGTGGCGTTCTTTGCCTATTGCGTGGCCTGGCGGCGTGTCGATCTCATGGGCTGGGCGGTTCAGGCGATGTTTTTCTTCGTCGGCTGGCATTATGTGAAGCAATCCTACGGCGTGTTTGTCGTGCTCTCGGGCATGAAAGGCATCTACTACAACCGCTGGCAGGTGCTGGCTCTGAAGGGGCATGTCTATTCGCTGTGGCTCTACAGCTGGTTCTCCTCGGGTGCGGTGATTCTCGAAGGCATGTCGCCGCGGCCGATGAATTTCCACTCGATTTCCTATGACGGGCTGAGCCTGTTCAAGACGCAGGGGCTGGTTGATTTCCTGTTCTGGCCGACCGTGTTTTTTGCCCTTGCCGGATGGGCGGCGGTGCTGTGGAACTGGTATGCGACCGGCAAGCGGCCATCGCTGTCCGGCCTTCTCGGCTATACCTCGATGTATACGCTGCTGGCCTTCGTCCGGCTGCATCCGCTGTTTGCCTATGCGGCGCCGGCGTTCCATTCGCTGCAATATCTGCTGTTCGTCTATGCCTACAAGCGCGGAGAATTCCACCTTGAAGGTCAGGACCATGCCGTGCCCGATACCGGGGCCAAGCCGCCGTGGCTGCGGCTGCTGACCTATTTCCTCCTGATGTGCGCGACCGGCGCGCTGTTCTTTGATGTCCTGCCGTTCTACTTCGACAACAAGAGCACACGCTGGGGCCTGCCGCTGGTGGCGACGCCGATCTTCCACCTTTTCATCAACGTGCACCACTATTTCATCGATTCGGCGATCTGGAGGCGCGACAACCGCGATGTCAGCCGCTTCCTGTTCTGGCGGGCACAGGCGGAGCGGCGATGATTGATCTTAGCGATCAAACCTTTCAATTTGACAGGCGCTGATGCCGGCCTAACCTGACCGGATGCAGGGTTCTTCTTCCGCGCCGGAGCATTTGCCGGATTCCGCCTATGCCTGGCGCAGGCTCGCGGCCTGCGTGCTGGTCGGAACCATGGCGTCGGCGGGCATGTGGACCGTGGTGGTGGCGCTGCCGACGGTTCAGGCCGAATTCGGCACGGCGCGGGCCGGTGCGTCCTTGCCCTACACCGCGCTGATGATCTTTTTCGGTGTCGGCACCATCATCATGGGGCGGGCGGCCGACCGGTTTGGCCTGACCATTCCGGTCATTGTCGCCGCCGTGGCGATCGGGCTCGGTTATGTCATTTCCGGAATGGCCACCTCACTGACCATGTTTACGCTGGCGCATGGCGTGCTGATCGGGTTTGGCGGCGGGGCGGGATTTGCGCCGCTGATGTCCGATATCAGCCATTGGTTCGTCAGGCGGCGGGCGTTGGCGGTCACGCTGGCTGCCTGCGGGTCGTATCTCGCCGGCACGCTGTGGCCGCTGGTGATGAACCTGACCATGCCGCTCTACGGCTGGCGGGCCACCCATGTCGGCATCGGCCTGGCGGTCATGGTGATCATGCTGCCGCTGGCATTCATGTTCCGGGTGAAGCCTTCGCAGGCCAGTCTTGCCGCTTCGGAGAGTGCCACGGCTGCGGCACGCGCCGATCTCGGCATTCCTCCCGGCCGGTTGCAGGCGATGCTGACGGCGGCGGGGCTGTCCTGCTGCATCGCCATGTCGATGCCGCAGGTACATATCGTCGCCTATTGCGGCGATCTCGGCTACGGGGTGGCGCGCGGGGCGGAAATGCTGTCGCTGATGCTGGGACTTGGCATCGTCAGCCGCATTGCCTCGGGCTTTCTGGCAGACCGGATCGGCGGGCCGGCGACGTTGATGATCGGCTCGCTGATGCAGGGGATGGCGCTGCTGCTCTATCTGTTTTTTGACGGGCTGAGCTCGCTCTATCTCATTTCGGCGATCTTCGGCCTGTTCCAGGGTGGCATTGTGCCGATGTATGCGGTGATCGCACGCGAATTCCTGCCACCGCGCGAGGCCGGCGCAAGAATCGGCATCATCATCTCGGCCACCATTGTCGGAATGGCGGTGGGCGGCTATCTGTCGGGGCTGATTTTCGACCTTACAAGCTCCTATCGCATGGCCTTCCTGCACGGACTTTTGTGGAACTTCGTCAATCTGGCACTGACCGGATGGCTGGTTGCGCGACGCCGGCAGGGGATGGCGCTGGCTGGGGCGGCACGCTGAACCCATCGGTCACGAGAAGTGACCGATGACAAATTTGAATTTTCATTATTTTTCAATGAGATATGAAAATTCAAAACAGGAACCAAGGGTCAATTGTCATGACCCTTGGCATGACAGGATGGACGCAACGATGACCCCGACACCCGAGCCCACCGATCCGCGCGGGGATCTGACCGTACGCACCATCGCCATGCCGGCGGATACCAACGCCAATGGCGATATTTTCGGCGGCTGGGTGATGTCGCGGATGGATCAGGCGGGCGGTATCGCCGGCGTGCGCCGCGCCCGTGGCCGCGTCGTGACCGTCAAGGTGCAGGCGATGACCTTCCACCGCCCGGTGCGGGTCGGTGATGTGCTGACGGTCTATACCCGCATCGGGCGGATCGGCCGCACCTCGATGGATATCGAGATCGAGGCCTGGGCTCGCCGGTTTCTCACCGGCGAGGAGGAAAAGGTGACCGACGGGGTGTTCACCTTTGTCGCCATTACCGACGAGGGAAAGCCGCGGCCGATTCCGCGGTGAAGCTCCCTTGCGCCGGTCTCACCCGGTATTCCTGAGGCCCGCCGCGATGCCGTTGATCGAAATGAGAATGCCGCGCCGGGTCTTGTCGTCGTGCTGGCCGACACGCCAGCGGCGGATGAGTTCCACCTGCAGGTGGTTGAGCGGCGCGATATAGGGGAAGCGGTGGCGGATGGAGCGTGCGAGCGCCGGGTTGTCGGCGAGCCGTTCGGCGCAGCCGGTGATGCGTTCGAGCGCATCGCAGGTGCGCTGCCATTCGGCGCGGATGTCGGCGGAAATGCGCGCCGCCAGCTTCGGGTCCGGTACCAGCGCAGCATAGCGCTTGAGCATGGTGATGTCGGCCTTGGCCAGCACCATGTCCATGTTCGACAGAAGCGTGCGGAAGAACGGCCATTCGGCATACATCGTCTTGAGCAGTAACTCGCCATCGGCGCCGCCGGCGGTGAGGAACGCATCGACCGCCGTGCCGAACCCATACCAGCCCGGCAGGGTGAGGCGTGCCTGGCCCCAGGAGAATGACCAGGGAATGGCGCGCAGATCCTCGATGCGGCGGTTGGCCTTGCGCGAGGCCGGACGCGAGCCGATGTTGAGTTCGGCAATCTCTGTGATCGGGGTGGCGGCAAAGAAGAATTCGGTAAAGCCGGAATCCTCGTAGACCAGCGCACGATAGGCGGCGGTGGAGGCGGCGGAAAGGGCATCGGCCGCTTCGAGAAAGGCCGGTGGTGCCGTCTCGTTGGTCGAAAGCAGCGTCTTTTCGATGGTCGCCGCCACCAGCGTTTCGAGGTTGCGGCGGCCGATGTCGGGGTTGGCATATTTGGAGGCGATCACCTCGCCCTGTTCGGTGAGGCGGATCTGTCCCGTCACCGTGCCGGGCGGCTGGGCGAGAATGGCCTGATAGCTCGGTCCGCCGCCGCGCCCCACCGTGCCGCCACGGCCATGGAACAGGCGAAGCTGCACATCGAGTTCACCCGAGAACAGTTTCGCCAGTTCAGTCGAGGCCCGGTATAGCTCCCAGTTCGAGGTGAAGAAGCCGCCATCCTTGTTGCTGTCGGAATAGCCGAGCATCACCTCCTGCTCGTTGCCCATCGCCCTGGTCAAAGCGGCGATGCCAGGCAGCGCATAGAAGGCGCGCATGATGGCGGGAGCCTCGCGCAGGTCGCCGATGGTTTCGAACAACGGCACGGCAACCAGCGCGGCGCGCGCATTGGCATCGCCGAGGACGCCGGTCATCAGCCCGGTTTCCTTTTGCAGCAGCAGCACTTCCAACAGATCGCTGACACTCTCGGTATGGCTGATGATGGCATGGCGGATCGCCTCGGCGCCGAGCCGCTCGCGCATCACCCGCGCCATGGTGAAAATCGCCAGTTCGCTCTCGGTCTCAGCGGAATAGGCAAGATGCGGCACCCTGAGGCAGCGCGGATCACCAAGCGCGGCGAGCAATACCTCCTGTTTTCTTGTTTCCTCCAGCGCCGCATAGTCCGGCGCGATGCGGGCGGTTTTCAGCAATTCCGCCACCGCCGCCTCGTGCCGGTCGGAATTCTGCCTGAGATCGACGGTCGACAGATGGAAGCCGAACACTTCGGCCGCCCGCATCAGCGGCACCAGGCGTTCCTCGGCCATCGCCGCGCCGTGATGGCTCGCCAGCGAGGCGGCGATGATGGCAAGATCATCAAGAAACGCGCGTGCATCTGGATAAGGTTGCGACGGGGCCACCGCATGGCGCAGCGCCTCGGTGCCGGTCAGCGCTTTCAGCGTGGCCGCCAGGCGCGCGTAGATGCCGATCAGCGCCTTGCGATAGGGTTCGTCCGCGCGGTGCTCGTTGGCGTCATGGGCGCGGGCAGCGAGGGCGAGCAGATCCGCCGAGGCGCCGGCGAGCATCTCGGACAGCGACAGTTCCGCCCCCAGTTCATGCACTTCGGTCAGATAATGGCGCAGCACCAGCTCGCACTGGCGCATCAGCGCGATGCGGAGTGTTTCGGCGGTGACGAACGGGTTGCCGTCGCGATCCCCGCCGATCCAGCTTCCCATCCGCAGGAACGGGGCGACGCGCGCGCCGGTCAACTCCTCCAGCCGGCCGTAGAGACGCGGAATCTCCTTGAGGAACGTGGTCCGATAATAGCTCAGGGCGTTGTCGATCTCGTCCTCGACGCTGAGCTTGGAGGTGCGCAACAGTCGCGTCTGCCACAATTGCGCGACGCGGGCTTTCAGGCTGGCAAGGTTGCGGTCACGATCGCGCGCTGTCCTCAGGTTCTCGCGGTCGACCAGCAGATGGGCGATGGCGCGCTCGGCATCGAGAATGGACTTGCGCTGCACCTCGGTCGGATGGGCGGTGAGCACCGGCGACAGCCAGGCCGTCTCCAGCATGGCCCGAACCGTATCCGCCGCCATTCCGGCATCGCCGATCCGGTCAAAGCAGCGCTCCAGGCTGCCGTCCTGCGGGCGGTCTCCCGCCGCTTCATGCGCCTCGCGGCGGCGGATGTGGTGGCGGTCCTCGGCGATGTTGGCCAGATGCGAGAAGTAGGTGAAGGCGCGCACGACGCTGACCGCCTTGTCGGAAGGGATGGCGCGCAGCAGCATGTCGAGCGTTTCGGCGGCGCTCTGGGAATTGTCGCGGCTGATCGCCACCGACAGGCGACGGATTGTCTCGATCAGGTCGAAAACGTCCGCGCCTTCCTGCTCGCGCACAGTATCGCCGAGAATCTGCCCCAGCAGCCGGATGTCATCAATCAGCGACTGATCCTTGTCGGCGGAGCGGGGTTGATCCCTCTGGGTCATGGCAGGTCCTCGGGCAGCATCGGGCCAATGGTCCTGTCCTGCCATCACTGGCATGGCCAAGGCAAGGTCGGAGCAGGGCGTCAGGCCGGGCCGAGAATGCGGTCAAGCCGGGCGGTCTCTGGAGCGAGATCATAGCCTTGCGCCCGAATCCAGGCGTCGTCGAAATAGCTCGCCGCATAGCGCTCGCCGGAATCGCATAACAGCGTGACGATGGCGCCAGCACGGCCAGCCTGCTCGCTCTCCTCGACCAGATCGGCAACCGCGACAAGATTGGTTCCGGTCGACCCGCCAACGCGGCGCCCGAGACGCTTCGACAGCCAGCGCGCGGCGGCGACGCTGGCCGCATCCGGCACGGCGATCCAGCGGTCGATCTGTTCGGGAATGAACGAGGGCTCGACCCGGCCCCGGCCGATTCCCTCGATGGTCGAGGTGCAGGCGGTGGTGGTCACGCCTGGATCGGCAAGATGACGGTGGAACACCGATGCTTCGGGATCGGCAAGGCAGAGGCGGGTGGAATAGGAATTGTAGCGGATATAGCGACCGAGGGTTGCCGACGTGCCCCCCGTGCCGGCACCGCAGACGATCCAGTCCGGCACCGGGGTTTCCTCGGCGCGCATCTGATCAAAGATCGATTCGGCGATGTTGTTGTTGCCGCGCCAGTCGGTGGCCCGCTCGGCATAGGTGAACTGGTCCATGTAGTGACCGTTCAGTTCGCTCGCCAGCCGGGCTGAGGCAGCATAGACCTCATCGCCACGCTCAACGAAATGGCATTCGCCACCATAGAAGCGGATGAGGTCCACCTTGGCCGGCGAGATCGAACGCGGCATCACGGCAATGAACCTGAGGCCGAGCAGGCGGGCGAAATAGGCTTCCGACACGGCGGTCGAGCCGGAGGAGGATTCGATCACCGGCGTGTCCGGACCGATCCAGCCGTTGCAGATCGCATAGAGAAACAGCGAGCGGGCGAGCCGATGTTTGAGGCTGCCTGTCGGATGGGTCGATTCATCCTTGAGATAGATGCGTGTGGCCAAGGACCGGTTGAGATCAAGCCGCACCAGATGGGTGTCTGCCGAGCGTGTCATGTCGGCGCGGATGCGGCGGATGGCCTGGGCCAGCCATGCCTTGTCGGCACGGGCACAGGGTATGGCAGCGCTGGGCATCATGGTCACTCGCGGATCAGCAGGATGGCTTCAATCTCGACCGCCATGCGATTGGGGAGCGACCCCATCCCGACGGCCGAGCGGGCATGGCGGCCGGCATCGCCCAGCACCTCGACGAACAGGTCGGAACAGCCGTTGATCACCTTCGGATGGTCGGCAAAGTCAGGCTCTGCATTGACCATACCGAGGAGCTTGACCACCGCTTCGATGCGCGACAATTCGCCGATGGCGGATTTTGCCGTCGCCAGCAGGTTGAGGCCGGTCAGCCGCGCTTCCTGATAGGCTTCGTCGATGCTCATGTCGCGGCCCAGCCGGCCGGGGCGATAGCTGCCATCGGCGCGGCGCGGCCCGTGCCCGGACAGACACAGCAGCGAGCCGGCCCAGCGATAGGGCAGGTAATTGGCGACGGGGCGGGGCGGTATCGGCAGTTCGATCCCGTGCACGGCCAGCCGCTGCTCCGGTGTCATCATTCCGCTGCTCCCATGCGTTCGGACATGCCACACCATTCACGACGGGGGACCCAGAACGTTGTCGGCGGTTCGCCGGCCAAGGTCAATCACTCTTGCTCCCGAGCGGGTTTGCTACGACAAGAATTGTCTGCCCGGACCTTGCCCTGGAGTGTGTCATGCCCGCTGCCGCCTTTCATGGAGTATTTCCCTATCTGGTCTCGCCGATTGCCGCCGAGGGCAGGGTGAAGGACGAGGTTCTGGCGCAGCTCTGCGATGATCTGATCGGGGCCGGCGTGCATGGGCTGACGCCGCTCGGCTCGACGGGGGAATTTGCCTACCTCAATGCCGCGCAGAAGCGGCGCATCGTCGAGGTGACGGTGAAGGCGGTGGCGGGGCGGGTGCCGGTGGTGGCGGGCGTGGCGGCGACCACCACGGCAGATGCGGTCGAGCAGGTGCGGGCCTACGAGGCGCTGGGGGTGAACGGCATCCTGGCGGTGCTGGATGCGTATTTCCCGCTCGATGATGCGGCCGTCGAAGCCTATTTCTCCGCGATCGCTGCCGCTACTGCTCTGCCGATCGTGCTCTACACCAACCCGAATTTCCAGCGCTCGGACCTGTCGCTGCCAGTGATCAACCGGCTCTCGCGCATCGCCAATATCGGCTACATCAAGGATGCGTCGAACAATACCGGGCGGCTCTTGTCGATCCTCACCCTGACCGAGGGGCGCATGCAGGTGTTCGCGGCCTCGGCGCATATCCCGGCGGCCGTGATGCTGATCGGCGGGGTCGGCTGGATGGCGGGTCCGGCCTGCATCGCGCCGCGCCTCAGCGTCAGGCTCTACCAGATGTGCCGGGAACGCCAGTTCGACGCCGCCATGCCGTTGCAACGCGGATTGTGGCAGCTCAACCAGGCTTTCGCGAAATACAACCTGGCGGCCTGCATCAAGGGCGGCCTCGCCTTGCAGGGCTACGATGTCGGCGACCCGTTGCTGCCGCAGACGCCGCTCGGACCGGAGGGGCGAGCCGACCTTGAACGGGTCTTTGCCGCGCTTTCCGATCAATTCGGGCCGTTGTGATCAACTGTATGCCGGCTATGGTCAAGCACGGTCGGCGCAGATAGCATTCGACATATGAAAAGAACCATGCACGGGAGGCGTTCGTGACGGCCCAGCCAGTCCAGTTCAAGCTTGCATCGCGCGAGGAGGCGCGGCAGTTCGTCACCGCCAATGGCATCGACACGATCAAGGTCGGGGTGACCGATGTCGATGGCATCCTGCGTGGCAAATATCTCAGCCGCGACAAGTTCCTGTCGGCGCTCGAAGGCGGTTTCGGCTTCTGCGATGTGATCGTCGGCTGGGATTCCAACGACCAGCTTTATGACAACGTGACCTACACCGGCTGGCACACCGCCTATCCCGATGCGCCGGTGCGGATCGTCCCGGAGACCGGGCGGCTGCTGCCGTTTGAGGGCAACATCCCGTT